>NC_013853.1:1800000-2146611 GCF_000027165.1 Streptococcus mitis B6 | reverse complement strand
TCCTTTCTCCTCCTTTACTATTTAAAAGTTTAATGTTAGACTTATTTTACCATAGATAGCAAGAATTTTCCACAAGCTGTGAAAAATAATCCACAATGTTACCAAGTTTTATCCACAGGTTGGGGATAAAGGCAGGAACTATTGATTTATTAAGCTTTTTATTAAAAAAAATAGTGGATAACCTTGTGAGATAAAAAAATAAAAGAACAGCCTTATTTCAGGCTGTTGATAATTCTACTGTATTCTTCTTGATTTGAGAAAGCAATAATGATTTTGCCACTATCTTTTTTAGACAATTTGATTTCTACATCTAATCCGAGTAGTTTTTTTAACTGTTCTTCTTCATTTTGTATGAAATGATTCGTTTTTTGAAGTTTCTTTTGTTTTTTCTCTGTCAGAAGAGCTTCTAACTTCCTTACAGAAATGTTTTCCTCTATGATTCGTTGAAAGAAATAGTCTTGTTGTTCCTGATTCAACCCAACTAGCGAACGAGCATGCGCTTGTGATAGTTTGCCATTTTCTACTTCTGAGAGGATCTGTTCTGGCAAGGAAAGCAAGCGAATAGAGTTGCTGATATAAGGACGAGACTTGCCCATTTTATCTGCAATTTCAGCATGGGTAAATCCTTTCTCTACAAGAGATTCATAGGCGCGTGCTTCTTCTATTGGATTTAAATTTTCTCTTTGCAAATTTTCAATGATGGACTGGACCATCATTTCTTGATCTGAAAGTTGTTTAACAACAGCTGGGATAGACCTTAGACCAGCTAAAAGTGAAGCCCGATAGCGTCTCTCTCCTGCAAGGATTTCATAACCAATAACAGGAGATTGACGAACAATAATCGGTTGAATGACCCCATTTTCTTTGATAGACTGTGCTAGTTCATGTAGTTTTTCTCCATCAAATTCTTTTCGAGGTTGATAGGGATTTTTTTGTATATCCGTGATAGAAATCATTTCAAATTTTTCCATGATTCTACACTAACACATCTTTTCTTTTATGTAAAGCTTTCTTTACATAGATGTCAATTAAGATTCTAAATCACCTGAACTCTTGTCAAGTTTAATAGATGTAGTTTCTTCTTTACCGTTACGATAGTAAGTTATCTTAATGGTGTCTCCGATAGAATGATTGTAAAGAGCACTTTGTAAGTCTGTTGATGAAGCAATCTCTTTGTCATCTACTTTTGTAATAACATCGTATTTTTCAAGATGACCATTAGCAGGCATATTGCTCTGCACAGAACGAACAACTACACCAGATGTTACATTGCTTGGAATATTCAGTCTTCTAATATCACTTGTATTAATATTTGAGAGATTGACCATTTGAATTCCCAAAGCTGGACGAGTCACTTTTCCGTTCTTTTCCAACTGTTCAATAATATTGATAGCATCATTTGCAGGGATTGCAAAACCAAGACCTTCTACAGATGTTCCTCCATTTGTGGCAATTTTACTTGAGGTAATTCCGATAACTTGTCCTTGAATATTGATCAGTGGGCCACCAGAGTTACCTGGGTTAATAGCAGTATCAGTTTGGATGGCTTTTGTAGAAATGGCTTGTCCATCTTCAGATTTTAAAGATACATTTCGATTAAGACTAGATACTATACCTTGAGTGACAGTATTTGCATATTCAGAACCTAACGGGCTACCAATAGCAATGGCAGTTTCTCCTACGGTTAACTTACTAGAATCACCAAATTCAGCTACTGTTGTCACTTTTTCTGAAGAGATTTTGACGACAGCAATATCAGAGAAAGTATCAGCTCCGACGATTTCTCCAGGTACTTTAGTTCCATCTGACAAACGAATATCTACTTTGCTGGCGCCATTTATAACGTGATTATTGGTTACGATGTAAGCTTCTTTATCATTCTTTTTATAAATAACCCCAGATCCTTCACTAGAGATTTGCTGAGAATCTGTATCAGTATCATCATTGCCAAATACGCTATTTTGTCTGTTAGCTGAATAAGTAATAACAGAAACAACAGCATCTTTTACTTTGTTAACAGCCTGTGTTGTTGAATTTTCGTTCTTATAGGCAGTTTGTGTAATAGTACTATTGTTGTTAGAGTTGTTTACACAACTTTTTTGAGTTAGTTGAGTTATTGAAAGACTCCCCAAGGCTCCACTAAAAAAGCTAATGACGATAACGACTAATAATTGAAACCATTTTTTGTAAAATGTTTTTAGATGTTTCATATTTTCCTCCATATGTTTGAAATTACTGAAAGTATAAACTGACTAGCTTAATTATAACTTAAACACAAAAGTTTTTCACAGATTGTGGATAACTTTCAAAAATCTGTGGTTTTCTCGGTTAAAATTAACCTTTTATTTTGTGAATAAGATGTTAAAAAATAAAGAATATGTTAGAATAGAGTCATGAAAATTAAAGTTGTAACAGTTGGGAAACTGAAAGAAAAGTATTTAAAAGATGGTATCGCGGAGTATTCAAAACGAATTTCTCGATTTGCTAAGCTTGAAATGATTGAGCTAGCAGATGAAAAAACACCAGATAGGGCTAGTGAGTCAGAAAATCAAAAGATTTTAGAAATAGAAGGTCAGAGAACTTTATCAAAAGTTGGTGATCGTGATTTTGTTATTGTGTTAGCCATTGAGGGGAAAACACTTGCTTCAGAAGAATTTAGTAAGCAGTTAGAAGAAGCTTCTATAAAAGGATTTTCTACTCTTACATTTATTATTGGAGGGAGTCTGGGATTAGCACAGGATGTAAAAAAGAGAGCCAATCTCTCTGTTAGTTTTGGCCGTTTAACCTTGCCCCATCAGTTAATGAGACTAGTCCTTGTTGAACAAATCTATCGAGCTTTTACAATACAGCAGGGCTCACCCTATCATAAATAGAAAATTGACTTTCAATTGAATTTTTGGTAGAATAGCTGTATTAGGTCTCATAGCTTAGCTGGATAGAGCATTCGCCTTCTAAGCGAACGGTCGCAGGTTCGAATCCTGCTGGGATCAATATAGTAGCAAAGCTGGGAATTTTCCCGGCTTTTTTCTTAAAAAAGTACACTTGGGGATAAAAAAATGACAGTTGAGAGAATTTTATCTAAAACAAAATTCCATTTTGTATAATAGTTTTTGTAAGTTAGCTTACAAGAAAAAAACATTGAGGAGATTTTATTATGAAAAACACAGTTAAATTGGAACAGTTTGTAGCCTTGAAGGAAAAAGAATTGCAAAAGATTAAAGGTGGGGAGATGAGGAAACCAGATGGTGCTTTATTTAATTTATTTAGAAGAAGATAAAGGAGTAGCAGAATGGATTTTTTCTTAGTAGTGGATTTTATATTATATTTTCTAATTCTTAGTCACAGTTACCATTTAATTTGTAAAGGTCAAATAAAAGCAAAGGAACTATACGTTTTTGGTGCTTATACATTACTAGTAGAAGCAGTACTTGAACTTCCCTTCTATTTTCTATCTTTAGATGGGTTAGGAATTGTAACATTTTTATTTCCTTTGGGATTATATTCCTATTTTCGATGGATCAAACAGTATGAGAGGGATAGAGGACTATTCATAAGTTTACTACTATCTCTTTTATATGAGAGCACTCATAACTTTCTGTCCGTGACTTTCTCCTCTATAACAGGAGACAATTTTGTTTTACAATATTATGGCCTATTCTTTTTAGCAATCTCAACGTTGACCTATTTTGTTGTCTTAAAAATCATTCATTATTTCCATTTGGAACTAGCCTATTTTGACAAGGACTACCTTTATCCTTTTTTGAAAAAAGTATTTTTTGCTTTACTATTGTTACATCTTTTATCTTTCGTTTCAGATATAGTAAGTACGATTAAACATTTGAATAGTTTTGGAAGTATTTTGTCATCTATTGTCTTTATTTCTCTATTTTTGACCTTCTTTGCAATGAATTCGCATAAAGAACAAATGGAGAAAGAGATTGCTTTGAAGCAGAAGAAATTTGAACAGAAACATTTACAAAACTACACAGATGAAATTGTTGGCTTGTATAATGAAATCCGTGGTTTTCGACATGATTATGCTGGGATGCTTGTCAGCATGCAGATGGCAATTGACAGTGGTAATTTACAGGAAATTGACAGAGTTTACAATGAAGTTTTAGTTAAAGCAAATCATAAATTGCGTTCAGATAAGTACACTTACTTTGATTTGAACAACATAGAAGATTCAGCTTTACGAAGTTTAGTTGCTCAGTCAATTGTCTATGCTCGAAATAATGGTGTAGAGTTTACACTGGAAGTAAAAGATACGATTACTAATCTTCCAATTGAACTATTGGATTTGGTTCGTATTATGAGTGTTTTATTGAACAATGCTGTCGAAGGATCTGCTGATAGTTATAAAAAGCAGATGGAAGTAGCAGTTATTAAGATGGAAACTGAAACAGTTATTGTGATTCAGAATTCATGTAAAATGACGATGACTCCTTCAGGAGATCTATTTGCTTTAGGATTCTCCACTAAGGGAAGAAATCGCGGAGTAGGATTAAATAATGTGAAAGAATTATTAGATAAGTACAATAATATTATTTTAGAAACAGAGATGGAAGGCAGTACATTTAGACAAATCATTAGATTTAAGAGGGAATTTGAATGAAAGTTTTAATTTTAGAAGATGTTATTGAACATCAAGTGAGACTAGAGAGAATATTGGATGAAATTTCGAAAGAATCGAATATTCCAATATCATACAAGACAACGGGAAAAGTCCGTGAATTTGAAGAATACATTGAAAACGACGAAGTAAACCAGCTTTATTTCCTAGATATCGATATTCATGGAATTGAGAAAAAGGGATTTGAAGTGGCTCAGCTCATTCGTCATTACAATCCTTACGCTATTATCGTCTTTATCACAAGTCGATCAGAGTTTGCAACTCTAACCTATAAATATCAGGTATCAGCCTTAGATTTTGTTGATAAGGATATCAATGATGAGTTATTTAAGAAGAGAATTGAGCAAAATATATTCTACACGAAGAGTATGTTACTTGAAAATGAAGATGTGGTAGATTATTTTGACTACAATTACAAGGGAAATGATTTAAAAATTCCTTACCATGATATTTTGTATATTGAAACGACAGGAGTTTCTCATAAATTGCGCATTATTGGTAAAAATTTTGCAAAAGAGTTTTACGGTACCATGACAGATATTCAGGAAAAGGACAAACATACTCAGAGATTTTATTCTCCTCATAAGTCATTTTTGGTAAATATAGGCAATATCAGAGAAATTGATCGAAAAAACTTAGAAATTGTTTTCTATGAAGACCATCGTTGTCCTATTTCAAGATTAAAAATTAGAAAATTAAAAGATATTCTAGAGAAAAAATCTCAAAAGTAATTGACAATTAGCAAGAAATTGATATAATGGTTATATCTGCTACAGATAGAAGGTCCGTTGGTCAAGGGGTTAAGACACCGCCTTTTCACGGCGGTAACACGGGTTCGAATCCCGTACGGACTATTTTATCCGCCATAGCTCAGTTGGTAGTAGCGCATGACTGTTAATCATGATGTCGTAGGTTCGAGTCCTACTGGCGGAGTATAGATAAAAGGGAACATAGTGTTGTTCCTTTTTTGTATCAATTTATATCACCAAGCATCTTCATAAGGAAGTCTGTTATTTCTTGAGGACTTTCTTTTTTTCCATGTGCAATCCAAGTTTGGCAGACACCAAAAAGTGCGTGAGTTAGATAGATGCTACTATATTCTAATTCAGTGGTAGTGAGATTCAGTTGCATAAAGCGTTTTTGTAAATCTGTGCTGAGCATGATATGAAGTTTATTTCGTAAGAAATTTTGGATTTCTTTGGTCCCATTTTCAGAAAGAAGAGCAGCCAGGAGTGGTTCTGACTCTAGATATTCAAATACTTCTAAAATAGCATCTCTTTTGTGATGAGCATGTTTTTGAAAAATATATTCAAATGTATGGAATAGCTTGCTTTGATAGTGCTCAATCATATCATACTTATCTTTATAGTGAGTATAGAAGCTGGAACGACTAATTCCGGCTTTTTCTGCTAGCTTGACAGTAGAAATTTGATCAAATGGTTGTTCCATTAGTAATTGTACCATAGCATTTTCAATAGTTCGCTTTGTTTTTAAGCGTTTGTTACTTTCTTGCATATTTCCTCCTTATAAACAAATTAGACCATATGTCTAAAAATGGATTTTTTATCTTGTAATTTAGATTTTTTAATGTATAATCTATTATATCAAAATTTTAGACAATATGTTTAAAAAAGGAGAAACTATGTTTAAAGAATGGAAAGCAATTTTTAAAAAACCAACCTTTATTATTGTCATGATAGGGATTTCTCTTATTCCAGCTCTGTACAATATCATATTTTTGTCATCAATGTGGGATCCATATGGGCAATTGTCTGACTTACCTGTGGCAGTTGTTAATAATGATAAAGAGGCTTCCTATAATGGTAATAGCATGTCTATAGGAAAAGACATGGTGACCAATTTAAAAGAAAATAAAACCTTGGATTTTCATTTTGTAGATGAAGAGGAAGGAAAGAAGGGATTGGAAGATGGCGATTACTATATGGTAGTGACTTTACCCAGTGATTTATCTGAAAAAGCAGCTTCTATTTTAACGGATTATCCAGAGCAAATGCAAATCGATTATCAGACTTCAAGTGGTCATAGCTTTATTGCAAGCAAGATGAGTGATTCTGCAATGACACAATTAAAGCAGAATGTTTCTACCAATGTAACCGAGACCTATACCAAAGCTTTATTTAACAAAATGGTCGATTTAAAGGATGGTATGAGTCAAGCATCTTCTGGTAGTGAAAAATTAACTGATGGAGCGAATCAGTTAGTGACAGGAAGTCACACATTAACTACTAACCTACACTCTTTAGCAGATTCAAGTTTAACATTTTCAAATGGAACGGAACAGTTTACTAGAGGATTATCCTCTTATATTTCTGGTGTCGAACAACTTCATCTTGGCTTAGGGAATTTTAATAGTGGTTTAGTTACATATACTGGTGCAGTGAGTCAATTAGATAGTGGGTTAGGTCAATTATCTTCTAAAAGTCCTGAATTAGTAAGAGGAATCAATCAGTTATATACTGGTGTAGAATCCTATACTGGCGGTGTTTCTCAGCTTAATGCTGGTCTTAATCAATTTTCATCTGGTGTTAGTGCCTATACAAATGGAGTAAGAAATCTTGCAACAGGTGCTAATCAGTTATCTAATCAATCAGCTACACTTCGAATGGGGGTGGAGCAATTAAGTGAAGGAATTCAACAACTTTCTAGTAAGTTAGATGCTTCGTCTGAGCAAAAAGATCAAATTGCTCAATTATCTTCCGGTCTAAATCAGTTAAATCAAGCTATTCAAAATATTGATGTTGGAGATACAAAACACTTAGATTCTGTTTTATCAAGTATAGTATCTCTTTCTAATCAAATGTTAGCAAGTGCTCAGTCTGATAAAGCGACTACATTAGCCAATATTCAATCGACAGCAGCTTATCAATCTTTGACAAGTGAGCAACAAGCTGAAATAAGTGCTTCTGTATCTCAAAATTCGACTGATAGTATTCAATTAGCACAGTCAATTGTAGCTTTAGTTCAAGGTTTACAGGGAAGTTTAGAAAACTTACAAAATCAATCTTCTAATCTTTCGACATTAAAAAATCAAGCTAATCAAGTATTACCTATTGCTTCTACTTCTTTGACAGGATTGTCAAGTGGATTAACAGAGATACAGGGAACATTGACGAGTAAATTAGTTCCTGCTAGTCAGTCTATCACATCGGGGGTAAACGCATATACTGCAGGTGTTGATAAAGTTTCTCAGGGCGCAAGTCAACTAAGTGAAAAGAATTCCACCTTGACAGGTAGTTTGGACCAATTAGTTTCAGGCTCAACTACCTTGACACAAAAATCTTCTAAATTGACAGCAGGAGTTGGTCAATTAGTTGAAAAAACTCCAGAATTAGTGTCTGGTATTGAAAAATTATCAACTGGCTCTAACCAATTGAATCAAAAGAGTCAAGAATTGATAGCAGGAGTTGATAAATTGCAGTCAGGCTCTAGCCAACTAGCTGACAAATCCAGTCAGTTAATTTCAGGTGCTTCTCAATTAGAAAGTGGAGCTAATAAATTGGCAGATGGAGCTGGGAAACTAGCAGAAGGTGGAACAAAGTTAACTTCTGGATTGGAAGGTTTACAGACAGGAGTTGCTTCTTTAGGACAAGGACTAAGTAATGCTAGTGATCAACTCAAATCATCATCTACGGAATCTAAAAATGCAGAGATTTTGTCAAATCCACTCAATCTTTCAAAAACAGACAATGATCAAGTTCCTGTAAATGGAATTGCAATGTCTCCTTATATGATATCAGTTGCTCTTTTTGTTGCAGCAATATCAACGAATATGATCTTTGCGAAGTTGCCTTCAGGACGTCATCCGGATAGCCGTTGGGCTTGGTTGAAATCTCGAGCTGAAATAAATGGTATTATAGCTGTTTTAGCAGGAATTTTGGTATATGGAGGAGTTCATCTTATTGGTTTAACTGCAAATCATGAGATGAGAACATTTATTCTCATTATCCTAACAAGTTTAGTATTCATGTCCATGGTGACCGCTTTAACAACATGGAATAGCCGTATAGGAGCTTTCTTTTCTCTTATTTTGCTTTTATTACAGTTAGCATCAAGTGCAGGTACTTATCCACTTGCCTTGACAAATGATTTCTTTAGAGCTATTAATCCCTGGTTACCAATGAGTTATTCAGTTTCGGGATTACGACAAACAATCTCTATGACAGGAAATATTCATCATCAAGTCGTTTTCCTTGCCGTGATATTAGCCCTATTTACTGGTTTAGGTATGCTAGCCTATCAACCTAAGAAAATGGAAGAAGATTAAAAAAATCGACCGATTAATTGGTCGATTTTTTATGCCTTAGATGACTTTCGTCTGTGATTATAGGTTCCAAATAGTAAGAGAGAAGTAAAGGAACAAATTGCTCCAGCAATAAAACCATTGGGAATGAAGGAAAGTGTAATAGTTCCTTTCCCCTTGGGAACATCAACTTTCATAAATCCAGTTTGAGCTTGTTTAATTTCTATTTTCTTACCATCTTGGTAGGCAGACCAACCTTTGTCATAAGGAATGGTGAAAAAAATAGATGTATCTTGTTGGACATCATATGTAGCAAAAACCTTGTTTTTAGAAGTTGATATTGTGACAGGTTGTTCTTTGATTTTTTGAATTGCCTCAGTTAAAGTTTGGGTATCTAAACGATAGAAGGTAGGAGATTCAAATGATACTTGTGAATTTCCAGGGAAACTAACATTGATATTGAAAGTCTTTTTCTCTTTTGTATAGCCTAGATTAAAGAAGGAGAAGACATTATCAGTTGTAAAAGTTTTCTTTTCTCCATTTACAAGGATATCAACCTTCTTTTGTTTATCATTAGAAAAGTGAAGATTTGTGAAAGAAAGATAAACTTGGCTGTTTTCTGGTACTTCAATTTGATACTGGATTGCTGCATCCTCATTTGAAGAACTTGTAACACTAATCAAATCATCAGTATTTTCTGTTTTGTCATAAGGGATTGGAGAAAAATAATCAAAATCGACGTTAGCAAGTTGATTTAAAAACGAGGCTTGATTATCTAAAGTATGTTCATTGAACTTGACATCATTGTAAACAAATTGACTAGCAAATGCAATCGGAAGAGAGTATTGATTTTCATACAGGGTAAGATTATCTTTTTGATAGATATCTTTAAAACCATACTTATCAATAGGACTTTCTGAGATATTATACTGGATTCCAAATAAACTATCAGCCAAAATACTATTATTGCCATAACGGAGATTGAGATTAGTTCCAGAGGATTTAAACCCAATTTTATCCAAAGTAGAGCTTGCTGAACGATTTCGAACAGATGAGAATTGAGAGATTCCATTGTAGTTGAATTTCATACTGTCATTTCCCGTCTGAGTTTGTAGTTTTTCAGTACGAGTAAATGAATTTCCAATATATGTTGAGAAAGATTCCATAGCTGGGATATCTCTACTATAAGCACTTCGAGAAGCAAATCCCCATTCTTTAGCAATTCCGTCTATTTGAGATGAAGCATTTAAACTCACTTCAATTATTATAAATAAAGAAATTAGAATGGCAAACAGATTCACCGAGATAAATTTTTTGATAACCGCAAGGAGTAAAAGAGAATAGACAACTAAAAATTCAAGAGTCAGTAGGATATTCAAATCTGTTAAAAAAGAATAATGTGATTTTAGATAGATGGTAGCTAAAAATCCTGTTACTATAAGAAAAAGCGAAACTAAAAAATTCCAGATTTTAATTTCTTTCAGACGATTTAAGACTTCTGCTGCTGTGTAAATTAACAAGGTAGAGAAAATCCAAGCATAGCGATGTAAAAACATGTTTGGAGTATGCATGCCTTGCCAAAATAAATCAAGAGCTTCAATATAAAAGCTTGCAATTAGAAATGTAAAGAAGATTGCATAGATAAGTTTCACGTGAAACTTAATGGATTTCAGCGTAAAAAATAAAATAGTCAAAATAAGAGGAAGTAGTCCTACAAAAATCATTGGAATAGCCCCATACTTGGTTGTATCAAAGGAACCGATGAATTGCTTAGCAAAGAGATCAAGATACCAGCTACTTTCAGTTTGAAACTTTGTAATTTCAGTTAATTTTTCCCCATGTGTCTGTAAATCAAACAGAGTGGGAAGAGTCATAATCAAACTAGTCATACCAGCTAAAACGGAGGTGATTATGAAATCAAGAAAAGATGATTTTCGAGTCTTAAAGTCCCACGAAATTTGACAGAGATACCAGAAAATAAGAAACAATACTGTCATATAGCCAAAATAATAGTTTTGGATAAATAAGATTGACAGACTTGTAAAGTACAATAGGAATTTCTTTTCAGTTATCAGTAGCTGTAAACCAGTTATAATTAAAGGAATCAAGATAAAAATATCTAGCCAGGTTTTTATCTCTAATTGACTGACAGTGAAACTCATTAGAGCATAGGAAGTAGATAAACCTAGTTTTAAAGGCTTAGTAATCGATTGAAATAATTTATTTAAACTAAAGTAAGTTGACAAACCAATCAATCCAAATTTTAAGAGAGTTGTCAGATAGACAGCATCTGGCATATTCGACAGATAAAAAAAGTAAACTAGAGGTGAAAGGAAACTTCCCAAGTAATAACTAGATAGGGCATAGAAATTTAATCCGAGGCCACTTGTAAAGGTGTAAAATAGACTACCATTTCCATGTAGGATATTTCGTAAAGCTACATCAAAAATAACGTATTGATGAAACCCATCTCCTAATAATGGAGATGTATCGCTATTCCAGTAGATACCTTGAGATAGATATACTCCTGTCATAATGATTATGGGAATGATGAAAGAAACAAAATAGGTCCAATATGTTTTAAAAAATAATTTCATGTTACCTCATAAAATGTTAGAAAACTCAGCTGGTTAACCCAACTGAGTTTTGAATTTTTTTAGTCTTTCCAAAGTTCTTTAACTTTTGCTTGTACTTCTGCATTCTCTAGGAATTCATCATAGGTTTCATCGATACGGTCGATGACGCCATTTTTAGACAAGACAATGATATGGTTAGCTAGAGTTTGAATAAACTCGTGGTCATGACTGGCAAAGATGATTGATTCTTTAAAGTTTTTCAATCCATCGTTCAAGCTTGAGATAGATTCCAGGTCCAAGTGATTGGTTGGATCATCGAGGACAAGAACATTTGATTTCAAGAGCATGAGTTTGGAAAGCATGACGCGGACTTTTTCTCCTCCTGACAAGACGTTTACAGGTTTGTTAACTTCATCTCCAGAGAAGAGCATACGGCCGAGGAAACCACGTAGGAAAGTATTGTCATCTTCTTCTTTACTTGCGAATTGACGCAACCAGTCAAGAATTGATTCTTCCCCTGCAAAATCAGCTGAGTTATCTTTTGGCAGGTAAGATTGACTAGTTGTAACTCCCCACTTGACAGTTCCTTCATAGTCAATATCTCCCATGATTGCACGAATTAATGTAGTCGTTTGGATGTCATTCTGCCCAATAAGCGCTGTCTTATCACCTGGACGCAAGATAAAGCTGATATTATCTAAAATAGTCTCACCATCAATCTTTACAGTTAGATTTTCTACTGTCAAGAGATCATTACCAATTTCACGCTCAGCTTTAAAGTTGATAAATGGATATTTACGACTGGATGGTACAATCTCTTCTAGTTCAATCTTATCAAGCATTTTTTTACGTGATGTTGCTTGTCTTGATTTAGAAGCATTGGCAGAAAAACGAGCAACGAATTCTTGCAATTGTTTAATTTTTTCTTCTGCTTTGGCATTACGGTCTGCTAGCAATTTAGCAGCGAGTTCAGAAGACTCCTTCCAGAAGTCGTAGTTTCCGACATAGAGTTTGATTTTTCCAAAGTCAAGGTCTGCCATGTGGGTACATACTTTATTCAAGAAGTGACGGTCATGGGATACTACTATGACTGTGTTATCAAAGTCAATCAAGAAATCTTCTAACCAAGTAATAGATTGGATATCCAAACCATTGGTCGGCTCGTCTAAAAGAAGAACATCTGGTTTACCAAAAAGTGCTTTGGCGAGGAGAACCTTTACTTTTTCACCGTTGGCCAATTCACTCATATTTTGATAGTGCAATTCTTCTGGGATATTTAGGTTTTGAAGGAGTTGAGAGGCTTCACTTTCTGCTTCCCATCCTCCAAGCTCGGCAAACTCTCCTTCAAGTTCGGCAGCACGCACTCCATCCTCATCTGAGAAATCTTCCTTCATGTAGATGGCATCTTTCTCTTTCATGATGCTATAAAGTTTTTCATTTCCCATGATAACAACATCAATGGCACGTTCATCTTCATAGTCAAAGTGATTTTGACGAAGAACAGAGAGACGTTCATCTGGACCAAGAGAGATGTGACCAGTAGTAGGTTCGATATCTCCGGCTAAAATTTTTAAAAAGGTAGATTTTCCGGCACCATTAGCACCGATTAATCCGTAAGTATTTCCTTCTGTAAATTTGATATTGACATCATCAAAAAGTTTGCGATCACTAAAACGTAGTGAAACATCAGATACTGTAAGCAATGTTTTTCTCCTATATGTGTAATATATTTATTCTACTAGAAAATACGGAAATATTCAAATTTTTATCTGTCAATTTTGTGTAAATTATATTTACAGCATACTTTACACGAATTCATAAATAGCAAGGCTGATTTATTTTGATAAATTACAGTTATTTCATTAAAAAAATGCTATAATTGAAGGGACTATATCGAAGGAGAACAAAATGACTAAACCCATTATTTTAACAGGAGACCGTCCAACAGGAAAATTGCATATTGGACATTATGTTGGAAGTCTAAAAAATCGAGTATTATTACAGGAAGTGGATAAGTATGATATGTTTGTGTTCTTGGCTGACCAACAAGCTTTGACAGATCATGCTAAAGACCCTCAAACCATTGTAGAGTCTATCGGAAATGTGGCTTTGGATTATCTCGCAGTTGGATTGGATCCAAGTAAATCAACTATCTTTATTCAAAGCCAAATTCCAGAGTTGGCTGAACTATCTATGTATTATATGAATCTAGTTTCATTAGCACGTTTGGAGCGCAATCCAACAGTCAAGACAGAGATTGCTCAGAAAGGATTTGGAGAAAGCATTCCGACAGGATTCTTGGTTTATCCAATAGCTCAAGCAGCTGACATCACAGCTTTCAAGGCTAATTATGTTCCTGTTGGGACAGATCAGAAACCCATGATTGAGCAAACTCGCGAGATTGTTCGTTCTTTTAATAATGCATATAACTGTGATGTCTTGGTAGAGCCGGAAGGTATTTATCCAGAAAATGAGAGAGCAGGGCGTTTGCCTGGTTTAGATGGAAATGCTAAAATGTCTAAATCACTCAATAATGGTATTTATTTAGCTGATGATGCGGATACTTTGCGTAAAAAAGTGATGAGTATGTATACAGATCCAGATCATATTCGAGTGGAAGATCCAGGTAAGATTGAGGGAAATATGGTTTTCCATTATCTAGATGTTTTCGGTCGTCCAGAAGATGCTCAAGAAATTACTGACATGAAAGAACATTATCAACGAGGTGGTCTTGGTGATGTGAAAACCAAGCGTTATCTACTTGAAATATTAGAACGTGAACTTGGTCCTATTCGTGAGCGCCGTATTGAATTTGCTAAGGATATGGGAGAAGTTTATAATATGCTTCAAAAAGGTAGTGAAAGAGCGCGTGAAGTTGCAGGTCAAACCCTATCTGAGGTTAAAGGAGCAATGGGACTTCATTACTTTAACTAAGTTTATTTTACAAGAAACTATCATTTCTATCTCGAAGAAAAGATAGTTTTTATTTACCCCTGTAATATTTGACAAATTTTTATATCATGGTATGATAGATACAATATAAAAAGAGTCAAGCTCAAAAAGAAAGAAAAGAGGAAACTTCGAATGTCTAATTGGGACACTAAATTTTTGAAAAAAGGTTTTACCTTTGATGATGTATTGCTTATTCCAGCTGAAAGTCATGTGTTGCCTAACGATGCAGATTTAACAACTAAATTGGCAGATAATTTGACTTTAAATATCCCAATTATTACCGCTGCCATGGACACAGTTACAGAGAGTCAAATGGCTATTGCTATTGCTCGTGCAGGCGGTCTCGGAGTTATCCATAAAAACATGTCAATTGCTCAACAAGCAGACGAGGTTCGTAAGGTAAAACGTTCTGAAAATGGAGTTATTATTGATCCGTTCTTCTTGACGCCTGAACATACAATTGCTGAAGCAGATGAGCTTATGGGTCGTTACCGCATCAGTGGTGTTCCAGTTGTTGAAACACTTGAAAATCGTAAATTGGTTGGTATTTTGACAAACCGAGATCTTCGTTTTATTTCAGACTATAACCAACCAATCTCAAATCATATGACTAGTGAAAATCTTGTTACTGCTCCTGTGGGTACAGATCTTGCAACAGCCGAGAATATTCTTCAAGAACACCGTATTGAAAAACTTCCTTTGGTAGATGAAGAAGGTCGTCTTTCTGGTTTGATTACTATCAAAGATATTGAAAAAGTTATTGAGTTTCCAAATGCTGCTAAAGATGAGTTTGGTCGTCTACTAGTTGCAGGTGCAGTAGGTGTTACTTCAGATACATTTGAACGTGCAGAGGCTCTTTTTGAAGCAGGAGCGGATGCGATTGTTATTGATACTGCACATGGTCATTCTGCAGGTGTCTTACGTAAAATTGCTGAGATTCGTGCCCACTTCCCAGATCGTACTTTGATTGCTGGAAATATTGCTACTGCTGAGGGAGCACGTGCACTTTACGAAGCAGGTGTAGACGTTGTCAAGGTTGGGATTGGACCAGGTTCTATCTGTACTACTCGTGTGATTGCTGGTGTTGGTGTTCCGCAAGTAACAGCTATCTACGATGCTGCAGCTGTTGCGCGTGAATATGGTAAAACGATCATTGCTGACGGTGGAATCAAGTATTCTGGAGATATTGTAAAAGCCCTTGCTGCAGGTGGAAATGCAGTTATGCTTGGATCAATGTTTGCTGGAACTGATGAAGCTCCAGGCGAAACTGAAATCTTCCAAGGACGTAAGTTTAAGACTTACCGTGGTATGGGATCAATTGCTGCTATGAAGAAAGGTTCAAGCGATCGTTACTTCCAAGGTTCTGTCAATGAAGCAAATAAACTTGTTCCAGAAGGAATTGAAGGTCGTGTTGCTTATAAAGGTGCGGCAGCTGATATTGTCTTCCAAATGATTGGAGGTATTCGCTCTGGTATGGGTTACTGTGGTGCAGCTAACCTTAAAGAACTACACGATAATGCTCAATTTATTGAAATGTCTGGTGCTGGTTTGAAAGAGAGTCATCCTCATGATGTACAAATTACGAATGAGGCACCAAATTATTCCATGTAAAAAACAATGAAAAGAACTCCCGTGGAAACAGGAGTTCTTTTACAATATTGTCAATTGTAATTTACAAAAACTTTACCATCCTGAATAGTGAAGATACTTAGATTTTCTGGTAGATTTTGAAGATGATCTAAGCTTGTTGTTGTGATAAAGGTTTGGATTGAATGAGAAATCGTTTCTAATAATTTTAGTTGTCTAGTGTTGTCAAGTTCGCTCATAACATCGTCAAGCAGTAATATTGGAGATTCTGTAGTAATGCTTTCCATTAACTCGATTTCTGCTAATTTTATCGAGAGGACGAGACTACGATGTTGGCCTTGACTTCCGAAACTAGCATCCATCCCGTTTAGATAAAAAGAAATGTCATCTCGATGAGGACCGACACCAGTATTCTTTTTAAATAAATCTCTGGATCTACTTTTTTCTAAAGCAATTTTGAAAGATTCGGATAAGTTTTGATTGTCAGTTATATTGACAGAAGATTGATAGGATATTGACAACTCTTCAATCTGATTAGAGAGTTCAAAATGTTTCTTACACCCAAAATATTCTAGTTTTTTTATGAAATCTAAGCGGTGATTCATCACACGACATCCATAATCGACTAGCTGATCATCTAAGACTGAAAGGAAGGTTTCATCTATTTTTTGAGCTGATTTTAGGTAAGTGTTTCTTTGCTTTAGGATGTGGTTATAATTGGTTAAATCTGATAAATAGATTGGCTTAATTTGCCCAAGCTCCATATCAATGAATTTTCGTCGAACCGAAGGTGCTCCTTTAATTAGTTGTAAATCTTCAGGAGCAAATAAGACAACATTCATGTGTCCGACATAATCTGAAAGTCGTGCCTGTTTTAAATGATTAACTTTTGTCACACGCCCTTTTTGTGTTAGTTCGATTTCGAGAGGAATGGATCCAGTTTTTTTCTGAACAAGACCTGAAAGATGAAGCTGTTCCTCATCAAAATGAATGAGATTTTTATCTGTTCGAGTTCGATGACTGCGTGTTAAGGCTAAAAAATAGATAGCCTCTAACATATTTGTTTTACCTTGTGCATTGCGTCCTAAAAAGACATTCAATTTAGGATTAAAGTCTATTTTCGTCTCTTTGTAGTTACGAAAAGTCTTGAGAGATAGGTTTTGTAGCCACATGATTATCTACCAGGGAATCGTGGAGCTTGTTTGCTTTTAGGTGATGAAGTAGGTTTCGATTTGTCTCTTTTAAATCCCTTATTCATCTCTCTGACAAGTTTAGCGATCCGTTCTTTTTCAACTTTATCAGCTTGATATTCCTCTTTCTCCTCAGAAGTAGGTTGTGTCAACAAGATGTCAATATTCATGTCAGGGATGTCAACTTTATCGCCAATACGAAGTTTTTTACCGCGACGACTCTCTAATTCCCCATTAAAGTAAACAGCATGTTCAGAGAGAAATGATTTAATAGCTCCTCCGCTATGTGTAATTCCAAGTTCTTTGAGTAGTGCTTGGAGGGTAATAAATTTTTCAAATAATTTGTATTCCATAATTCACCTCAATCTTTGGTATTATACCATATTTTCCTAAAAATAGTGAGAGGAACAGGGAGAAATGTAAGCGATTTTTATTTCAAAAGTGTTACAGAGAACAAGAAAATTTCAGGTTTTCGTGATATAATAGAAGCCTGTATATAAGGAGGTAAGCAATGGAGTTAGTGCATGGAATTTCAACACATTTTATCCAATCAAAAAAGTTTAAAACGAACAAAATTACCGTTCGTTTTACCGCTCCATTATCTCTTGATATGATTGCAGGTCGCATGTTGAGTGCGAGTATGCTAGAAACGTCCAACCAGATGTACCCCACTTCTCAAGATTTGAGAAGACATTTAGCCAGTCTATACGGTACAGATATGTCAACCAATTGTTTCAGAAGAGGGCAAAGTCACATTGTAGAATTGACATTTACCTATGTTCGTGATGAGTTTTTGAGTAGGAAAAATGTG
Organism: Streptococcus mitis B6; assembly: GCF_000027165.1. Taxonomy (NCBI): domain Bacteria; kingdom Bacillati; phylum Bacillota; class Bacilli; order Lactobacillales; family Streptococcaceae; genus Streptococcus; species Streptococcus mitis. Next base: position 2,128,601 of record NC_013853.1, on the reverse strand, counting down.
CTAAATTCTCAGGTTTTGGAACTAGTAAAAGAAACTCTTTTTTCCCCCGTAGTAGTTGATAATGGGTTTGATTCGGCCTTATTTGAAATTGAGAAAAAACAATTGCTAGCAAGTTTAGCAGCTGATATGGATGATTCTTTTTATTTTGCACATAAAGAATTGGATAAATTGTTTTTTCATGATGAACGTCTTCAATTGGAATATAGTGATTTACGAAATCGTATTTTAGATGAAACTCCACAGAGTTCTTATTCTTGTTTCCAAGAATTCTTGGCCAATGATCGAATCGATTTCTTTTTCCTAGGTGATTTTAATGAGGTTGAAATTCAAAATGTATTAGAATCATTTGGCTTTAAAGGTCGAAAAGGAGATGTGACGGTTCAGTATTGTCAACCTTATTCGAATATCCTTAAGGAAGTTATGGTTCGGAAAAATGTGGGACAATCCATTTTGGAATTAGGTTATCATTGCCCTTCTGAATATGGTGAGGAGCAACATTTACCCATGATTGTAATGAATGGTTTACTGGGTGGATTTGCTCACTCTAAACTATTTACAAATGTCCGTGAAAATGCTGGATTGGCTTATACTATTTCAAGTCAGCTTGATTTGTTTAGTGGATTCTTGAGGATGTATGCTGGCATTGATCGAGAAAATCGGAATCAGGCTCGAAAAATGATGAATAATCAATTACTTGATTTAAAAAAAGGTTATTTTACAGAGCTTGAGCTGGAGCAGACAAAGGAAATGATTCGTCGGTCTTTGTTGCTTTCTCAAGATAATCAATCTTCATTGATTGAACGTGCTTATCAAAATGCCTTACTTGGAAAATCTTCAGCAGACTTTAAAGGTTGGATTGCAAAACTCAAGCAAGTTGACAAAGATGCTATTTGTAGAGCAGCTAATAATGTGAAACTACAGGCGATTTACTTTATGGAAGGAATAGAATGACAAAGGTTGTTTTTGAAGAAAAATACTATCCAGCTGTAAAAGAAATGGTTTATCAAACTCGTTTGGCCAACGGATTGACAGTTGCTCTTTTGCCTAAAAAGGAATTTAAAGAGGTTTACGGGAGTGTAACTGTCCAGTTTGGTTCGATAGATACGCTTGTCACAGACGTTGACGGAAATGTAAAAGAATATCCTGTAGGAATTGCTCATTTTCTTGAACATAAATTATTTGAGAGAGAAGATTCTAGCGATTTGATGTCAGCTTTTACGAGTCTAGGTGCGGATAGCAATGCCTTTACAAGCTTTACAAAAACAAGCTATCTTTTTTCAGCAACGGATCATTTTTTAGAAAATTTAGAGTTACTTGATGAATTGGTAACATCAGTACATTTTACTGAAGATTCCATTTTAAGAGAGCAGGATATTATTCAGCAAGAACGAGAAATGTATCAAGATGATCCAGATTCGTGTTTATTCTTTTCAACTTTAGCAAATTTGTATCCTGGCACACCTTTAGCAACTGATATAGTTGGAAGTGAGGAGTCCATTTCCCAAATCAATCTAACTAATTTGCAAGAAAATTTCACAAGATATTACAAACCTGTAAACATGTCTCTGTTTTTAGTTGGTAATTTTGATGTGGAAAGAGTACAGGACTATTTTGAAAGCAAAGAACTGAAAGATTTAGATGTTCAGGATGTAGCAAGAGAAAAGTTTGTTTTACAAGATGTAAAGCAAACAGACAGTATGAGAATGGAAGTATCTTCTCCCAAACTAGCGATTGGAATTAGAGGTAATCGAGAAGTTGCTGAGGCGGATTGCTATCGACATCATATTTTATTAAAATTATTGTTTGCAATGATGTTTGGTTGGACTTCGGATCGTTTTCAAAAGTTATATGAATCAGGTAAAATAGATGCTTCCCTATCTCTTGAAATTGAAGTAACAAGTCGCTTTCATTTTGTCATGTTGACAATGGATACAAAAGAGCCAGTTGCTTTATCTCATCAGTTTAGGAAGGCTATTCGTAAATTTACAAAGGATATAGATATTACAGAGGATCATTTAGATATTATCAAAAGAGAGATGTTTGGAGAATTTTTTAGTAGCATGAACTCTCTTGAATTTATTGCAACGCAGTATGATGCTTTTGGACAAGGTGAGACAATTTTCGATTTGCCGAAAATTTTACAGGAAATTACTTTAGAGGATGTCCTTGATGCTGGACACCATTTAATAGATGATGGTGACATAGTTGATTTTACAATATTTCCATCGTAGCAACTAATCATAATAGACACTAGAAAGAAGGAATGACAAGTATGAGGAAAAAAACAATTGGTGAGGTTTTACGTTTAGCTAGAACCAACCAAGGGTTGACTTTAGAAGAATTACATAAAAAAACAGAAATTCAGTTGGATATGTTGGAGGCAATGGAAGATGATGATTTTGATCAACTTCCTAGTCCATTTTATACTCGTTCTTTTTTGAGAAAGTATGCGTGGGCAGTTGAACTTGATGAGCGAATTGTCTTGGATGCTTATGATTCTGGGAGCATGATTACTTATGAGGAAGTAGATGTTGATGAAGAGGAGTTGACAGGCAGGAGACGTTCAAGTAAGAAAAATAGGACATCATTTTTACCTTTATTTTATTTTATACTCTTTGCACTATCGATTGTAATATTTGTGACTTGTTATGTTTGGAATTATCTCCAGACTCAACCTGAGCGTTCATCTGGGTCTAGTTATAGTGTGGTCCAGGCAACAAGCTCGACTAGTTTTGTAACTTCATCTTCAAGCAGTAGCTCATCTAGTAGTTCTTCTAATATTGAACCAGCTATAACGGTATCAGGTGAAGGAAATCGAGTAGAAGTTGCTTATAAAACGAGCAAGGAAACTGCAAAGTTGCAATTATCAGTGTCAGATGCTAGAAGTTGGGTTAGTGTTTCAGAAAGTGATCTTGAGGGTGGTGTGACTTTATCACCGGATAATAAAAGTGCGGAAACAAGCGTTTCAACTAAAAATCCTGTGACCATTACTTTAGGTGTTGTCAAAGGTGTTGCCTTAACAGTAGACAATCAGACTGTTGATTTATCGAAATTAACAGCTCAGACTGGAAAAATCGCTGTAACCTTTACTAAAAATTAAGGAAAAACGAATGAAAAAAGAACAAATTCCAAATATCTTAACAATAGGTCGAATTCTCTTTATACCTATTTTTATCTTTATTTTAACAGTAGGAAATTCGATAGAGAGTCATATGCTAGCAGCTATTATCTTTGCTATTGCCAGTATTACAGACTATTTAGATGGATATTTAGCTCGTAGATGGAATGTGGTTAGTAATTTTGGTAAATTTGCAGATCCTATGGCGGATAAGCTACTAGTTATGTCGGCTTTTATTATGCTGATTGAGTTAGGAATGGCTCCGGCTTGGATTGTTGCAGTGATCATCTGTCGTGAGTTGGCTGTGACAGGTTTAAGACTTTTATTGGTTGAAACTGGTGGAACAGTTTTAGCAGCAGCCATGCCTGGAAAAATTAAAACATTCAGTCAGATGTTTGCGATTATTTTCTTGCTATTACATTGGACTTTGCTTGGTCAAGTTCTACTTTATGTAGCCTTGTTTTTCACTATCTACTCTGGCTATGATTATTTTAAGGGTAGTGCCTATGTATTTAAAGGGACATTTGGTTCGAAATGAAATCAATAATTGATGTAAAAAATCTTTCTTTTCGCTATAAGGAAAGTCAGGAATATTACGATGTGAAGGATATTACGTTTCACGTGAAACGTGGAGAATGGCTTTCGATTGTAGGGCATAATGGTAGTGGTAAATCAACGACGGTTCGCTTAATTGATGGCTTACTGGAAGCAGAATCCGGAGAGATTGTAATGGATGGCCAACGGCTGACTGAGGAAAATGTTTGGGATATACGTCGTCAAATCGGTATGGTTTTTCAAAATCCAGACAATCAATTTGTTGGAGCGACTGTTGAAGATGATGTTGCCTTTGGTTTGGAAAATCAGGGACTTTCTCGTCAAGAAATGAAAAAGAGAGTGGAAGAAGCTCTGGATTTGGTTGGCATGTTGGACTTTAAAAAGAGAGAACCAGCGCGTCTATCAGGTGGCCAAAAGCAACGTGTGGCTATTGCAGGTGTTGTAGCCCTGAGACCAGCTATTTTAATCTTAGATGAAGCAACGAGTATGTTGGATCCTGAGGGACGTAGAGAACTGATTGAGACAGTAAAAGGAATTCGGAAAGACTATGATATGACGGTCATTTCCATTACACATGATTTGGAAGAAGTTGCCATGAGTGATCGTGTGTTGGTCATGAAAAAAGGGGAAATTGAATCAACCAGCAGTCCAAGAGAACTTTTCTCTCGTAATGATTTAGATCAAATTGGATTAGACGATCCTTTTGCCAATCAATTAAAACATTCTTTGAATCAGAATGGCTATGATTTGCCTGAAAATTATTTGACAGAAAGTGAGCTAGAGGATAAACTATGGGAATTGCTCTAGAAAATGTGAGTTTTACGTATCAAGAAGGGACTCCCTTAGCTTCAACAGCTTTGTCAGATGTTTCTTTGACGATTGAAGATGGTTCTTATACGGCCTTAATTGGCCACACAGGTAGTGGTAAATCAACTATTTTACAACTATTAGATGGTTTATTGGTGCCAAGCCAAGGGAGTGTGCGGGTTTTTGATACCTTAATCACCTCGACTTCTAAAAATAAAGATATTCGTCAAATTAGAAAACAGGTTGGCTTGGTATTTCAGTTTGCTGAAAATCAGATCTTTGAAGAAACGGTTTTGAAGGATGTTGCTTTTGGACCGCAAAATTTTGGAGTTTCTGAAGAAGATGCGGAGCAGATTGCGCGTGAGAAACTGGCTCTGGTTGGAATTGATGAATCACTTTTAAATCGTAGCCCGTTTGAGCTGTCAGGGGGACAAATGAGACGTGTGGCCATTGCAGGCATACTTGCCATGGAGCCAGCTATATTAGTCTTAGATGAACCCACAGCAGGCCTAGATCCTCTAGGGAGAAAAGAGTTGATGAACTTGTTCAAAAAACTCCACCAGTCAGGGATGACCATTGTCTTGGTAACGCATTTGATGGATGATGTTGCTGAATATGCGAATCAAGTCTATGTGATGGAAAAAGGATGTTTAGTTAAGGGTGGTAAACCAAGTGATGTCTTTCAAGATGTTGTCTTTATGGAAGAAGTGCAGTTGGGAGTACCTAAAATTACATCCTTTTGTAAACGATTGGCTGATAGAGGCGTGTCATTTAAACGATTACCGATTAAGATAGAGGAGTTCAAGGAGTCGCTAAATGGATAGTATGATTTTGGGGCGTTATATCCCAGGAGATTCGATTGTTCACCGATTGGATCCACGTAGCAAATTACTGGCTATGATGCTACTGATTTTAATCGTTTTTTGGGCTAATAATCCCTTGACGAATCTAATTCTTTTCATAGCGACAGGGATATTTATTGCCTTGTCAGGAGTATCTCTTTCGTTTGTTATTCAGGGCTTGAAGTCTATGTTTTTCTTGATTGCCTTCACAACTATTTTTCAACTATTTTTCATTTCTAATGGGAATGTTTTATTTGAGTTTTCGTTTGTGAGAATCACGGATTATGCTTTGCAACAAGCTGGGATTATTTTTTGTCGTTTTGTATTGATTATTTTCTTTTCAACTTTGTTAACCTTAACAACCATGCCCTTAAGTTTGGCATCAGCTGTCGAAGCTCTATTAGCACCTTTAAAGCGTGTGAAAGTTCCAGTTCATGAAATTGGCTTAATGCTATCTATGAGTTTGCGTTTTGTTCCGACCTTAATGGATGATACGACGCGGATTATGAATGCACAGAAAGCGCGTGGAGTGGATTTTGGTGAAGGAAGCATTGTTCAAAAGGTGAAGGCTATGATTCCCATTTTGATTCCTCTTTTTGCAACAAGTTTAAAACGTGCGGATTCCTTGGCTATCGCTATGGAAGCGCGTGGTTATCAGGGGGGAAAAGGCAGAAGTCAATACCGACAATTGAAATGGACTCGAAAGGATACGCTGACCATTCTTGTTATTATCATACTTGGTTGTTGCTTATTTTTCTTAAAATCTTAGTAGCTTTCAGGAATTGATAAAAAGTTACTGTAACAGTTTTTGATATAAAGGTAGGGATATGAACCGTTTTAAAAAATCAAAATATGTCATTATTGTTTTTGTCACTGTTCTGCTTGTCTCAGCTCTCTTAGCGACGACTTATTCAAGTACAATTGTGACAAGATTAGGAGATGGAATCTCATTGGTTGATAGGGTTGTGCAAAAACCTTTTCAGTGGTTTGATTCTGTCAAATCAGATTTGGCTCATTTGACACGAACTTATAATGAAAATGAAAGTTTGAAGAAACAGATTTACCAATTAGAAGTTAAATCAAATGAGGCGGAAAGTTTAAAGATGGAAAATGAACAACTGCGCCAATTGCTTGATATGAAGTCCAAGTTGCAAGCTACAAAGACTTTAGCAGCGGATGTTATTATGCGTTCTCCAGTATCTTGGAAACAGGAATTGACCTTAGATGCAGGCAAATCAAAAGGGGCTTCTGAGAATATGTTAGCAATTGCAAATGGTGGCTTGATTGGGAGTGTCTCAAAAGTAGAGGAGAACTCTACCATGGTCAACCTTCTGACAAATACAGAAAATGCTGATAAGATTTCTGTTAAAATTCAACATGGTTCTACTACAATTTATGGGATTATCGTTGGCTATGACAAGGAAAATGAAGTTCTAAAAATTAGTCAATTAAATAGTAGTAGCGATATTAGTGCAGGAGATAAGGTGACCACTGGTGGATTAGGAAACTTTAACGTTGCTGATATTCCTGTTGGTGAAGTGGTTGCCACAACGCATAGTACGGACTACTTGACACGAGAAGTAACTGTTAAATTAAGTGCAGATACTCATAATGTGAGTGTGATAGAATTAGTGGGGAATTCATAATGAGACAGTTGAAGCGAGTTGGAGTATTTTTATTGCTTCCTTTCTTTGTTCTAATTGATGCCCATATTAGCCAGCTTTTGGGCTCATTTTTTCCCCATGTACAGTTAGCCAGTCATTTTCTATTTTTGTTTCTCTTATTTGAGACGATTGAAGTATCAGAGTATTTCTATTTAGCTTATTGTTTTGTAGTGGGTTTGGTTTATGACATTTACTTTTTCCACTTGATAGGGATTGCGACTTTGTTGTTCGTCTTATTGGGGGCATTTCTCCATAAATTTAATAGCGTTATCTTATTGAATCGTTGGACGAGAATGTTGGCAATTATTGTCATGACTTTTCTATTTGAGATGGGAGCTTATATACTTGCATTAGTGGTAGGTTTAACTGTGGATAGTATGTCTTTATTTATAGTCTATAGTTTAGTACCATCAATGATTTTGAATCTTATATGGATGATTATTTTTCAGTTTATTTTTGAAAAATTTTATCTATAAGAAAGAAATAAAAATGTAACAAAGGCGTAATATTCATTAGGCCTTTTTTTGGTATACTAGTAATGTCTTTAAAAGAAGGAGTATCTACGAAATATGAAGAAAAAAATCTTAGCGTCACTTTTACTAAGTACAGTAATGGTTTCTCAAGTAGCTGTTTTAACAACTGCGCATGCAGAAACTACTGATGACAAAATTGCTGCTCAAGATAATAAAATTAGTAACTTAACAGCACAACAACAAGAAGCCCAAAAACAAGTTGATCAAGTTCAGGAGCAAGTATCTGCTATTCAAACAGAGCAATCAAACTTGCAATCTGAAAATGATAGACTACAAGCAGAATCTAAAAAGCTTGAGGGTGAAATTACAGAACTTTCTAAGAATATTGTATCTCGCAATGATTCATTACAAAAACAAGCTCGTAGTGCTCAAACAAATGGAGCTGCAACAAATTACATTAATACAATTGTAAACTCAAAATCAATTACAGAAGCTATTTCACGTGTTGCTGCAATGAGTGAAATCGTATCTGCAAACAACAAAATGTTGGAACAACAAAAAGCAGATAAAAAAGCTATTTCTGAAAAACAAGTAGCAAACAATGATGCAATTAATACAGTTATTGCAAATCAGCAAAAACTAGCTGATGATGCTCAATCATTAACTACAAAACAAGCTGAGTTAAAAGCTGCAGAATTGAATCTTGCTGCTGAAAAGGCTACTGCAGAGGATGAAAAAGCAAGTTTACTCGAGAAAAAAGCTGCAGCAGAAGCAGAAGCTAAAGCAGCTGCAGAAGCAGAAGCAGCTTATAAAGCTAAACAAGCAAGTCAACAACAAACAGTAGTTGCTTCTGGAAATACAACTTTTACAGCACAGGTTCAAGCAGTATCTACTACTTCTTCATCAAGTTCATCTGAGTCAAGTTCGTCTGAATCATCTTCAAGCAGTGCTTCAACAGAATCAACAAGCTACACTCCTGCACCAGTAAAACATCGCCCAACATACAGTACAAATGCTTCAAGTTATCCAACAGGAGAGTGTACATGGGGAGCTAAGACATTGGCACCTTGGGCTGGAGACTACTGGGGTAATGGAGCACAGTGGGCTACAAGTGCAGCAGCTGCAGGATTCCGTACAGGATCTACACCTCAAGTTGGTGCGATTGCATGTTGGAATGATGGTGGATATGGACACGTAGCCGTAGTTACAGCTGTTTCATCATCAACAAGTATCCAAGTATCTGAATCAAACTATGGTGGAAATCGTACAATCGGAAATAAACGTGGTTGGTTCAATCCTACTACAACTTCAGAAGGTTTTGTAACATATATCTATCCAAACTAATGAATAAAACGAAGAGGCTCGATTGGAGCCTCTTTTATGATTTATATAGTTACCTTACTTTAAAAATCTGCTAAAATTACTTGAAAATATTGAAAAAGTATGGTAAAATCAAACTTGTCGTGTGAACGATAATACTCATTCTTGATGAATTGTGAAACAGTTGCCTTTGGGTCGTTTTGCGAGTTGAAGTCAAGAAGAGGAAAAAAACAAAAAGGAGAAATACTCATGGCAGTAATTTCAATGAAACAACTTCTTGAGGCTGGTGTACACTTTGGTCACCAAACTCGTCGCTGGAACCCTAAGATGGCTAAGTACATCTTCACTGAGCGTAACGGAATTCACGTTATCGACTTACAACAAACTGTAAAATATGCTGACCAAGCTTACGATTTTATGCGTGATGCAGCAGCTAACGATGCAGTTGTATTGTTCGTTGGTACTAAGAAACAAGCAGCTGATGCAGTTGCTGAAGAAGCAGTACGTTCAGGTCAATACTTCATCAACCACCGTTGGTTGGGTGGAACTCTTACAAACTGGGGAACAATCCAAAAACGTATCGCTCGTTTGAAAGAAATCAAACGTATGGAAGAAGATGGAACTTTTGAAGTTCTTCCTAAGAAAGAAGTTGCACTTCTTAACAAACAACGTGCACGTCTTGAAAAATTCTTGGGTGGTATCGAAGATATGCCTCGTATCCCAGATGTGATGTACGTAGTTGACCCACATAAAGAGCAAATCGCTGTTAAAGAAGCTAAAAAATTGGGAATCCCAGTTGTAGCGATGGTTGACACAAATACTGATCCAGATGATATCGATGTAATCATCCCAGCTAACGATGATGCTATCCGCGCTGTTAAATTGATCACAGCTAAATTGGCTGACGCTATCATCGAAGGACGTCAAGGTGAAGATGCAGCAGCAGTTGAAGCAGAATTTGCAGCTTCTGAAGCTCAAGCAGATTCAATTGAAGAAATCGTTGAAGTTGTAGAAGGCGACAACGCTTAATTCATATAAATAGTAATTACCTAGGAGGGCAGGGCTTAGCCCGGCTCTCCTATTTTTAAAAAATATAGGAGAATCAAAATGGCAGAAATTACAGCTAAACTTGTAAAAGAGTTGCGTGAAAAATCTGGTGCCGGAGTTATGGACGCTAAAAAAGCGCTTGTAGAAACAGACGGTGACATCGAAAAAGCGATTGAATTGCTTCGTGAAAAGGGTATGGCTAAGGCAGCTAAGAAAGCTGACCGTGTTGCTGCAGAAGGTTTGACTGGTGTTTATGTTAACGGTAATGTTGCTGCAGTTATTGAAGTAAACGCTGAAACTGACTTCGTTGCGAAAAATGCTCAATTCGTTGAATTGGTAAATACTACAGCTAAAGTTATTGCTGAAGGAAAACCTGCTAATAATGAAGAAGCACTTGCTTTGACAATGCCTTCAGGTGAAACTCTTGAAGCTGCATATGTATCTGCAACAGCAACTATCGGAGAAAAAATCTCATTCCGTCGCTTTGCATTGATTGAAAAAACAGATGCACAACACTTTGGAGCATACCAACATAACGGTGGACGTATCGGTGTTATTTCAGTTGTTGAAGGTGGAGACGAAGCACTTGCTAAACAATTGTCAATGCACATCGCAGCGATGAAACCAACAGTTCTTTCTTACAAAGAATTGGATGAGCAATTCGTTAAAGATGAGTTGGCACAATTGAACCACGTAATCGACCAAGACAATGAAAGTCGTGCAATGGTTAACAAACCAGCTCTTCCACACTTGAAGTATGGATCAAAAGCTCAATTGACTGATGATGTTATTGCCCAAGCTGAAGCTGACATCAAAGCTGAATTGGCTGCAGAAGGCAAACCAGAAAAAATCTGGGACAAAATCATCCCAGGTAAAATGGATCGCTTCATGCTTGACAACACTAAAGTTGACCAAGCTTATACACTTCTTGCACAAGTATACATCATGGATGACAGCAAGACAGTTGAAGCATACCTTGAATCAGTTAACGCTTCAGTAGTTGAGTTTGCTCGCTTTGAAGTTGGTGAAGGTATCGAAAAAGCTGCAAACGACTTCGAAGCTGAAGTTGCAGCTACAATGGCAGCAGCCTTGAATAACTAATAATAAAAAGGAAGCCAAATTGCTTCCTTTTTTCTATGCAGTAGATCCGTATAGGGATATTTTCCTATTTTCAAGGTATAAATAAAAAGCCCTATAATAAGGGCTAAGTGCATTTAGGAGACTACACTTCAAATTCATAGAGTGCTGTAGAGAGATAACGTTCACCGTTATCTGGTGCTAGAGCAAGAACTTTTTTACCTGTACCTAATTTTTTGGCAACCTCGATGGCTCCGTAGATAGCTGCAGCTGAAGAAATCCCTACAAGGAATCCTTCTTTTCCACCAATTTCACGGCCGAGTGCTAGTGCATCGTCTGATGTTACACGAACGATACCATCATAAGCCTTTGTATCCAGTGTATCAGGAATAAATCCAGCTGAGATACCTTGAATTTTGTGTGGTCCAGGTTTTTCACCAGATAGAATAGCAGATTCGTCTGCCTCTACTGCAAAAACTTGAATGCTTGAATTTGCTGATTTGAGTGCATGAGAAACACCAGAAATCGTTCCACCAGTACCAACTCCAGCAACAAAGGCATCTAATCCATCTTTACCGAAAGCAGCTAATATCTCAGCTCCTGTTGTTCTTTCGTGTACTTCTGGATTAGCTGGATTGTCAAATTGAAGAGGAAGGAAACCATCACGTTCAGCAGCGATTTCTTGAGCTTTAGCAATAGCACCTTTCATTCCTTCGCTACCAGGAGTTAGGACGAGTTCAGCACCATAAGCTTGGATAATCTTACGTCGTTCTACACTCATAGTTTCAGGCATAACGATGACAACTTTATATCCTTTAGCAGCACCTACCCATGAAAGTCCAATACCAGTGTTTCCACTCGTTGCTTCAACAATTGTAGAACCTGGTTTCAGAATACCGTCTTGTTCAGCTTTTTCAATCATGCTAAGAGCAATACGATCTTTTACAGAAGAACCAGGGTTGAATGCTTCAAGTTTTACATAGACGTCTGCAGCCCCTTCTGGCACGATGTTGTTGAGTTTAACAATCGGAGTTTGACCGATTAATTCAGTAATGTTGTTATAAATAGACATATGAATACCTCTTTGTATAAGATATTTCTAGTATAACGCTATCTATACCATTTGTAAAATATAGAAATCCTATCGAAGTGATAGGATTTTTTTATATCATAGGTCTAAGCAGTTAATTTTCAAGCGATTGTGATAAGCTAATTCTAGTAAATAGGTGTAAAGTGGAACGATATCTGTTTTCTTTTTGAATTGCTTCATTTTCTAGTGGGTCTGGGCAAGCATCTTTTTATTTTGCTAATTAAAGTAGTGGTGAGAATGTCAGTGAAACACTGCATTATCTATTATTTACACTAAGTTTACAGGAACTTCAACTTCTCGTAAACCTTGATCAGTTAAAGTGACTTTTCCATTAAAAAATTCTACAAGTGCAGCTTTAATAGTTTCTTTTTCTTCTTTATTAACATAAATTATCGTATCGACTTGATCTGTAAAGTTTGTATCCAGTTCCATGAGATTATGTTCCTTAAGGAAGTTACTGTACTCTTGATACTGAGCGTAAGACATTTGAATAGCAATGCCAGCTTGTTCTTTTATTTCAATGATGCCAATTTCTTTGACAGCTAAGGCGACACTGCCGGCGTAAGCACGAATCAGTCCTCCAGCGCCTAGTTTAATACCACCAAAGTAGCGTGTCACTACCACACAGATATTGGTGAGATTGTGATTTTCTAGTACCCCAAGCATGGGAACGCCAGCAGTACCACTAGGTTCACCATCATCACTTGTCCGTTTGATTTCACTACGTTCCCCAATAATGAAGGCAGAGCAGTTATGCGTAGCTTTGTAGTGCTCTTTCTTGATGGCAGTAATGAAGTCACGAGCCTCTTCTTCGCTATAAACACGCTTGGCATGACAGATAAAGCGGGATTTTTTGATTTCTTCTTGGACTTGTCCGTCCTCTATAATTGTTCTAAATTCCATTATTTAATTGTACTAAAAAATCATCTAAAGCGCTAGGTTTTTACGAATAAAGAAGTATGAAAGTAAATCCAAATTATCTCGGTCGTTTGTTTACTGAGAATGAATTAACTAAAGAGGAATGTCAGTTAGCAGAGAAACTTCCAGCAATGAGAAAGGAGAAGGGGAAACTTTTCTGTCAACGTTGTGATAGTGCTATTTTAGATGAATGGTATTTGCCCATCGGTGCTTACTATTGTAGGGAGTGTTTACTGATGAAGCGAGTCAGGAGTGATCAAGCATTATACTATTTCCCACAGGAGGATTTTCCGAGGCAAGATGTTCTTAAATGGCGTGGTCAATTAACTCCTTTTCAAGAGAAGGTATCAGAGGAACTGATTCAAGCAGTAGACAAGCAAGAGCCAACTTTAGTTCATGCGGTGACAGGGGCTGGAAAGACAGAAATGATTTATCAAGTTGTGGCTAAAGTGATTAATGGAGGTGGTGCAGTTTGTTTGGCTAGTCCTCGCATAGATGTTTGTTTGGAGCTGTACAAGCGCCTGCAAGATGATTTTGCTTGCAAGATATCTTTACTACACGGAGAATCAGAGCCGTATTTTCGAACACCACTAGTTGTTGCGACGACCCATCAGTTATTGAAGTTTTATCAAGCCTTTGATTTGCTGATAGTGGATGAAGTAGATGCCTTTCCTTATGTTGACAATCCCACGCTTTACCATGCTGTCAAGAATAGTGTAAAGGAGAATGGCTTGAGAATCTTTTTAACAGCAACTTCTACCGATGAGTTAGATAGGAAGGTTCGCATCGGAGAATTAAAACGATTGAGTTTGCCAAGACGATTTCATGGAAATCCTTTGATTATTCCTAAACCTGTCTGGTTATCCGATTTTAATCACTGTTTAGAGAAAAGTCGGTTGTCACCAAAGCTAAAGTCTTATATTGAGAAGCAGAGAAAGACAGCTTATCCATTACTCATTTTTGCTTCAGAAATTAAGAAAGGGGAGCAGTTAAAAGAAATCTTACAGGAGCAATTTCCGCATGAGAAAATTGGCTTTGTATCTTCTATCACAGAAGATCGATTAGAGCAGGTACAAGCTTTTAGAGATGGAAAATTGACAATACTTATCAGTACGACGATATTGGAGCGCGGAGTTACTTTCCCTTGTGTGGATGTTTTCGTAGTAGAGGCCAATCATCGCCTTTTTACCAAGTCTAGCTTGATTCAGATTGGTGGACGAGTTGGACGAAGCATGGATAGACCAACAGGAGATTTGCTTTTTTTCCATGATGGGTTAAATGCTTCAATCAAGAAGGCAATTAAGGAAATTCAGCAGATGAATAAGGAGGCGGGGCTATGAAGTGCTTGTTGTGTGGGCAGACTATGAAGACTATTTTAACTTTTAGTAGTCTCTTACTTCTGAAGAATGATGACTCTTGTCTTTGTTCAGACTGTGACTCTACTTTTAAGAGGATTGGAGAAGAGTACTGTCCAAACTGTATGAAAACAGGTTTGTTAACGAAGTGTCAAGACTGTCAATTTTGGTGTAAAGAAGGAGTTGAGGTGAGTCATAGAGCGATTTTTGTTTACAATCAAGCTATGAAGGATTTTTTCAGTCGGTATAAGTTTGATGGAGACTTCCTTTTAAGAAAAGTTTTTGCTTCAGTTTTAAGTGAGGAGTTAAAAAAGTACAAAGAGTATCAATTTGTCGTAATTCCCCTAAGTCCTGAAAGATTGCTCGAGAGGGGATTTAACCAGGTTGAAGGTTTAGTTGAAGTAGCAGGGTTCTCTTTTCAAGACTTACTGGATAAGAGAGAAGAGAGAGCTAGTTATTCTAAAAGTCGTTCAGAACGCTTGGCAACAGAACTTTCTTTCTTTATTAAAAGTGGAGTTACTATTCCTAAAAAAATCTTACTTATAGACGACATTTATACTACTGGAACAACTATAAATCGTGTGAAGAAACTATTGGAAGAGGCTGGTGCTGAGGATGTAAAAACATTTTCCCTTGTAAGATGAGGAAAAAATTTGCAAAAATAAAATGAAAGCGTTATAATGAAATCAGAAAAACAAAAATGTTTAGAAAGAAGGTACTCATATGATTAAATATAGTATCCGTGGTGAAAACCTAGAAGTAACAGAAGCAATTCGTGATTATGTAGTTTCTAAACTCGAAAAGATCGAAAAGTATTTTCAAGCTGAACAAGAGTTGGATGCTCGAGTTAACTTGAAGGTGTATCGTGAAAAAACAGCTAAAGTGGAGGTGACGATTCCGCTTGGCTCAATTACTCTTCGTGCAGAAGATGTGTCTCAAGATATGTATGGTTCAATTGACCTTGTAACCGATAAAATTGAACGTCAGATTCGTAAAAATAAAACAAAAATCGAGCGTAAAAATAAAAACAAGGTAGCAACTAGTCAATTATTTACAGATGCTTTGGTGGAAGATCCAAATGTTGTCCAGTCAAGAGTTGTTCGTTCAAAACAAATTGATTTAAAACCAATGGATTTGGAAGAAGCTATTCTACAGATGGATTTGTTGGGACATGATTTCTTTATCTATGTGGATGTTGAAGATCAGACAACCAATGTGATTTATCGTCGTGAAGATGGCGAGATTGGCTTGTTAGAAGTTAAAGAATCTTAATTTCAATATGTGTAAAGGAAGGTTTACTAAATTGTAAACCTCCTTTTTCTTATAATTGATAGAATTACTGATTACACTTTTAAAAAGTCGCTTTTTGGTGGTTATTATGGTATAATGGGTGCCAAGAGGTTTGGAATGAAAAAATTTTATGTAAGTCCTATTTTCCCCTTAATATTAGGAATAGTGGCGTTCGGAGTGCTATCTGTGCAACTTGTTTTTGTAACGAATACACTGGTAACGCTATTTCTTTTGCTACTTATTTTGGGTTCATATATTTTACTATTCATCCATCAGAGAGACTACTACTCAAAGAGTGAAGTAGAACAAATCCAGTATGTAAACCACCAAGCTGAAGATAGTTTGACAACCTTGTTAGAACAGATGCCTGTCGGGGTTATTAAACTAGACTTATCGTCAGGTGAAGTTGAATGGTTCAATCCCTACGCTGAATTGATTTTGACTAATGAAGTGGGCGAGATTGATGTTACATTAATTCAAACAATTATAAAGGCGTCTGTGGGGAATCCAGGTTCTTATGCTACCTTAGGTGAGATCCGTTATTCGGTTCATATGGACAAGGTATCTGGAGTTCTTTATTTCTTTGATGTGTCTGGAGAATACGAAGCGACTGTTGAGTTAGTTACGAGTAGACCTGTTATTGGGATTGTCTCCGTTGACAACTATGATGACTTAGAAGATGAAACATCGGAGTCTGATATCAGTCATATTAATAGTTTTGTAGCCAATTTTGTTTCAGAATTTGCTGGGAAGCATGCCATGTTCTCCCGTCGAGTGAGTATGGACCGTTTTTATTTATTTACGGACTACACGGTGCTTGAAGGATTGATGAACGATAAATTTTCTGTTATTGATGCATTCAGAGAAGAGTCCAAACAGAGACAGTTGCCCTTGACCTTAAGTATGGGATTTTCTTATGGTGATGGAAATCATGATGAGATAGGGAAAGTTGCATTGCTCAACTTGAACTTGGCTGAAGTGCGTGGTGGGGACCAGGTGGTTGTCAAGGAAAACGACGAAACGAAAAATCCAGTTTATTTTGGTGGTGGATCTGCTGCCTCAATCAAACGTACACGGACTCGTACGCGTGCTATGATGACGGCTATTTCAGATAAGATTCGAAGTGTGGATCAGGTTTTTGTAATTGGTCACAAAAATCTAGATATGGATGCTCTTGGCTCTGCTGTAGGTATGCAGTTGTTTGCCAGCAATGTGACTGAAAATAGCTATGCTATTTATGACGAAGAACAAATGTCGCCGGATATTGAACGAGCTGTTTCATTCTTAGAAAAAGAAGGAGTTACAAAGTTGTTGTCTGTTAAGGACGCAATGGGGATGGTGACCAATCGTTCTTTGTTGATTCTTGTAGACCATTCAAAGACAGCTTTAACTTTATCAAAAGATTTTTATGATTTATTTATCCAAACCATCGTCATCGACCACCACAGACGGGATCAGGATTTTCCAGATAATGCGGTTATTACTTATATCGAAAGTGGTGCAAGCAGTGCCAGTGAGTTGGTAACGGAATTGATTCAGTTCCAGAATTCTAAGAAAAATCGTTTGAGTCGTATGCAAGCAAGTGTTTTAATGGCTGGTATGATGTTGGATACTAAAAATTTCACCTCACGAGTGACTAGTCGGACATTTGATGTTGCTAGCTATCTCAGAACGCGCGGAAGTGATAGTATTGCTATTCAGGAAATGGCTGCGACAGATTTTGAAGAATATCGTGAGGTCAATGAACTTATTTTACAGGGACGTAAATTAGGTTCAGATGTACTGCTAGCAGAGGCTAAGGACTCGAAATGCTATGATACAGTTGTTATTAGTAAGGCAGCAGATGCCATGTTAGCTATGTTAGGTATTGAAGCGAGTTTTGTTCTTGCGAAGAATACACAAGGATTTATCTCCATCTCAGCTCGGAGTCGTAGTAAACTGAATGTACAACGGATCATGGAAGAGCTGGGAGGTGGAGGCCACTTTAATTTGGCAGCAGCTCAAATTAAGGATTTAACTTTGGCAGAAGCAGGTGAAAAACTGACAGAAATTGTATTAAATGAAATAAAGGAAAAGGAGAAAGAAGAATGAAAGTAATCTTTTTAGCAGATGTTAAAGGAAAAGGTAAAAAAGGCGAAATTAAGGAAGTACCAACAGGGTATGCACAAAACTTTCTTATCAAAAAGAATCTAGCCAAAGAAGCAACTGCTCAAGCTGTAGGTGAACTTCGTGGTAAACAAAAATCAGAAGAGAAAGCTCACGCTGAGATGATTGCAGAAGCAAAAGCAATTAGAGCCCAACTAGAAGCAGAAGAAACGGTTGTAGAATTTGTTGAAAAAGTTGGTCCAGATGGTCGTACCTTTGGTTCCATTACCAATAAGAAAATTGCAGAAGAATTGCAAAAGCAGTTTGGAATTAAGATTGATAAACGTCATATTCAAGTACAAGCTCCGATTCGAGCAGTTGGTTTGATTGATGTACCAGTGAAAATCTATCAAGATATCACAAGTGTAATCAATCTTCGTGTGAAAGAAGGGTAAATTTACACTTTCTTGACAAGATTGTAAAAGGAAGGGAAGTCTGATGGCAGAAGTAGAAGAGTTACGAGTACAACCTCAAGATATCTTAGCTGAGCAATCCGTTTTAGGGGCTATCTTTATTGACGAGAGTAAGCTTGTTTTTGTGCGAGAATATATTGAGTCTCGGGACTTTTTTAAGTATGCCCATCGTTTGATTTTCCAAGCTATGGTCGATTTATCCGATCGTGGCGATGCTATAGATGCAACAACGGTTCGTACCATTCTTGATAATCAAGGTGATTTGCAGAATATTGGTGGCCTGTCTTACTTAGTTGAGATTGTCAATTCTGTGCCAACTTCTGCTAATGCGGAGTATTATGCTAAAATCGTTGCAGAAAAGGCTATGTTACGGCGGTTAATCTCCAAGTTGACAGAGTCTGTCAATCAAGCTTACGAGGCTTCGCAACCAGCTGATGAAATCATTGCTCAGGCAGAAAAAGGTCTGATTGATGTCAGCGAAAATGCTAATCGAAGTGGATTTAAGAACATTCGAGATGTGTTGAATATCAACTTTGGAAATCTGGAAGCTCGCTCGCAACAAACGACCGATATTACAGGTATTGCGACAGGCTACCGTGACTTGGATCATATGACGACTGGACTTCATGAGGAGGAGTTGATTATCCTAGCAGCCCGTCCGGCGGTTGGTAAGACAGCCTTTGCTTTGAATATTGCTCAGAATATTGGGACTAAGTTGGACAAAACGGTTGCTATTTTTTCACTCGAAATGGGTGCGGAAAGTCTAGTGGATCGTATGCTAGCTGCAGAAGGCTTGGTGAAATCACATTCTATCCGTACAGGGCAATTGACAGATGAGGAGTGGCAAAAATATACCATTGCTCAAGGGAATCTAGCGAATGCAAGTATCTATATCGATGATACGCCAGGGATTCGGATTACAGAGATTCGTTCTCGTTCTCGTAAACTGGCTCAAGAAACGGGTAATCTTGGTTTGATTTTGATAGACTATTTGCAGCTTATCACGGGAACTGGTCGGGAGAATCGTCAACAAGAGGTTTCAGAAATTTCACGTCAGTTGAAAATTTTAGCTAAGGAACTGAAGGTTCCAGTAATCGCTCTAAGTCAGCTTTCTCGTGGTGTAGAACAACGTCAGGATAAGAGACCGGTTTTGTCTGATATTCGTGAATCTGGGTCTATTGAGCAGGACGCTGATATCGTAGCCTTTCTTTATCGCGACGACTACTATGAGCGTGGTGGTGAAGAAGAGGAAGGCATACCGAATAATAAGGTAGAAGTTATTATCGAGAAAAACCGTAGTGGAGCTCGTGGAACGGTGGAATTAATTTTCCAAAAAGAATACAATAAATTTTCAAGTATCTCAAAGAGGGAGGCATAAGATGTCAGATGCATTTACAGATGTAGCCAAGATGAAAAAAATCAAAGAAGAAATCAAGGCACATGAGGGACAAGTCGTAGAAATGACTTTGGAGAATGGTCGTAAGCGCCAAAAAAATAGATTAGGTAAGCTAATTGAAGTTTATCCATCCCTATTTATCGTGGAATTTGGGAATGTGGAAGGAGATAAACAAGCTAATGTTTACGTTGAATCCTTTACTTACTCAGATATCCTTACTGAAAAGAATTTGATTCATTATCTGGACTAAAGTGAGAAATTTTCTCACTTTTTCTTTTTTCTCCGAATAGTTTAAGTGAAGGCAATCTTCGATTTATACTCTTCGAAAATCAAATTCAAACCACGTCAGCTTCGCCTTGCCATACTCAAGTATAGCCTGCGTCTAGCTTCCTAGTTTGATCTTTAATTTTCATTGAGTACTATATTATTTTCAAGGAGGAAGAATGAAAGTTTTACCATTCAAAGTAACAGAGACAGGATTTTCTTTGAGAAAATCAGTTAAAAAGGTTGTTCCTTTTTTAGTAGTAGGATTGATGCTAGCAGCGAGTGATAGTGTCTATGCCTATTCTGGAGGAAATGGATCGATTGCGCGTGGGGATGATTATCCTGCTTACTATAAAAATGGGAGTCAGGAGATTGATCAGTGGCGCATGTATTCTCGTCAGTGTACTTCTTTTGCAGCCTTTCGTTTGAGTAATGTCAATGGTTTTGAGATTCCAAGGGCTTATGGAAATGCGAATGAATGGGGGCATCGTGCTCGTCGTGAAGGCTATCGTGTAGATAATACACCGACGATTGGCTCCATTGCTTGGTCTACTGCAGGAACTTATGGGCATGTTGCCTGGGTGTCAAATGTAATGGGAGATCAGATTGAGATCGAGGAATATAACTATGGTTATACAGAAGCCTATAATAAACGAATTATAAAAGCAAATACGATGACAGGATTTATTCATTTTAAAGATTTGGCTGGTGGCAGTGTTGGGAATAGTCAAACCTCAGCTTCAACAGGAGGAACACATTATTTCAAGTCTAAGGCTGCTATCAAAAATCAGCCACTAGCTAGCGCAACTGCGATTGATTACTATTATCCTGGGGAGAAGGTTCATTATGATCAAATTCTCGAAAAAGATGGATACAAGTGGTTGAGTTATACAGCTTATAACGGAAGTCGTCGCTATATACAGCTAGAGGGAGTGACTTCTTCACAAAATTATCAGAACCAATCAGGAAACATCTCTAGCTATGGATCCAATAGTAGTTCAACTGTTGGTTGGAAGAAAATAAATGGTAGTTGGTATCATTTCAAATCAAATGGCTCTAAATCAACAGGCTGGTTGAAGGATGGTTCTAGTTGGTATTATTTGAAATCATCTGGTGAAATGCAGACAGGCTGGTTAAAGGAAAATGGCTCGTGGTATTATCTGGATAGTTCAGGGGCAATGAAAACAGGCTGGTATCAAGTTTCTGGTAAGTGGTATTATTCTTACTCTTCAGGTGTCTTAGCTGTTAATACGACGGTGGATGGCTACAGAGTAAACAGTGATGGAGAACGAGTATAGAAAATTGGAGTAGGAAATTTTTCCTGCTCTTTTCTGTAAGCAGTTTCCTTGACATTTTTTGTATTTTGCGCTATCATATATCTATATAATATATGGGAGTCTGTGTACAGTCTGAGAGGAAGTGTTAAACTTCGACCGCACCTGATCTGGGTAATGCCAGCGTAGGGAACGATACTTAGTCTATTCTTGACCTTTTCCATATATGGCAAAGGTTTTTCTTTTTGTCAAAGGAAAATGAGAAGAGGAGGTTTTTATGAAAGCAAGCATTGCCTTGCAAGTTTTACCCCTAGCGCAGGGGATTGATCGGATAGCTGTTATCGATCAGGTCATTGCTTATCTGCAAGTTCAAGAAGTGACGATGGTGGTGACACCATTTGAAACGGTCTTGGAAGGGGAGTTTGATGAGCTCATGCGTATTCTCAAAGAAGCGCTGGAAGTGGCAGGGCAGGAGGCAGATAATGTCTTTGCCAATGTCAAAATAAATGTAGGAGAGATTTTAAGTATTGATGAGAAACTTGAAAAGTATACTGAGACGACACATTAGTCTATTGGGCTTTCTGGGAGTCTTGTCAATCTGGCAGTTAGCAGGTTTTCTTAAACTTCTCCCCAAGTTTATCCTGCCGACACCTTTTGAAATTCTCCAGTCCTTTGTTCGTGACAGAGAATTTCTCTGGCACCATAGCTGGGCGACCTTGAGAGTGGCTTTATTGGGACTGATTTTGGGAGTCTTGATTGCCTGTCTCATGGCTGTGCTCATGGATAGTTTGACTTGGCTCAATGACCTGATTTACCCTATGATGGTGGTCGTTCAGACTATCCCGACCATTGCCATAGCTCCTATCCTGGTATTGTGGCTCGGTTATGGGATTTTGCCCAAGATTGTCTTGATTATCTTGACGACAACCTTCCCCATCATCGTCAGCATTTTGGACGGTTTTAGGCATTGTGACAAGGATATGCTGACCTTGTTTAGTCTGATGCGGGCCAAGCCTTGGCAAATCCTGTGGCATTTTAAAATTCCAGTCAGCCTGCCTTACTTTTATGCAGGTCTGAGGGTCAGTGTCTCCTACGCCTTTATCACAACAGTGGTATCTGAGTGGTTGGGAGGCTTTGAGGGGCTTGGTGTTTATATGATTCAGTCCAAGAAATTGTTTCAGTATGATACCATGTTCGCTATTATTATTCTGGTATCGATTATCAGCCTTTTGGGTATGAAGTTGGTCGATATTAGTGAAAAATATGTTATTAAATGGAAACGTTCGTAGAATAAGAATGTTTCAAAAAAGAAAAGAGGAAATCAAAATGAAGAAAACATGGAAAGTGTTTTTAACGCTTGTAACAGCTCTTGTAGCTGTTGTGCTTGTGGCCTGTGGTCAAGGAACTGCTTCTAAAGACAACAAAGAGGCAGAACTTAAGAAGATCGACTTTATCCTAGACTGGACACCAAATACCAACCACACAGGGCTTTATGTTGCCAAGGAAAAAGGTTATTTCAAAGAAGCTGGAGTGGATGTTGATTTGAAATTGCCACCAGAAGAAAGTTCTTCTGACTTGGTTATCAACGGAAAGGCACCATTTGCAGTCTATTTCCAAGACTATATGGCTAAGAAATTGGAAAAAGGGGCAGGAATTACTGCCGTTGCAGCTATTGTTGAACACAATACATCAGGAATCATCTCTCGTAAATCTGACAATGTAAGCAGTCCGAAGGACTTGGTTGGTAAGAAATACGGAACTTGGAATGACCCAACTGAACTTGCTATGTTGAAAACCTTAGTAGAATCTCAAGGTGGAGACTTTGAAAAAGTTGAAAAAGTACCAAACAACGACTCAAACTCAATCACACCGATTGCCAATGGCGTCTTTGATGCTGCTTGGATCTACTATGGATGGGACGGAATTCTTGCTAAATCTCAAGGTGTAGATGCTAATTTCATGTACTTGAAAGACTACGTTAAAGAATTTGACTACTATTCACCAGTTATCATCGCAAACAACGACTACCTTAAAGACAACAAAGAAGAAGCTCGCAAAGTTATCCAAGCTATCAAAAAAGGTTACCAATATGCCATGGAGCATCCAGAGGAAGCAGCAGATATCCTCATCAAGAATGCACCTGAACTTCAGGAAAAACGTGACTTTGTCATCGAATCTCAAAAATACTTGTCAAAAGAATACGCAAGCGACAAGGAAAAATGGGGACAATTTGATGCGGCTCGCTGGAATGCCTTCTACAAATGGGATAAAGAAAATGGTATCCTTAAAGAAGACTTGACAGACAAAGGCTTCACTAACGAATTTGTGAAATAATGACAGAAATTAGACTAGAACACGTCAGTTATGCCTATGGTCAGGAGAGGATTTTAGAGGACATCAATCTGAAAGTCACTTCAGGTGAAGTGGTTTCCATCCTAGGCCCAAGTGGTGTTGGAAAGACCACCCTCTTTAACCTAATCGCTGGGATTTTAGAAGTTCAGTCAGGGAGAATTGTCCTTGATGGTGAAGAAAATCCCAAGGGGCGCGTGAGTTATATGTTGCAAAAGGATCTACTCTTGGAGCACAAGACGGTGATTGGCAATATCATCCTGCCCCTCTTGATTCAAAAAGTGGATAAGGCGGAAGCTATTGCCCGCGCGGATGACATTCTTGCGACCTTTCAGTTGACAGCTGTACGAGACAAGTATCCCCATGAACTTAGTGGGGGGATGCGTCAGCGTGTGGCCTTGCTTCGTACCTATCTTTTCGGGCACAAGCTCTTTCTCTTAGATGAGGCCTTTAGCGCCTTGGATGAGATGACCAAGATGGAACTACACGCTTGGTACCTTGAGATTCACAAGCAGTTGCAGCTAACAACATTGATTATTACTCATAGTATTGAGGAGGCCCTCAATCTCAGTGACCGCATTTATATCTTGAAAAATCGCCCTGGGCAGATTGTTTCAGAAATTAAACTAGATTGGTCTGAAGATGAGGACAAGGAAGTTCAAAAGATTGCCTACAAACGTCAAATCTTGGCAGAATTAGGCTTAGATAAGTAGAAAAATAGGGAGTTGGTGAAGATTATCCTTTACCAGCGCCCTTTTTCTTTTAAAAATGAGAAAATTTCGGTATAATAGTCAAAGATAGTCAAGGTTTAAAGAGAGAGGTGGGTTTGTAATGAGATTTAAAAATACATCGGATCATATTGAGGCCTACATCAAGGCGATTTTAGATCAATCTGGTATCGTGGAGTTGCAACGTAGTCAGTTGGCAGATACCTTTCAGGTTGTCCCTAGTCAGATTAACTACGTGATCAAGACACGCTTTACGGAAAGTAGAGGCTACTTGGTTGAAAGTAAGCGTGGTGGAGGAGGTTACATTCGTATAGGACGGATTGAGTTTTCTAGTCATCATGAAATGCTACGGGAGCTGCTTTACTCGATTGGTGAGCGGCTCAGTCAAGAAATTTATGAGGATATTCTACAGCTTTTGGTTGAGCAGAAATTGATGACCAAGCAGGAGATGAATTTGCTGGTAGCAGTAGCTGTGGATCGCGTTTTAGGGGAAGAAGCTCCAGTCCTTCGTGCAAACATGCTAAGACAGGTCATACAAGAGGTAGATAGAAAAGGGAAGTAAGATGAACTATTCAAAAGCATTGAATGAATGTATCGAAAGTGCCTACATGGTTGCTGGCCATTTTGGAGCTCGTTACCTAGAGTCTTGGCACTTGTTGATTGCCATGTCCAATCACAGTTATAGTGTGGCAGGGGCAACTTTAAATGATTATCCATATGAGATGGACCGTTTAGAAGAGGTCGCTTTGGAACTGACTGAAACGAACTATAGCCAGGATGAAACCTTTACGGAATTGCCGTTTTCTCATCGTTTGCAGGTTCTTTTTGACGAAGCAGAGTATGTAGCGTCAGTGGTCCATGCTAAGATGCTAGGGACGGAGCACGTCCTTTATGCGATTTTGCATGATGGAAATGCCTTGGCGACTCGTATTTTGGAGAGGGCTGGTTTTTCTTATGAAGACAAGAAAGATCAGGTCAAGATTGCTGCTCTTCGTCGAAATTTAGAAGAACGGGCAGGCTGGACCCGTGAAGACCTCAAGGCTTTACGCCAACGCCATCGTACAGTAGCTGATAAGCAAAATTCTATGGCTAATATGATGGGCATGCCCCAGACTCCGAGTGGTGGTCTCGAGGACTATACGCATGATTTGACAGAGCAAGCGCGTTCTGGCAAGTTAGAACCAGTCATTGGTCGAGATAAGGAAATCTCGCGTATGATTCAAATCTTGAGCCGTAAGACCAAGAATAATCCTGTCTTGGTTGGAGATGCTGGTGTTGGGAAAACTGCTCTGGCGCTTGGTCTTGCCCAGCGTATTGCTAGTGGGGATGTGCCTGCGGAAATGGCTAAGATGCGCGTGTTGGAGCTGGATTTGATGAATGTCGTTGCAGGGACACGTTTTCGTGGTGACTTTGAAGAACGCATGAACAATATCATCAAGGATATTGAGGAAGATGGGCAAGTCATCCTCTTTATCGATGAACTTCATACCATCATGGGTTCTGGGAGCGGGATTGACTCAACTCTGGATGCGGCCAATATCTTGAAACCAGCCTTGGCGCGTGGTACCTTGAGAACGGTTGGCGCGACCACTCAGGAGGAATACCAAAAACATATCGAAAAAGATGCGGCCCTTTCTCGTCGTTTCGCCAAAGTAACGATTGAAGAGCCAAGCGTGGCCGACAGTATGGCGATTTTGCAAGGTTTGAAGGTGACTTATGAGAAACACCACCGTGTGCAAATCACAGATGAAGCGGTTGAAACAGCCGTTAAGATGGCCCATCGTTACTTGACTAGTCGCCATTTGCCAGACTCTGCTATCGATCTCTTGGATGAGGCAGCAGCAACAGTGCAAAATAAGGCTAAGCATGTAAAAGCAGACGATTCAGGTTTGAGTCCAGCTGACAAGGCCTTGATGGATGGTAAGTGGAAACAAGCTACTCAACTAATTGCTAAAGAAGAGGAAGTGCCTGTCTATAAAGACTTGGTGACGGAGTCTGATATTTTGACCACCTTGAGTCGCTTGTCAGGCATTCCAGTCCAAAAACTGACTCAGACTGATGCGAAGAAATACCTGAATCTGGAAGCTGAATTGCACAAACGTGTCATCGGTCAAGATCAAGCTGTTTCAAGCATTAGCCGTGCGATTCGCCGCAACCAGTCAGGGATTCGCAGTCACAAGCGTCCGATTGGTTCCTTTATGTTCCTAGGACCTACAGGTGTCGGTAAGACCGAATTGGCCAAGGCTCTGGCGGAAGTTCTCTTTGATGACGAATCAGCTCTTATCCGCTTTGATATGAGTGAGTATATGGAGAAATTTGCAGCCAGCCGTCTCAATGGAGCTCCTCCGGGCTATGTGGGCTACGAAGAAGGTGGGGAGTTGACCGAGAAAGTTCGCAACAAACCATACTCTGTTCTCCTCTTTGACGAGGTAGAGAAGGCCCATCCAGATATCTTTAATGTTCTCTTGCAGGTCTTGGATGATGGTGTCTTGACCGATAGCAAGGGCCGCAAGGTTGACTTTTCAAATACCATTATTATCATGACGTCAAATCTTGGTGCGACAGCTCTTCGTGATGACAAGACAGTTGGTTTTGGGGCTAAGGACATTCGTTTTGACCAGGAAAATATGGAAAAACGCATGTTTGAAGAGCTGAAAAAAGCTTATAGACCTGAGTTTATTAACCGTATTGATGAGAAGGTGGTCTTCCATAGCCTTTCTAGCGACCATATGCAGGAAGTAGTGAAGATTATGGTCAGACCTTTAGTGGCAAGTTTGGCTGAAAAAGGTATTGACTTGAAATTACAAGCTTCCGCACTGAAATTGTTGGCCAATCAAGGATATGACCCAGAGATGGGAGCTCGTCCACTTCGCAGAACCCTGCAAACAGAAGTGGAAGACAAGTTAGCAGAACTTCTTCTCAAGGGAGATTTAGTGGCAGGCAACACACTTAAGATTGGTATCAAAGCAGGCCAGTTAAAATTTGATATTGTATAAAAATGGAGAATCAGGAGCAATCTTGATTCTCTTTTTTGCTACTTTTTTATAAAAAATAATAAAAACCTATTGACAAAACAAAAATATAGTTTATAATAAAAATATCAAAAATTATAAAAAGGTAATAGGTTTATGAAAAAGAAAACAGCAGTGGTATTTGGAACCTTTGCTCCACTTCATCAAGGACATATCGATCTGATTCAGCGAGCGAAGCGGCAGTGTGACCAGGTCTGGGTTGTCGTTTCAGGCTATGAGGGAGACAGAGGGGAGCAGGTAGGCTTAACGCTTCAAAAAAGATTTCGCTATATCAGAGAGGCTTTTCGTGATGACGAATTGACCTCTGTCTGCAAGTTAGATGAGACTAATCTTCCACGTTACCCTATGGGTTGGCAGGAGTGGTTGGATCAAATGTTAGCGGAGATTTCCTATGATGAAACCCAGCAAGAACTAATTTTCTTTGTGGGAGAAGCAGACTACCAGCAAGAATTGTCTAATCGTGGCTTTGAGACTGTCTTGCAAGAAAGAAAGTTTGGTATCTCAGCGACTATGATTCGAGAAAATCCAAGCAAATATTGGAAATATATCGCTCAACCTTTCCGACGTCAGTTTACAAAGAAAGTGTTGATTATGGGAAGTGCTAGCAATGGGAAGACAACTTTGGCCAAGGATTTGGCAAGGTATTACGATGCACCAGTTAGCTTGGAATACGCACGTGAGTACCAGATCAAAAACAATGTCCGCGATGATGAATTGACTCCAAAAGATTACTATTATCTCCTGTTGGGGCAGTATGACCAGACCTCTAAGTTAATTGACAGCAATGCCAATAGGGGACTGGTGATTGCTGACACAAACTCCTTAGTAACCAAGGGCTACTATGATTATTACATGGAGACTGAGGATCAAGAGGACTTATCAGGAGAAACATTTGACAATCTCTTTGCCTCGATCTTGGCTAAGGAAAAATGGGACTTGATTCTCTTTGTGCAACCTGTCGGCTCCTATGTCAATGATGGGTTTAGAGATATGACCATGGCAGAAGACCATATTCGTCATAGTTTTTCCCAGCATTTGGACCAGATGAGGGAGCGCTACTTAGCAAACATTCCACTAGTTTATCTAGCTGAGGATTATTTAGGAAATTATGAATCAGCAAAAGTGGCTATTGATGCTATTTACCAAGCAGATTAGGAGAAAAATATGAAAAAACTAACTGAAAAAATCACACAATTTATCGAAAACTTTAAAAATGTCCATGCGGAAGCACGCAAGATCGGTTTTGCAGGAATCATGCGCCTGCTCTGTAAAGATCTCTTTGTTGGCCGGAGTCTTTTCCAGTGGTTGTATCTCATCGTCTTGTCAAGTGTTCCCTTAATCTTGGAATTCACGCAAAATACAGAAAGTCATGACTGGCTGAGCTTGTTTGCATCTTGGACGGGGATTGTCTGTGTTATTTTGGTAGCAGAAGGGCGTGCAAGCAATTATCTCTTTGGGGCCATTAACTCTGCTATCTATTTGGTTTTGGCTATGAATGCGACTTTTTATGGTGAAGTCTTGACGACCGTTTACTTCTTTGTCATGCAGCCGATTGGTCTCTATGCTTGGCTGTCCAACCGTATCAATGACCAAGGAAAAGCAGAAGAATCTCACTTTGAAGCCAAGAAATTATCTGTGCTTGACTGGCTTAAGTACTTAGCTTTGACTGCTATCATTTGGATTGGTATGGGCTTGGCTTATCAAAGTATCCATAGTGCTCGCCCTTTCCGTGATAGTGTTACCGATGCGACCAATGGTGTTGGTCAGCTCTTGATGACACGTCTCTACCGTGAGCAATGGATTTTCTGGATTGCAACTAATCTCTTTAGTATTTACCTCTGGTGGGGTGAAAATATCCACATCCAAGGGATGTACTGGGTTTACACACTCAATAGTCTAGTAGGTTGGTACCAATGGACCAAGGCAGTTCGTAAGGAGGCGTAAAATGACGGAAACGATGATTCCAGCAGGGATGACGGAAAAAGAATATTTTGAAATCCATGCCAGTCAGGAGGAGTTTTTGGATTGGTACTACAAGCAGGAACTCCCTCAATACGAAAAACCAAGTGTGACGGTGGATATGGTAGCCTACTGCTTTGTTGAAGGAAAGATCAAGATCTTATTAATTCGCCGCAAGGCTCACCCTTATCAAAACTGTTTGGCCTTAGTTGGAGGATTTATGGACAAGGGCGAAGATGCTGCGCATGCCTGTCAGCGTGAGGTGAGAGAAGAAGTCAATCTCGATCTTCCTTTGGAAAAAATTGAGCAATTGATGACCGTATCGACTCCCGGCCGTGACCCACGGGGCTGGACAGTGACCATTGCCCACTTGGTTTATCTGCCTAGTCGTGCATTAGAACTTGTTCAAGCAGGAGACGATGCCAAGGATGTCGTTTTCGTAGATGTCGATTTTCAGACAGGCAAGTGCTACCTAGAGGGAGTAGAGTTGGAGGAGCAAGCTTTCGCTTTTGACCATTATGCCATTATCCAAGAATCCATCAAACGAATCCAAGGCCGTCTCGACTGGAATCCGACCTTCCTTTATCTGCAAGAGGAGGAGTTCACTGTCTATGAAGGGACTGAACTGGTCAATCTTATCAACCCCGGTCGTCCCATCGTCAGCAATAACTTTCTCGTAAAATACGGAGAATATGTAGAAGAAGTCGGACTCAAACGAGTACCTAAAAAGAAACCAAGAAAAACCTATCGATTGAAATAAAAAGCGAGGCCGGGAAAAAGTTCCCGACCTCTTTATTTGCCTTTATTAGTTTGATTTGCTGTTGCGATTGTTCTAGGGATGACCATCTTTCTTAGAATTGCTTAACATGTGAGTAAAGAAGTCTTTGTATAGATACTTGAGATAGTTCTCATGTACAAATAACAAAGCGATATAGACAATCAAAAAGATTGTAGTCAGATAGAAGACATCAAATGCAGTTCGCGCATAGTAAGTTGCTGATTGATAAGAGACAATAGCTGTCACAATCAACCAAGGCAGATACTTGTAATACTTGCTTAACATAAGCCTACACCTCCTATATTCTATTTCAATGTTATTATATTCCTTTGTTTAAAACAATGCAAGCGATTACACAAAAATAAATTCAAATTTTTAATAGAAAAATCTCCTGTTTTTCTGTTTTATTACGAATAGAAGAGTAGGAGGAGTAAATGTATCTAAAGTATTTAAGATTTTTAAAATAGTTTAGATAAATTGTTGACATATTCAAATCAGAGTGTTACAATTATATTACAAAAAGATTTCTTTATATTTCTAAAACATTACAAAGGAGTAGAAAAATGAAAAAGAAAACCTATATCAAATTGATGGCAGCAACTGTATTGGCTTCTACCTTGCTATTAGGAGCTTGTGGAAATAAAAAGGAAACAACTCAAGCAAGCAGTTCTGCTAAGACAAGTCAATCATCAGGTTCTAAAGCAACTTCTTCTAGCAAAGAAAGCAAGACTCAGAAGTCCTCAAGTTCAGCTTCATCTGAAAAGGCCAAGGCGTCTACTGACCAGTCTACAGCAACACCAATACCATCACCAGCAACACCTGCACCAGAACAAAGACAAGGTCAAGAAGTGGCTAATCAACAGGCGGCTAGTCAGCAAACTCCTGCTCAGACTCCTTCAACTCAACAAGCTCCTCAAACCCAGTCTAACCAATCAAGCTATGATCCTACAACTGACCGCAAACTTCAAGACAAACAAGCAGAGCAAAATAAACGCTACAAGGGTGTTTTAGCCATGGTAGACGGTGATTTCTCAGCAGCAGCTGGCAATTGGAGGGGAGCAAATGGCGAAACTATCACAGTTTCATCAGGTGGTCAATTTACAGTAGAATCTGCTAATGGAAAGAAAGAAAATTACTCTATCAAAGGCTATTCTTATACTCTTGATGATGGTAAGTATAATGCCAAAATTGGTGGGGGAAAAATCATCCAAATTACAACAGGAGCGGATGGTAAGGTTTCCAGTGTTGCTTTGAATCAATAATAAAATTTGGTGCTTTAACTTTTACTAGAAATCGTGCTGTAAAAGAGTGAGCCAACTGTTTTTCACTTAGTTTCTCCAAGAGAAAGTGGTATAATAAAAAAATCAAAGGAAAACGAGTGATAATACATGGCGGATAAATTAATCTTACCTCAAAACACACGACTGATGGGAGTATTTCTTGGATTTGTAGGTGGTTCTTTGGATGTGTTTTGCCATATTCAATACCATAGTTTGGTAGCGACACAGACAGGGAATATTCTCCTACTTATATCTGATTGGCATGACTCAAATGTTATTAATACGATGCTACGATTCTGCTCAATTATCTTCTTTTCTCTAGGATTTCTGTCTGCCCTACACATGAAAGAATACCGCAAAACGGCCTACTGGCGGGTTAAGATGTTGCTTCCTTTATTTATTGGGACACTTATTTTGCCTTTCTTTTCACGATTTCCTTTATTAGAAGTTCCTTTCATCGCTTTTGGAACAGGAATGATGATGCTAACATTTACAGGTAGCTTGATTGAAGATCATCCCTATGTCATTTTTATGACGTCTGGAAATTACCGAAAGATGTTGACCGCTTTGTATCGCATTGCTAGAAGAGAAGGAAATATCCAAGAATACCGTCGTCAAGCCTTAAATTATGGGATTGTTGTGGGAAGTTTCATAGTGGGGGCAATCAGCTTGGCTGTATTGATGCATTTTCTTCATGAATGGTCTGTTTGGATTATCAGTATCAATTTGTTTTTGATTATGTCCTACTATATAGCTAGAGTGAAGCAATTAGATTTACAAGATGAAAACATATAAAAAACGGCAAGATTCTTTTTGAGCTTTGCCGTTTTTGTGAGTTGTAGATGTGAGACTATGCTTTCTACAATTGCAAGAGGGCTTCAATCTCTGCTAGGGTGCTAGCTTGTGAAATAGCTCCACGGAGTTTGGCAGCACCAGATGTTCCACGGAGGTAGTGAGGAGCGAGGCCACGGAACTCACGAACTGCGACGTTTTCCCCTTTGAGGTTAATCAAGCGTTTCAAGTGTTCGTAGGCGATTTCCATCTTGTCCTCAAAAGTCAAATCAGGTAGGATTTCTCCTGTTTCAAAGTAGTGGTTGATTTGGTGGAAGAGGTAGGGATTTCCCATGGCTGCGCGGCCAATCATGACTGCGTCAGCACCAACTTCTTCGATACGTTGTTTGGCTTCTTGAACCGTACGGATATCACCGTTGGCGATAAATGGAATCTTGGTCAGAGCTTGAGCTACGTCGTGCAGGGTCTCAAGATCTGCATGACCTGTATACATTTGCTCACGGGTACGGCCATGCATGGCGAGGGCAGCAACACCTGCAGCTTCAGCAGCGAGGGCATTTTCTACTGCCAGAGATGGGTCCGCCCAGCCGGTACGCATTTTGACAGTAAGTGGGATATCAAGGACAGACTGGACCTTGTTGATGATAGAGTAAATCTTGTCTGGATCCTTGAGCCACATAGCGCCAGCTTCGTTCTTCACGATTTTGTTAACTGGGCAACCCATGTTGATATCCACGATATCGGTTTTAGTGTTTTCTTGGATAAATTCTGCTGCGCGTGCGAGGCTTTCTTCGTCGCTACCAAAAAGTTGGATAGAAACAGGGTTTTCGCCTTCGTCGATATGAAGCATGTGCAGGGTTTTTTCGTTGTTGTATTGGATTCCCTTGTCAGAGACCATTTCCATAACAACGAGTCCTGCACCGAGCTCTTTTGCGATGGTACGAAAGGCTGAGTTAGTCACGCCAGCCATAGGCGCTAAAACGGTACGATTGGGAATCTCAACATTGCCAATCATAAAAGGTGTATTAAGATTTGTCACGAATGAGTTCCTCCAGGTCGTTTTCATCAAAGTTATAAGTTGTTTGGCAGAATTGACAAGTGATTTCTGCCCCATGGTCTTCCTCTTTCATTTCCTGTAGGTCTGAACTTGGAAGGCTGGCAAGAGCGTTCATAAAGCGCTCATGGCTACAGTCACATTGGAAACGGATTTCTTCTTCAGAAAGACGCTTATAAGCCTCGTCACCGTAGATTGCCTTGAGGAGGGCTTCGATATGGTCTTCACTTTCCAGAAGGGTTGAGATAGCTGGCATTTCTTGGATGCGTTTTTCAAAACGGGCAATCTCTTCTTCCTTGGCTCCCGGCAAGACTTGGACTAGGAAACCACCTGCAACCTTAACCTTGTCTTCTTCGTCCAAAAGGACATTGAGACCGACTGCTGAAGGGGTTTGTTGGCTTTCGGTCAGGTAAAAGGCAAGGTCTTCACCGATTTCTCCAGAGATGAGAGGAGTCATAGAGTTGTAAGGATTTCCAGTACCGTAGTCTGTGATAACGAGGAATTGGCCATTGCCGACAAAAGGTCCGACTAGGACTTCACCAGTTGCAGTCTTTTTGATGTCAACACCAGGATTTTGAACATAGCCTTTGACATTCCCCTTGGTATCAGCGACCGTGATAATGGCACCTAGAGAGCTAGATCCCAGCACCTTAACTGTTAGTTTGGTATTCCCTTTTTCATTGGCTGCGAGAATCTGGCTAGCGATAAGAGTTCGACCAAGCGCTACAGTTGAGCTAGCTTGGGTTTTGTGTTTTTCTTGAGCAGTGCGGACGGTTTCTGTGCTATCAAGGACAAAAGCACGAAAGGCTCCGCTTTCTGACATAGTTTTAATAATTTTATCCATAGCTACTATTTTAGCATAAAAATGCCCAAAGGGGGAGCAGTGTGTTTGCTGATTTTCAGGATAATGGACCAGGAAATCAGCATGAAAATAAAAAGAGAAACAGATTATTTCAGCATTTGTAAGATTTATGCTATGCTTAAGGTAGAAAATGAAAGGGGTAACAAATGTATTTAGGAGATTTGATGGAAAAGGCTGAATCTGGCCAATTTTCAATCCTTTCCTTTCTATTACAAGAGTCGCAGACGACCGTCAAGGCTGTAATGGAGGAAACAGGATTTTCAAAAGCAACCCTAACCAAATATGTCACCCTTCTCAATGACAAGGCTTTGGATAGTGGCTTAGAGCTGACTATCTCCTTAGAAGATGAAAATCTGCGCCTGTCAATCGGTGCAGTTACCAAAGGGAGAGATATCCGGAGCCTGTTTTTGGAGAATGCTGTTAAATATCAGATTTTGGTATATCTTCTCTACCATCAACAGTTTTTAGCTCATCAGCTGGCTCAAGAATTGATGATTAGTGAGGCTACGCTTGGTCGCCACTTAGCTAGTCTAAATCAGATTTTGTCAGAATTTGACTTATCCATCCAAAATGGACGTTGGCGAGGTCCAGAGCATCAGATTCGCTATTTCTATTTCTGTCTTTTTCGCAAGGTTTGGTCTAGTCAGGAATGGGAAGGTCACATGCAGAAACCAGAGAGAAAGCAGGAGATTGCCACTTTAGAAGAAATCTGCGGTGCAAGTTTGTCCTCGGGTCAGAAATTGGACTTGGTTCTCTGGGCTCATATCAGTCAACAACGTCTCCGTGTCAATGCCTGTCAGTTTCAAGTCATAGAAGAGAAAATGCGAGGGTATTTTGACAATATTTTCTACCTTCGTTTGCATCGAAAGGCTCCGTCATTTTTCGCTGGACAACATATCCCTCTAGGAACTGAGGATGGGGAGATGATGATTTTCTTCTCTTTCCTCCTATCTCATCGTATTCTTCCTCTTCATACTATGGAGTATATTCTTGGATTTGGAGGGCAGTTGGTAGATTTGCTGACACAATTGATTCAAGAAATGAAGAAGGAGGAGTTGCTGGGTGATTATACAGAGGACCATGTTACCTATGAACTCAGTCAGCTTTGTGCTCAAGTCTATCTCTATAAGGGCTATATTTTACAGGATCGCTACAAGTACCAGTTAGAGAATCGTCATCCTTATTTACTGATGGAACATGATTTTAAGGGGACGGCAGAGGAGATTTTTCATGTTCTACCTGCCTTTCAACAGGGGACAGATTTAGATAAGAAGATTCTCTGGGAATGGCTCCAGTTAATCGAATATATGGCTGAAAACGGTGGCCAGCATATGCGGATTGGTCTGGATTTGACCTCTGGTTTTCTTGTTTTTTCAAGGATGGTAGCCATTTTGAAACGGTATTTGGAATACAATCGCTTTATTACCATTGAAGCCTATGACCGAACTCGGCATTATGATTTGCTGGTTACCAATAACCCGATTCATAAGAAGGAGCAAACACCAGTTTATTATTTAAAAAATGACTTGGATATGGAAGATTTGGCAGGGATTCGTCAGTTATTATTCACTTAAAAGGCTTGGTTGTTCCAGGTCTTTTTTGTGAAATTCACACAATCTCCTCACATTTTTTAAAAAATTAAAAAAAGTTGATAAACAAGAAAGCGCTTTATTTTGTATACTAGTTAGTGTAAAGAGGAGACATCCTCAAGATCATTATCAGGAGGACAGCACATGTCACAAGAAAAATTCATTATGGCCATTGACCAGGGGACTACAAGCTCTCGTGCCATTATTTTTAACAAAAAAGGGGAAAAGGTTAGCTCGAGTCAAAAAGAGTTCACTCAGATTTTCCCTCAGGCAGGTTGGGTTGAGCACAATGCAAATGAAATTTGGAACTCTGTTCAGTCAGTTATTGCGGGTGCTTTCATCGAAAGTGGTGTCAAGCCAAATCAAATCGAAGCCATCGGGATTACCAACCAGCGTGAAACAACTGTTGTCTGGGATAAGAAAACAGGGCTCCCTATCTACAACGCTATCGTTTGGCAATCACGCCAGACAGCTCCTTTAGCTGAGCAACTGAAAAGTCAAGGTTATGTGGAAAAATTCCATGAAAAGACTGGTTTGATCATCGATGCTTACTTCTCAGCGACTAAGGTTCGTTGGATTTTGGACCATGTAGAGGGTGCTCAAGAGCGAGCAGAAAAAGGGGAATTGCTCTTTGGTACTATTGACACTTGGTTGGTTTGGAAATTGACAGACGGTGCGTCTCACGTGACGGATTACTCAAATGCAGCCCGTACTATGCTTTATAACATTAAAGAACTCAAATGGGATGATGAGATTTTGGAAATTCTCAACATTCCTAAGGCTATGCTTCCAGAAGTTCGTTCTAACTCTGAAATCTACGGTAAGACAGCCCCATTCCATTTCTATGGTGGAGAAGTGCCAATCTCAGGTATGGCTGGGGACCAACAAGCAGCCCTCTTTGGACAGTTGGCCTTTGAACCAGGTATGGTTAAGAATACTTATGGAACAGGTTCCTTCATCATCATGAATACTGGTGAAGAAATGCAGTTGTCTGAAAACAACCTCTTGACAACCATTGGTTACGGAATTAACGGCAAGGTTTACTATGCCTTGGAAGGTTCTATCTTCATCGCAGGAAGTGCCATTCAGTGGCTTCGTGACGGTCTTCGCATGGTTGAAAATTCACCAGAATCTGAAAAATACGCTCTTGATTCTCACAACAATGATGAAGTTTATGTCGTTCCAGCCTTTACAGGTCTAGGTGCTCCATACTGGAACCAAAACGCTCGCGGTTCTGTCTTTGGTTTGACTCGTGGAACAAGCAAAGAAGACTTTATCAAGGCGACTTTGCAATCTATCGCTTATCAAGTGCGTGATATCATTGACACCATGCAAGTGGATGCGCAGACAGCTATCCAAGTCCTGAAAGTAGACGGTGGTGCAGCTATGAACAACTTCCTCATGCAGTTCCAAGCTGACATTTTGGGAATCGACATCGCACGCGCCAAAAACTTGGAAACAACAGCTCTAGGAGCAGCCTTCCTAGCAGGTTTGTCAGTAGGCTACTGGAAGGACTTGGATGAGTTGAAACTCTTGAACGAGACAGGAGAACTCTTTGAACCATCGATGAACGAATCGCGCAAGGAACAACTCTACAAGGGCTGGAAGAAGGCTGTAAAAGCAACGCAAGTCTTTGCGGAAGTAGACGACTAATACTGGAAGAATAAAGCGACTTAGTTAGAAAGTGTGTAAATATGGAATTTTCAAAGAAAACACGTGAATTGTCAATTAAAAAAATGCAAGAACGTACCCTGGACCTCTTGATTATCGGTGGAGGAATCACAGGGGCTGGTGTAGCCTTGCAGGCGGCAGCTAGCGGTCTTGAGACTGGTTTGATTGAAATGCAGGACTTCGCAGAAGGAACATCCAGCCGTTCAACAAAATTGGTTCACGGAGGTCTTCGTTACCTCAAACAATTTGACGTAGAAGTGGTCTCAGATACGGTTTCTGAACGTGCAGTGGTTCAACAAATCGCACCACACATTCCAAAACCGGACCCAATGCTTTTGCCAGTTTACGATGAAGATGGAGCGACCTTTAGCCTCTTCCGTCTTAAAGTAGCTATGGATTTGTACGACCTTTTGGCAGGAGTTAACAACACACCAGCTGCAAACAAGGTATTGAGCAAGGAAGAAGTCTTGGAACGCCAGCCAAACTTGAAGAAAGAAGGCTTGGTAGGAGGTGGGGTTTACCTTGACTTCCGTAACAACGATGCGCGTCTTGTGATTGAAAACATCAAACGTGCCAACCAAGATGGTGCTCTCATTGCTAACCATGTTAAGGCAGAAGGCTTCCTATTTGACGAAAGTGGCAAGATTACAGGTGTTGTAGCTCGTGATCTCTTGACAGACCAAGTCTTTGAAATCAAAGCTCGTCTGGTTATCAATACGACAGGTCCTTGGAGTGATAAGGTACGCAATTTGTCTAATAATGGAACACAATTCTCACAAATGCGTCCAACTAAGGGAGTTCACTTGGTAGTGGATTCAAGCAAGATCAAGGTTTCACAGCCAGTTTACTTTGATACAGGTTTGGGTGATGGCCGTATGGTCTTTGTTCTCCCACGTGAAAACAAGACTTACTTTGGTACAACTGATACAGACTACACAGGTGATTTAGAACATCCAAAAGTGACTAAAGAAGATGTAGATTACCTACTTGGCATTGTTAACAACCGCTTCCCAGAAGCCAACATCACCATTGATGATATCGAAAGCAGCTGGGCAGGTCTTCGTCCATTGATCGCAGGCAATAGCGCTTCTGACTACAATGGCGGAAATAACGGAACTATCAGTGATGAAAGCTTTAATAACTTGATCGCGACTGTTGAATCTTATCTTTCTAAAGAAAAAACGCGTGAAGATGTTGAGTCTGCTGTCAGCAAGCTTGAAAGCAGCACCTCTGAGAAACATTTGGATCCATCTGCAGTTTCACGTGGTTCTAGCTTGGACCGAGATGATAATGGTCTCTTGACCCTTGCTGGTGGTAAAATCACAGACTACCGTAAGATGGCTGAAGGAGCTATGGAGCGCGTGGTTGACATCCTCAAAGCAGAATTTGACCGTAGCTTTAAACTCATCAACTCTAAGACTTACCCTGTTTCAGGTGGGGAATTGAACCCAGCAAATGTGGACTCAGAAATCGAAGCCTTTGCGCAACTTGGAGTGTCACGTGGCTTGGATAGCAAGGAAGCTCACTATCTAGCAAATCTTTACGGTTCAAATGCACCGAAGGTCTTTGCTCTTGCTCACAGCTTGGAACAAGCACCAGGACTTAGCTTGGCAGACACCTTGTCCCTTCACTATGCAATGCGCAACGAGTTGGCTCTTAGTCCAGTTGATTTCCTTCTTCGTCGTACCAACCATATGCTCTTTATGCGTGATAGCTTGGATAGCATCGTTGAGCCAGTTTTGGATGAAATGGAACGATTCTATGACTGGACAGAAGTGGAAAAAGCAGCTTACCGTGCGGACGTCGAAGCAGCCCTCGCTAACAACGATTTAGCAGAATTAAAAAATTAAGAAAAAATAAAAGAGGTGGAGGGCAGGACTCCTTGTCGCCCGCCCCTTCTTTTTAATGGAGACAGAAAAATGATGAATGAATTATTTGGAGAATTTTTGGGGACTTTAATCCTGATTCTTCTAGGAAATGGTGTTGTGGCTGGTGTGGTTCTTCCTAAAACCAAGAGCAACAGCTCAGGTTGGATTGTGATTACTATGGGGTGGGGGATTGCAGTTGCGGTTGCAGTATTTGTATCTGGCAAGCTCAGTCCAGCTCATTTAAACCCAGCTGTGACCATCGGTGTGGCCTTGAAAGGTGGTTTGCCTTGGGCTTCCGTTTTCCCTTATATATTAGCCCAGTTCGCAGGGGCTATGCTGGGTCAGATTTTGGTTTGGTTGCAATTCAAACCGCATTATGAGGCAGAAGAAAATGCAGGCAATATCCTGGCAACCTTCAGCACTGGTCCAGCTATCAAGGATACTGTATCAAACTTGATTAGCGAAATCCTTGGAACTTTTGTATTGGTCTTGACAATCTTTGCTTTGGGTCTTTACGATTTTCAGGCAGGTATCGGAACCTTTGCAGTGGGCACTTTGATTGTCGGTATCGGTCTATCAC
This sequence comes from Streptococcus mitis B6, assembly GCF_000027165.1. Taxonomy (NCBI): domain Bacteria; kingdom Bacillati; phylum Bacillota; class Bacilli; order Lactobacillales; family Streptococcaceae; genus Streptococcus; species Streptococcus mitis. Next base: position 2,089,011 of record NC_013853.1, on the reverse strand, counting down.
TAGGTGGGACAACAGGATATGCCTTGAACCCAGCTCGTGACCTTGGACCTCGTATCATGCACAGCATCTTGCCAATTCCAAACAAGGGAGACGGAGACTGGTCTTACGCTTGGATTCCTGTTGTAGGACCTGTTATCGGAGCAGCCTTGGCCGTTTTTGTATTCTCGCTTTTCTAATCTAGAAAACAATTATGTTGATAGAGCTTGAGATGAGTATCTCAGGCTTTTTTCATTGAGTATAACTTATTAGTACTATCCAACAACGATAATAATCATTCCTTTAAAAGTAGGAATAATAAAGGCAATAGTTTTTGCTTTTTTATGTGAAAAATCTCACTTTTGTTTTCTGCTATTTTATGCTAAAATATTAAAAATCAAATTTAATTCCAAAGTTGGCAACTAAAGGGGGAGTGCTATATGTCTAATTCATTTATCAAGTTGTTAGTCTCTCAATTGTTTGCAAATTTAGCAGATATTTTCTTTAGAGTAACAATCATTGCTAACATATACATTATTTCAAAATCAGTAATTGCCACGTCACTAGTTCCCATTTTAATAGGGATATCCTCTTTTGTTGCGAGTCTTTTAGTTCCTTTAGTTACTAAAAGGATAGCGTTAAATAGGGTTTTATCTTTATCCCAATTTGGAAAGACTATATTATTAACGATACTGGTAGGAATGTTTACCGTAATGCAATCCGTAGCGCCTTTGGTGATCTATCTATTTGTTGTTGCAATTTCCATATTAGATGGTTTTGCAGCACCCGTTTCCTATGCTATTGTGCCGCGCTATGCGACCGATTTGGGCAAGGCTAACTCAGCCTTGTCAATGAGTAGTGAAGCTGTTCAATTGGTGGGTTGGGGATTAGGTGGACTCTTATTTGCAACAATTGGTTTTTTACCTACCACGTTTATCATTTTAATCTTGTATATCATTTCTAGCTTTCTGATGTTATTGCTTCCTAAGGCTGAAGTGGAGGTGTTAGAGTCAGAAACTAATCTTGAAATTTTACTCAAAGGTTGGAAGTTAGTTGCTAGAGATTCTAGATTAAGACTTTTTGTATCAGCAAATTTATTGGAAATTTTTTCAAATACGATTTGGGTTTCGTCTATCATACTTGTCTTTGTAACTGAGTTATTAAATGAAACGGAAAGTTACTGGGGATATTCTAATACAGCATATTCTATCGGGATTATAATTAGTGGCTTAATTGCTTTTAGGCTATCTGAAAAGTTCCTCGCTGCTAAATGGGAAAGTATTCTTTTTCCTCTTGTAGCCATGGCAATAGTGACACTGACTATTCTATATTTTCCAAATGCACAGATGTTTTTAGTATTTTCAGCTTTAGTTGGTATGTTATCGCAGCTAAAAGAAGTTCCTGAAAGTGTATTTCTTCAGGAAACAGTAGAGGAAAATAACTTGGTTAATGTCTATTCCGTTCTGGAAGTGATTTCGACACTATCATTTTCAGTATTTGTTTTGCTAATGAGCTATATTACTGAGAGTTTTGGTATTAGCATCAGTTTTTGGCTATCAGCCATTTGTCTGATGATAGAAGCTATTTTAATTTATATCAGACGAGATTATTTTAGGTGAGAGACTAGTTAAAAAGTCTTGAAAAATTAGAAAAGCGCATAGTATCAGGTGTTGAAAAACTTGATATTGTGCGTTTTATTACGGGAAGATTTACTTCATTGTCTCCTGAAATAGAGTTTTGAAGCAGGGTCACTCTATTTGAAAATATACATAGAAAAACCGCATAATTTTAAAATTGGCTTAAATATAATGAAAATCTACGGCAAACAATTGAGAAATTACCCTAGAAAGTGGTATAATGGTAGAAAAATACTATAGTAAGAGTCTATCTTATTTAGCAAAAATTACAGAAATGAATGGTTTTTCTTGATGAAACAGAGAAAAGAATTGTACCTCTTTCTTGGTCGGACAGCCTTGTATTTTCTTATCTTTCTAGGGCTGCTTTACTTCTTTAGCTATCTTGGTCAGGGTCAAGGAAGCTTTATCTATAATGAATTTTAACTTGAAGGAGAATCCCTATTGTGTCAAATAAATCAATAGCAGATATGATTGAAACCATTGAGCATTTTGCTCAGACACAGCCTAGCTATCCTGTCTATAATGTTTTGGGTCAGGAACACACTTATGGCGATTTAAAGGCTGATTCGGATAGTTTGGCTGCAGTTATTGACCAGTTGAATTTGCCAGAGAAGTCTCCTGTGGTCGTTTTTGGTGGCCAAGAATATGAAATGTTGGCAACTTTTGTAGCCTTGACTAAGTCAGGTCATGCCTACATTCCAATTGATAGCCATTCGGCTTTGGAGCGAGTTTCAGCTATTTTAGAAGTGGCAGAGCCAAGCTTGATTATTGCCATTTCAGACTTTCCATTGGAGCAGGTTTCTACACCGATGATGACTCTAGCTCAGGTTCAAGAAGCCTTTGCTCAAGGGTCTAGATATGAGATCACGCATCCAGTCAAGGGCGATGATAACTACTACATTATCTTTACTTCTGGTACGACTGGTAAGCCAAAGGGAGTGCAGATTTCCCATGATAACCTCCTCAGCTTTACCAATTGGATGATTACGGACAAGGAATTTGCGACGCCAAGTCGTCCACAAATGCTGGCTCAGCCACCTTATTCTTTTGACCTGTCTGTCATGTACTGGGCTCCGACCTTGGCACTGGGTGGTACGCTTTTCGCTCTTCCTTCAGCCATCACTCAGGACTTTAAGCAACTCTTTGCGACCATCTTTTCATTGCCAATCGCTATCTGGACATCAACCCCTTCTTTTGCAGATATGGCCATGTTATCAGAAGACTTTAATAGTGAGAAAATGCCTGGAATCACGCATTTCTACTTTGATGGCGAAGAATTGACGGTTAAAACGGCTCAAAAACTGCGCGAGCGTTTCCCAAATGCCCGTATTATCAATGCCTACGGCCCAACAGAAGCGACAGTAGCCCTGTCAGCTGTTGCTGTGACAGACGAGATGTTGGCGACTCTCAAACGCCTACCAATCGGCTATACCAAGGCTGATTCTCCAACCTTTATCATTGACGAGGAAGGCAATAAATTGCCAAATGGTGAACAGGGAGAAATCATTGTGTCAGGACCAGCCGTTTCAAAAGGTTATATGAACAATCCTGAAAAAACAGCAGAAGCCTTCTTTGAATTTGAAGGACTGCCAGCCTATCACACAGGCGATGTGGGAACTATGACAGATGAAGGCTTGCTTCTCTACGGCGGACGCATGGACTTCCAGATTAAGTTCAACGGTTACCGCATTGAGTTAGAAGATGTCTCTCAAAACCTCAACAAGTCTCGCTTTATTGAGTCTGCTGTTGCTGTTCCACGTTATAACAAGGACCACAAGGTACAAAATCTACTGGCTTATGTCATCTTAAAAGACGGTGTTCGTGAGCAGTTTGAGCGAGATATCGATATTACCAAGGCTATCAAGGAAGATTTAATAGATATCATGATGTCCTACATGATGCCGTCTAAATTCCTTTATCGAGACAGTTTGCCACTGACTCCAAATGGAAAAATTGACATCAAAGGATTGATTAACGAGGTGAATAAGAGATGATGGAGTTCTTTCAACAGCTTCCTCATTTAGAGCCATATGGGAATCCTCAGTATTTTGTCTATGTGATTGCTGCAACCTTGCCCATCTTTATCGGTCTCTTTTTCAAGAAACGCTTTGCCTGGTACGAGGTATTGGTTAGTCTCTTCTTTATCGTTACCATGCTGGTAGGTGGGAAGACCAATCAATTAGCTGCCTTGGGTATTTATCTGTGCTGGGAAATATTGCTCGTACTCTTCTACAAGCATTATCGAAAAAGTAAGGATGGCAAGTGGGTCTTCTACCTAGTTAGTTTTCTGTCCCTCCTTCCGATTATCTTTGTCAAGGTGCAGCCGGCTATCAATGGAACGCAGTCTTTGCTTGGGTTTTTGGGAATTTCTTACCTGACCTTTCGTTCGGTTGGGATTATCATCGAGCTGAGAGATGGAGTGATTAAGGATTTTACCCTCTGGGAATTCCTCCGTTTTCTTCTCTTCATGCCGACTTTTTCAAGTGGCCCAATCGATCGCTTTAAGCGATTTAATGAAAATTATCAGACCATTCCTGAGCGGGATGAGTTGATGGATATGTTGGATGAATCTGTTCGCTATATTATGTGGGGATTTTTATACAAGTTTATCCTAGCTCATGTTTTAGGAGAAACCTTACTCCCTCCTCTGAAGAATCTAGCCTTGCAGTCAGGTGGCTTCTTTAACCACTATGCCTTGGCAGTCATGTATACCTTTGGTCTGGAGCTCTTTTTTGACTTTGCAGGGTACTCTATGTTTGCCTTAGCCATTTCAAATTTGATGGGAATTCGTAGCCCTATCAACTTTAACAAACCTTTTTTATCAAGAGATTTAAAGGAATTTTGGAATCGCTGGCATATGAGTCTGTCCTTCTGGTTCCGTGACTTTGTCTTTATGCGAATGGTGATGGTATTGACCAGAAAGAAGGTCTTTAAAAATCGCAATGTAACCTCAAGTGTGGCCTACATTGTAAATATGCTGATTATGGGATTTTGGCATGGTGTGACCTGGTACTACATCGCCTATGGACTCTTTCATGGGATTGGAATGGTCATCAATGACGCTTGGATTCGTAAGAAAAAAACACTCAATAAGGAACGGAAAAAAGCAGGGAAGCCTGCTCTACCTGAGAATCGCTGGATTCAGTTGCTTGGCATGGTTATCACCTTCCATGTCGTCATGCTGTCATTCTTGATCTTTTCTGGATTTTTGAATGATTTATGGTTTAAAAAATAAAAGGAGATAAAATATGGATATCAAATCAGAAGTTATCGAAATTATTGATGAGTTGTTTATGGAAGATGTTTCTGACATGATGGATGAAGATCTTTTTGATGCAGGTGTCTTGGATAGTATGGGAACGGTTGAGTTGATTGTGGAGATTGAAAACCGTTTTGACATTCGTGTCCCTGTAACAGAGTTTGGTCGTGATGACTGGAATACAGCTAATAAAATCATAGCTGGCATTGTGGAGCTACAAAATGCTTAAACGCTTATGGATGATCTTCGGGCCGGTCTTGATAGCTGGTTTGTTGGTTTGTCTGCTTATCTTTTTCTATCCTGCTGAGATGAATCATGATCTGGGAGCTGAGAAGCGTTCGGCGGTGGCTACTACTATCGATAGTTTTAAGGAGCGAAGTCAAAAGGTCAGAGCCCTATCTGATCCAAATATGCGTTTTGTTCCCTTCTTTGGCTCCAGTGAATGGCTTCGTTTTGACGGTGCTCATCCTGCGGTATTGGCTGAGAAATACAACCGCTCTTATCGCCCCTATCTTTTAGGACAGAGGGGAGCTGCCTCGCTCAATCAGTATTTTGGGATGCAACAGATGCTGCCACAACTGGAGAATAAACAAGTTGTATATGTTATCTCGCCCCAGTGGTTTAGTAAAAATGGCTATGAGCCAGCAGCTTTTCAGCAGTATTTTAATGGAGACCAGTTGACCAGTTTTCTGGAACATCAATCTGGAGATCAGGCTAGTCAATATGCAGCGACTCGCTTACTGCAGCAGTTCCCAAACGTGGCTATGAAGGACCTGGTTCAGAAGTTGGCAAGTAAAGAAGAATTGTCGTCTGCAGACAATGAAATGATTGAATTATTGGCTCGGTTTAATGAACGCCAAGCTTCCTTTTTTGGTCAGTTTTTAGTTAGAGGCTATGTCAATTATGATAAGCATGTAGCTAAGTATTTAAAGACCTTGCCAGATCAGTTTTCTTATCAAGCTATAGAAGATGTTGTCAAAGCAGATGCAGAAAAGAATACTTCTAATAATGATCTGGGAATAGAGAATTATTTCTATAATACGCAGATTAAGAAGGATTTGAAGAAATTAAAGGATTCTCAGAAAAACTTTACCTACCTCAAATCACCAGAGTACAATGACTTGCAGTTGGTGTTAACCCAGTTTTCTAAATCCAAGGTAAACCCGATTTTTATCATTCCACCTGTTAATAAAAAATGGATGGACTATGCTGGTTTACGAGAAGATATGTACCAACAAACGGTGCAGAAGATTCGCTACCAGTTAGAAAGTCAAGGGTTTACCAATATAGCAGATTTTTCTAAGGACGGTGGGGAAGCTTTCTTTATGAAAGATACCATTCACCTTGGCTGGTTAGGTTGGTTGGCATTTGATAAGGCCGTTGATCCTTTCCTATCCAATCCCATCCCAGCTCCGACTTACCATCTGAATGAGCGTTTTTTCAGTAAAGACTGGGCGACTTACGATGGAGATGTCAAAGAATTTCAATAGATAATAGTATAGAAGAGTTCAAGAATGAAACTAGTTTTCACGTTTTTTCTTGACTCTTTTTTTGGTTGTGATATAATTAACCAGTAAATAATTCTTCAAAGAATAGTATTTTCTCTTAAAAAAGAGAAGTCCAAAAGGAAAGGAGTCAGATATGAGACAGCTAGCGAAGGATATCGATGCTTTTTTGAATGAGGTGATTTTGCAGGCAGAAAATCAGCATGAAATCCTAATAGGTCATTGTACTAGCGAGGTGGCTCTGACCAATACTCAGGAGCACATTCTCATGCTCTTGTCAGAGGAATCTTTAACAAATTCAGAGTTGGCTCGTCGACTCAATGTCAGTCAGGCAGCAGTTACCAAGGCCATTAAGTCTTTGGTTAAGGAAGGGATGTTGGAAACATCTAAAGATCCTAAGGATGCGCGTGTGATTTTTTATCAGTTGACTGATTTGGCTCGTCCAATCGCTGAGGAGCACCATCATCACCATGAGCATACACTTTTAACCTATGAACAAGTGGCGACTCAGTTTACTCCAAATGAACAAAAAGTGATCCAGCGGTTTTTGACTGCTTTAGTAGGAGAAATCAAATAATGAGATATATTACGGTAGAGGATTTATCTTTCTATTATGATAAGGAGCCCGTTCTTGAACATATCAATTATAGTGTTGATAGTGGGGAATTTGTTACCTTGACAGGGGAGAATGGGGCAGCTAAGACGACACTGATCAAGGCCAGTCTTGGAATCCTTCAGCCACGCATTGGAAAGGTGACCATTTCAACGACAAATACGCAGGGTAAGAAATTGAGAATGGCCTATCTTCCCCAGCAGATTGCTAGTTTTAATGCAGGTTTTCCAAGTACGGTGTATGAATTTGTCAAGTCGGGTCGCTATCCGCGAAAAGGCTGGTTCCGTCGCTTGAATGCTCATGATGAGGAGCATATCAAGGCTAGTCTGGACTCAGTTGGCATGTGGGAACACCGAGACAAACGCTTGGGTTCTCTATCTGGAGGACAAAAGCAGCGAGCGGTGATTTCGCGCATGTTTGCTTCGGATCCAGATGTGTTTATCCTAGATGAGCCGACAACGGGGATGGATGCAGGAAGTAAAAATGAATTTTACGAACTCATGCACCACAGCGCCCATCATCATGGTAAGGCTGTTTTGATGATTACCCATGACCCTGAAGAAGTTAAGGACTATGCGGACCGCAATATTCATCTAGTCCGTAACCAAGACTCTCCATGGCGTTGTTTCAACGTTCATGAGAATGATCAGGAGGTGGGCCATGCTTAGTTTGTTATCTTATGACTTTATGCAGCGTGCCTTTCTGGCTGTTATTGCCATGAGTCTTTTCTCTCCAGTATTGGGAACCTTCCTCATCTTGCGTCGTCAGAGTTTGATGAGTGATACCCTCAGCCACGTCTCGCTTTCAGGTGTAGCCTTTGGTCTGGTTCTGGGGATTTCTCCGACAGTTTCTACGATTGCCATTGTCTTGATTGCGGCGGTCTTTCTGGAGTACCTCCGTACGGTTTACAAGAGCTTTATGGAAATCGGGACAGCAATCCTCATGTCAACGGGTCTGGCTGTTTCTCTGATTGTCATGAGCAAGGGGAAAAGTTCTAGTTCTATGAGCTTGGACCAGTACCTTTTTGGTTCGATTGTGACTATTAGTGAGGAGCAGGTCATTTCCCTCTTCGTCATTGCGGCGGTTGTTTTGATTTTGACCTTCCTCTTCCTTCGTCCAATGTATATCTTGACCTTTGATGAGGATACGGCCTTTGTGGATGGCTTGCCAGTTCGTACCATGTCCATTCTTTTTAACATGGTGACGGGGGTGGCCATTGCCCTTATGATTCCTGCAGCAGGAGCTCTTCTGGTATCGACCATTATGGTCTTGCCAGCTAGTATTGCCCTGCGTCTGGGGAAAAACTTTAAATCGGTTATGCTGCTTGCCAGTGCGATTGGATTTTTGGGAATGGTAGCAGGACTTTACATTTCCTACTACGCAGAAACACCTGCAAGTGCAAGTATTACCATTATTTTTGTAACTGTCTTTTTACTGATCAGTTTAGTAAGACGTTTTATCAAATAGGAGATGAACATGAAAAAAATTAGCTTATTGCTCGCCAGTCTATGTGCCTTGTTTTTAGTGGCTTGTTCCAATCAAAAGCAGGCAGATGGTAAACTAAATATTGTGACAACCTTTTACCCTGTCTATGAATTTACCAAGCAAGTCGCAGGAGATACTGCTAATGTAGAACTCCTCATCGGTGCTGGTACAGAACCCCATGAATATGAACCGTCTGCCAAGGCGGTTGCCAAAATCCAAGACGCAGATACCTTCGTTTATGAAAATGAAAACATGGAAACATGGGTCCCTAAATTGCTAGATACCTTGGATAAGAAAAAGGTGAAAACCATCAAGGCGACAGGCGATATGTTGCTCTTACCAGGTGGTGAGGAAGAAGAGGGAGACCATGACCATGGAGAAGAAGGCCATCACCATGAGTTCGATCCCCATGTTTGGTTATCACCAGTTCGTGCCATTAAACTAGTAGAGCATATCCGTGATAGCTTATCAGCAGATTATCCTGATAAAAAAGAGACCTTTGAGAAGAATGCTGCTGCCTATATCGAAAAATTGCAAGCCTTGGATAAGGCTTATGCAGAAGGCTTGTCTCAAGCCAAACAAAAGAGCTTCGTAACGCAACACGCAGCCTTTAACTATCTTGCTTTGGACTATGGACTCAAGCAGGTCGCAATCTCAGGTCTCTCTCCAGATGCAGAGCCATCAGCTGCTCGTCTGGCAGAATTGACAGAGTATGTCAAGAAAAATAAAATTGCCTATATCTACTTTGAAGAAAATGCTTCACAAGCTCTTGCTAACACACTTTCAAAAGAGGCAGGTGTCAAAACTGATGTTCTCAATCCTTTAGAAAGTCTGACAGAAGAAGATACCAAGGCTGGAGAAAATTACATCTCTATCATGGAGAAAAACCTCAAGGCTCTGAAACAAACAACGGACCAAGAAGGCCCAGCAATCGAGCCTGAAAAAGCAGAGGATACGAAGACAGTTCAAAATGGTTACTTTGAGGATGCAGATGTCAAGGACCGCACCTTGAGTGACTATGCAGGTAACTGGCAATCAGTTTATCCTTTCCTTGAAGATGGCACGTTTGACCAAGTCTTTGACTACAAGGCTAAGTTGACTGGTAAGATGACCCAGGCTGAGTACAAGGCCTACTATACAAAAGGCTATCAGACAGATGTCACTAAGATCAACATTACTGATAATACTATGGAATTTGTTCAAGGTGGACAAAGCAAGAAATATACTTACAAGTATGTTGGTAAGAAAATCTTGACTTACAAGAAAGGCAATCGTGGCGTGCGCTTCCTCTTTGAAGCCACAGATGCAGACGCTGGACAGTTCAAGTACGTTCAGTTTAGTGACCATAATATCGCTCCAGTTAAGGCAGAACATTTCCATATCTTCTTTGGAGGCACAAGCCAAGAAGCCCTCTTTGAAGAAATGGATAACTGGCCAACCTACTACCCAGATAACCTATCTGGCCAAGAAATCGCTCAAGAAATGTTGGTGCATTGATGAGAAACCGACTAGTTCATAGGAGCTAGTCGGTTTTTGGATACTAGATAGCTAGCTTCATTATAGACTTTTCAGAACTTTAAACAATAAATAAAACTCTTGAAATATCTGGGCTTATATGTTAGAATGATTTTAATAGATAAGGTTCATTAGAACACCAAAGCCCCTAACTATGGCCGTAGTTAAGGGCTTTTTTTACGTATCTTAGCGATTTAACGGGTGTTTATAGGCTAGTCAGTCGGTCTACTCCTTACTATCTAGCCATCTGCAGACGAAATACAAGATAATTCCTGCTATGACATCCGCTATAATAGTAAGAGCGAGCTTTGGGGCAAGGTTCATTAGTTTCACCTCCTCTCACTAACCGTAAGGAAGGTAATCGGTAACCGATGACAAAAATAGTATATCACATTAAATTTAGATCATCAACCTCACCTAATGCTTGAAATACAGGGGATAGGCAAAAAGTCTTTAAAATCAAAAAACGTATAGTATCAGATGTATAAAAGACTTGATGTTATATCAATCATAAAAGTGGATAGGAAAGTTTTCTGATTATCAGAATTCCTTCCTAGCCACTTTTTGGAGATTGTAAGTTAGCCTTAGTTTATATAGAATCAGCTTATTTGTTTTATTTATCAAACCTTGCAAGGCTTTTTGGCGTTCTTCTACTTGACCTTTAGCATCTAGTTTATTACCAGCGTATACAGCTGATTCCCATGATCCGTACATTGGATTTGGGAAGATGATGAATTTTTCACCGAATTCTTTTTGCAATTCTTCAAGTTGTTTATCACGGTCAGATTCAGAAGTCTTAGAAAAATCTGCAAAGTCTACGAGGTTATCACCAAATAATAAGACAAGGTTTGTTTTTTCTTGAACTTTTTGGCGACGACCTTCTTTGGATTTTACACCGCTTTCTAAGAACATGAGATGATCACGTCCTTGAACAGGAATTCCTTCACTTTCAAGATTTTTAATGGTAGCATCTACTTGATTAGCTGAGCGGTCAGAAATATAGTAGATTTGGACACCGTTTTGATCAGCAAACTGAAGAAAATCTTTGGCACCTGGGACAGCTTTTGCTGAAGCTTTTTGAACCCAAACATCCCAATTTTCGGGTGTGAATGCTGTACCGTCTTTGACATTTTGTACTTGATAAGGGCTATTATCTAGGACAGTTTCATCCAAGTCTAAAACGATAGAGTAAGGTTTGTCTGATTCTGTTTTGAGCAATTCCTTTAGGTGATTTGTTGCAACGTTATAACCCTGTATGTATAAAGCTTTGGTTTCAGCTGATTTTTGATACCAAAGGGTTGACATAGTGTTTTCTCTCGACCGTAGTTGGTCATATGTCATTGTAATCTGATTATCAGATGAGCTATTATTGCTTGTCTGTGTTTCTGTAGACTTTGTTGTACAACTAGCCAATAAGACGACAGAAGCAAGTGTAGAAAGGATTGTAACAGTAGTTTTTGCTGTTTTCATGAAATATCTCCTATTTATTCATTTCAATAAATAGTATATCACGAGGGAAAAGTTAAGGCAAGCTATTCCCTGAATATGGATGAAGATAATGTAATAAAAAAAAACGATTATTAACTTGAAATGTAGTTTCACCTCTAATTATTGACATTTCAGGAAAAATCGCAGTAAAAACTGCACAGCCTTCTTTAAATGTGCTATAATACAGGAAAAATAATGATGGAGGTCACGATAATGGCAACATTTTTGATGATTTTTGTGGTGGTTTGTGTGCTCCTATTAGTGATAGTCACACTGAGTACAGTTTATGTGGTTCGTCAGCAGTCGGTGGCGATTATTGAACGCTTTGGGAAATACCAAAAGGTTGCCAATAGCGGTATTCATATTCGCTTACCTTTTGGGATTGACTCGATTGCAGCGCGGATTCAGTTGCGCTTGTTGCAAAGCGATATTGTGGTTGAGACTAAGACCAAGGACAATGTGTTCGTTATGATGAATGTGGCGACCCAGTATCGTGTCAATGAGCAGAGCGTGACAGATGCCTACTATAAACTCATGCGTCCTGAATCTCAAATTAAATCTTATATCGAAGATGCCCTTCGCTCTTCTGTTCCCAAATTAACCTTGGATGAATTGTTTGAGAAAAAAGATGAGATTGCCCTTGAAGTTCAACACCAAGTAGCAGAAGAAATGACTACTTACGGTTATATTATTGTGAAAACCTTGATTACTAAGGTCGAACCAGATGCAGAAGTCAAGCAATCCATGAATGAAATCAATGCGGCGCAACGCAAACGGGTCGCAGCGCAAGAATTGGCGGAAGCTGACAAGATTAAAATCGTCACTGCAGCTGAAGCTGAAGCAGAAAAAGACCGCCTCCATGGTGTGGGGATTGCCCAACAACGTAAGGCGATTGTGGATGGATTGGCAGAGTCTATCACAGAACTTAAGGAAGCCAATGTTGGTATGACAGAAGAACAAATCATGTCTATCCTCTTGACCAACCAGTATTTGGATACCTTGAATACCTTTGCCTCTAAAGGAAATCAAACCATCTTTTTACCAAATACGCCAAATGGTGTGGATGATATCCGCACACAAATCTTGTCAGCCCTTCGCGCTGAGAAGAAATAATAGACTAAAGAGCCTGGAGTCAGGCTCTTTTTGTATTACCCTTGTAGCTTTGAGGACTAAATCCTCCTCCACAAATTATAGAATCTTTTCTGAGTATTTAGGGAATGATGGAGGAAGTCTTGAAGGCGCTTTTGTTTTGTGCTATAGTCAAGTCAATAGACTTGTTTAACGAGGAATGCTTGCATGAGAAGAGAAGAAGTTTTACGAAATTACTGGTTTTTTAGCCAGGAGGTGGGGAAAGAAGAGGCCTTGGCATCGGATTTTCAGAGGGAAAATTGGCAGGCGATTCAAGTGCCACACGACTGGAGTATTTACAATGATTTTGACCAGTATTCGCCAGCGCAAAATGAGGGTGGTCAGTTAAATGGGGGTCAGGCCTGGTACCGGACGCAGTTTTACTTGGAAGAAGATGTCAGTCTTGTATCGGTGCGTTTGCTCTTTGATGGAGTTTACATGAATACCCAAATCTATATCAACGGACAAGTGCTGGGTTATTATCCCAATGGCTACACACCCTTTTCTTATGATATTACGCCTTATCTAAGAAATGATGGGACGGCCAACCAGCTTGCGGTTTTTGTGGAAAATCAGCAACCTAGCAGTCGTTGGTACTCTGGTAGCGGTATTTACCGAGAAGTGAAATTGTTGATTACGGATTCGGTACATCTGGATTTGTATGGGAGTAAGATAAAAAGTCCCAAGCTCAAGGAGCAAAGAGATGGATGGGTGGAAACTCAGCTTACAAGTAAGGTTTCAAATGATGGTCCTCAGTCTGTGTCAGTATATTTGGAACAGAGTATCTGGTATGAAGGGCAGCAACTGTCAGACTGGCAGGCGACAGACTCTGTAGTGATTGAGTCTGGGGAAAAACATCATTTCAAACAAGCCATATCAATTTTTCAACCCTTGCTTTGGGATATTGACCATCCTCATCTCTATCAGTTGAAGACTCGCATCTACAAAAATGGCATTTTGGTTGATGAAGGAGAGGAGAGCTTTGGTTACCGCTATATGGATTGGCAAGCGGATAAGGGTTTCTTTCTAAATGGTCGCTGGTTGAAGATTCATGGGGTTTGTCTGCACCATGACTACGGAGCGCTGGGAGCTGTGGAAAACAGGTCAGCTGCTGAGAGACGATTGCGCCAGATGAAGGAAATGGGTGTCAATGCAATCCGAATCACCCATAATCCAGCCAGTGGTATTCTGCTGGATGTGGCTGCTAAAATGGGGCTACTTATTCAAGAAGAAGCCTTTGATACCTGGTATGGAGGCAAGAAAGAATATGATTATGGTCGCTTTTTTGAGGAAGAAGCGACTCATCCAGAAGCGAAAGCAGGCGATTTCTGGTCAGATTATGATTTGCGTACTATGATTGAGCGTGGTAAGAACAATCCAGCGATTTTTATGTGGTCCTTGGGAAATGAAGTCAGCGAAGCAAATGGCGATGCTCATTCATTGAAGACGATCAAACGCTTGCTAGAAAGGGTCAAGGAGGTTGATGATAGTCGTTTTGTGACCATTGGAATGGATCAGTTCCGCTTTGGAGATGGTTCTGGAGGTCATGAAAAGATTGCTGATTTGCTGGATGTGGTGGGCTTAAATTACTCGGAAGATAATATTGACGCGATTCGTAAAAGACATCCCAAGTGGCGACTTTACGGATCTGAAACCTCATCGGCTACACGGACGCGTGATAGCTATTTTCGCCCAGATAAGGAATGGGTTGGGGATAATCGTCGCGTGCGGAATTTTGAACAGTCAGACTATGGCAATGATCGAGTTCCTTGGGGGAAGACAGCGACGGCTTCTTGGATAGCAGATAGAAATCGGCTAGACTATGCAGGTCAATTTATCTGGACAGGAGTGGACTATATCGGTGAGCCGACTCCTTGGCACAATCAAAATGACACGCCTGTAAAGAGTTCCTATTTTGGGATTGTGGACACAGCAGGGATTCCTAAAAATGACTATTATCTCTATCAAAGTCAGTGGGTGGACCTAGATCAGCATCCCATGGTTCATATCCTGCCCCACTGGAATTGGGAAATCCACAAGAGTTATCAACAAGTTGTGGATAAGTATGGGGATATCCCTGTTAGAGTGTATTCAAATGCCCGTTCTGTAGAGCTATTTCTCAATGGAAAATCCCAAGGTAGGAAGACCTTTCAGGAAAAATGGACTTCAGGCGGTAGAAAATACCAAGAGGGACAAAGTTCTGACCAACTCTATCTCGAATGGTGTTTGGCTTATCAACCGGGAGAATTGCGTGCTGTGGCCTATGACTGTCAAGGTCAGCTTGTGGCAGAAGATAGGGTGGTGACTGCAGGTAAGCCAGCCAAAATCGGGTTACATGCCGAGAAAACAAAACTGGAGCCAGATGGGCAAGACCTCCTCTATCTCTATTTTGATGTATTGGATAAATCAGGAAACTGGGTGCCGAGCGCTTCCAATCAGCTTCATTTTAAAATTGAAGGCCCTGCTCACATTGTGGGTGTGGATAATGGAAGGCAGGCCAGTCGTGAACGTTACAAGGCTCAGAAAAATGGTCGGTTTCAGAGGAAAGCCTTTCATGGCAGAGGTGTCCTCTTAGTTCAGAGCTTGGAGCAGGCAGGTCTAGTGTCAGAGTACAAGCTAGTGCTAGAGGGCTAGAACCAGCAAGTTTTGATCTCTTAGTGGGAGAGGCTTTTGGTTGCCAGCCAGTGAAAAATCAGCGCTTATTTGAGATTCGAGTGGACAAGCAGGCTGGATTACAAGAAGGAGATTCCCCAGCTATTGGACTTTATCCACAAACTGTGGATAACTCTGTGAACAAGGTGGGGAATAGTGAAGTGATTTGGGAGACGAGTGGTGGTGCCCACGCCATTATCAATCAGGGAGTGCTTCACTGCTTGTCTGCAGGGGACTTGGCTATCCGAGCCATGTATCAAGGTAAGACCTATCAAACTCACTTGCAGGTCGCAGAAAATACCTCACTAGGGAAGGCAGTTTCTGTACGACCACTTCGCTTGTATACAGCTAAGGGAACTTATCCACAGCTGCCATCTTCAGTTTTGGTGGACTATGAGTCCGGTAGTGCAAAACGAGTCAAGGTTGTTTGGGAGGCAATATCCGAAGAAGATATAGCAAGCTTTCATACATTTACGGTATCTGGTCAGCTAGAGGGGTTGGATTTAAAGGCTTCTGCTCAGGTTTGTGTCCAAGGGATTTGCGCTATTGAGCCTGAAAAGGTTTGGACGCTTGTCAAGGAAGCCCCACACTTACCAGACCGAGTCAAGTTAGTCTTATCAGATGGCAGACGAGATAAGACCAAGGTGATTTGGACTGAACTTGATTCTCAAATCTATGCTCAGGTAGGAGAAAGTGTGCTCACAGGACAAGTAGCGGGCTGTGAGTTGCCAGCCACAGTCACCATTCATGTGACAGATATCAGTGTAGATGGGGAAGTTATTTCCAATCAGTGGACAGGGTCTAATCTGCCTCTGGTCTTTGCTTCTCACTCAGAGCCAAATCACCCAGCCTCTTACCTCAATGACAAGGTCATTGTTCGGAAAAAATCGACAGCCAATACTTGGATTACCAAGTCAGAACAAGCCAGCGTGGGCATTCTTTTTGGAGATGCAGGGATTTTAAAACCGCGATTTGTGGATAACGTGACCTTGTATTATGTTGAGAATCAAGAATATGTGGCTGTTGATCCGACCTTTATTGATTATTACATAGGGAATGAGCCTAGCTTACCTCGGACTCCAAATCATTTGGATAAGGATTCCCTGCTCAAGCAAGAGGAGAATTGGCGCCCTGTATCAGCTATCCGAAAAGTTTCAAGCGACAAGTCTGAAGAGCTTCGTTTTGAATTTGACAAGGTGGAAACCTATGCCCTTCGTCTTCGATTTGAAAACTTGGTAAATCTACTAGCGTTAACAGAATTGCAAGTACATGCCAAAAAAGTAAAGAAAAATGTAGATAGGAAGTAGTATGGTAAGAGAAATAAAACCGCATGGCCCCTTGCCTAGTCAGGCCCAGCTAGCGTATTTAGAGGATGAACTAGCAGCCTTTATTCATTTTGGTCCCAATACCTTTTATGATCAGGAATGGGGGACAGGTCAGGAGGATTCTGAACGCTTTAACCCGACAAGGTTAGATGCGCGTGAGTGGGTTCGCGTGCTCAAGGAAATGGGCTTTAAAAAGTTGATTTTGGTGGTCAAGCACCACGACGGCTTTGTCCTCTATCCGACGGCTTATACGGATTATTCGGTCAAGGCCAGTCCTTGGAGGAATGGAGAGGGGGACTTGCTTCTTGAAGTATCCCAAGCTGCTACAGAGTTTGATATGGATATGGGGGTCTACCTATCGCCGTGGGATGCCCATAGTCCACTCTATCATGTGGATCAAGAAGCAGACTATAATGCCTATTATCTGGCTCAGCTGAAGGAGATTTTATCAAATCCTGCCTATGGAAATGGAGGGAAATTTGCTGAGGTCTGGATGGATGGTGCCAGAGGAGAGGGTGCTCAAAAGGTCAATTATGAATTTGAAAAATGGTTTGAAACCATTCGTGACCTGCAGGGAGATTGCTTGATTTTTTCAACAGAAGGCACTAGTATCCGCTGGATTGGCAATGAACGAGGGTATGCAGGTGATCCCCTATGGCAAAAGGTGAATCCTGACAAGCTAGGAACAGAAGCAGCGCTGGATTATCTTCAGCATGGAGATTCTTCAGGCACTATTTTTTCAATCGGTGAGGCAGATGTCTCTATTCGGCCGGGCTGGTTTTACCATGAAGAGCAGGATCCTAAGTCTCTTGAGGAGTTGGTCGAAATCTATTTTCACTCAGTGGGGAGAGGAACCCCGCTCCTACTTAATATTCCGCCGAATCAAGATGGTCTCTTTGATGAGAAGGATATCAAACGCCTCTATGAATTTGCGACCTATCGCAATGAACTCTATAAAGAAGATTTGGCTCTGGGAGCCAAGGTATATGGTCCAGCTCTTTCCGCAGACTTTGCTTGTCACCATCTGACAGATGGCCTTGAAAGCAGCTCTTGGGCAAGCGATGCAGACTTGCCCATCCAGTTAGAACTCGACTTAGGATTTCCTAAAACTTTTGATGTCATTGAGTTAAGAGAAGATTTGAAGCTAGGGCAACGAATCGCTGCTTTTCATGTGCAAGTAGAGGTGGATGGCGTCTGGCAAGAATTTGGTACAGGCTTTACAGTTGGTCATAAGCGTCTCCTGCGAGGTCCGCTAGTAGAGGCACAGAAGGTGCGCGTGATGATTACAGAGTCACAGGATTTACCTGTATTGACCAAGATTTCACTCTATAAAACTCCTAGCTTATCACAAAAAGAAGTTGTTCAGGGACTAGCATTTGCAGAAAAAAGCCTATCTGTGGCAAAAGGAGAGACTCTTCATTTTAGGATTGAACGTAGCGAAAGTAATACTCCTTTGGAGGCTAAGATTTCGATTCAACCGGGGACAGGTGTCCATGGTATCGCCTATCAGGATGAGATTCAAGTCCTTCAATTCCAAGCAGGGGAAAGCAAAAAAGATTTGTGTCTACCAACTCTGCACTTTGCTGCTGACAAGACCTTGGATTTCTATCTGAATCTGACTGTTGATGGACAACTGGTTGATCAACTTCAAGTACAAGTTTCATAAAATAAAAGAGCCTTTGCACGATACAAAGGTTCTTTTGTCTACTAGCTAGTGACTTGGTAACCAGCTGAGGGTGAAGGTTAGTTGCTCAGCTTTTAAGAGGTCTTGGTGTTGAATACTAGTTATAGAGGTATTATCTAGTCTACATTCTTTTACAAAGTTAAAATGGCTGTGGTTTTGTTTAGTATGGATATCCAACCATTTATCTTCTTTGGCCAGATAAACTCGGAGGTGGTCAAAGAGAGGGATTCCGAGGTCATAGCTTGGTTTTCCTGGACAGGTCGGATAAAAACCGAGAGCTGACCAGATGTACCAGGCTGAGAGACTGCCATTGTCTTCATCGCCAGGATAGGCTTCCCAACTTGGGTGAAAGGCCTTCTGACGGAGAGTCTTGATGAGAAGGGCAGTGTAGTCAGGGTAGTTGCTGTAATGGAAGAGATAAGGAATGTGGAAACTCGGCTGGTTGGAAATGGCTATTTGTCCAAAAGGAGCAGTAGCCATCTCGCTCATTTCGTGAATCTCGTAACCATAGCCTGTCGTCTCAAAGAGGGGGGCCTCCTGACAAGTCTTCAAAAGATAGTTGCTAAAGGCTTCTTTTCCACCCATAAGCTGGATTAAGTCTGGGATGTCGTGTAGGACGCCTAAAGTTGCTTGGATGGCAGAGCATTCGGCATAGTCGCGTCCCCAACTATAAGGAGAGAAGTCAGGCCGGAAGTTGCCTTGACTATCACGCGCTCGCATGTAACCTGTCTCAGCGTCAAATAGATGGCGGTAATTTTGTGATGCGGCCTTGTAGGTTTCAGCGATTTCTATTTTCCCTAGTTTTTCAGCACAGCTAGAGATACAAAAGTCACTATAGGCATAGTCTAGGGTGTGGCTGACGCTTTCGTGGTGGTCGGTAGAGAGGTAGCCTAGTTCTTGGTATTGGGCTAATCCGTGACGAGCATTGATGCCGAGAGGGTCGGACTTGCAGGCTGTTTCAAGCATGGCTTGGAGGAGTTCTTCTTCTAGGTCGGGGGCCATGTCCTTGCAGGCGCTATCTGCGATAATGCCATCTAGCAGGGTACCTGGCATCATGCCACGTTCATCTGGAGCCAGCCATTTTGGAAGGAAACCAGTATCGCGGTAGTTATTGAGAAATCCTTCTAAAAAGCGGTGATAGTGTTCTGGTATGATAAGAGCAAAGAGGGGGAAGGTGGTGCGGAAGGTATCCCAGAAACCATTGTTGCTGAAGAGGACACCAGGCTTGACAGTTCCAGTAGCCAAATCTATGTGGATGGCTTGTCCTGATTCATCAACCTCATAAAAAGTCTGAGGAAAGAGGAAGAGTCTGTAGAGACAGTGATCAAAGAAGGTCCGGTCAGCCTCTCCTGTCTTTATAACATCAAAACGATGGAGGAGATTTTCCCAGTCCGCTTGTGCATTCGATTTACAGCTATCAAAATCTTCTTGAGGTAGATTAAGCAGTGCTTGAGAAGGAGAGATGAAAGAAGTCGCTAGCTGAATTTCAGCATGACTATCTGCCAGGTCGATTCGCCAGTCTTCGCCTTCTTGGCTGATAGCAATAATATCCGTATTCATTTGCAGGGTAGTGAACAGTATCAGTGGATTTTTGTTGGTCTCAGTTTTTCCTTCTTGTCGCAGGGCAAGATTTCTCTTATCTACTTGCTCTATTGTCAGTTCATCTGCCGCGTGAAGATAGAGGGAGAGGGCTTTGCCTTGCTTTTGTTCCAAACGAATAGAAGCACCGTAGCGAGTCGGTGTGAGCTGGCTTTCAATCTGATAGCGCAGGGAGAAAATTTTCAGATAATGAGGTTGGAAAGAGGCCTTATCTATGTCATAGGAAGATTGGCGGTGAAAGAGGCTGTCTCCACCTAGTTGGCCTGTGATAGGTGTCAGAAGGAGCCAAGAGTAGTCGCCAATCCAAGGGCTGGGCTGGTGGGTTAATCGAATCCCTTGAAATATAGGCAGATGTGGGTCGAAAAACCAAGATCCCTCCTGGTCGCTGGTCTGGGGGACAAAGTAATTCATCCCAAAAGGCACGCCTGTGTATGGAAGGGTATTTCCCCGAGAAAAGGCATGCTTGCTGGCAGTTCCAAATCGGGTATCGATGGTTTCAAGTAGTGGTTTCATAGTCTTTCCTTTAGCTGTTTTTCTACATTATATCAGAAAAATAGGGACTTTAGATATGGGGTTCAAAAGAAAGCAATTTTGTAGAAAAATGAACCTGTTTCAAAATAAATCTAACAAAAACCTTGTTGCTATTGGCTTTTTGCTTTGTCTTGAATTGTTAATTTTTGAATTTGCTCCCCTTTTTGCTCCCCCTATAGTGCTTTTAGTGCAGTTTCGTAGAATGATACTGCTTTTTTTGCGTTCTCTTTTGAGAGGTGGCTATATGTGTCCATGGTCATGCTGATTTGAGAGTGACCTAGACGGTGCTGGAGTTCCTTGTAAGGTATTCCAGAGTTAAGCAGTAAACTAGCGTGAGTATGACGGAAACCATGAAAACCTATATTCGGAACATCAGCGCGTTTAAAATGTGTTAGTAATCTTTTTTTAAGTTTTACAATGCTAGTATATTCATGAATGAAGTCAGAAAATACTACACTTTCACGTTGCCCTATCTTCCAAGCCTCTTTAGTTTGGCGTAGTTTGTACTGCTTCAGCATGCTAACAGTCTCTTGATCTATATCTATATCCCGATAACTAGACTTAGATTTTGGGCTATTGATTTCTAAATACTGATTTAGTGTCTTGGTGACATGCACGATAGCATTATCTAAATCTATATCAGACCAAGAAAGGGCTAGAGCCTCATTGATACGGCAACCAGTTGCCAGTAGGAACTTATAGAGCGTTACATCATAGTAATAACGATATTTACAACTATCTAAATTATCAAGATAAACAAGAAACTTTTTTAACTCTTGATTATCAAAGTGCTTTAGCTTTTGTCGCTTTGCTTTCTGAGTGTTACGAGGTAAAACCACATCACGCGCAGGATTGGACGGTATTGCTTGCATGGTTACGCCATACTGTAAGATACGTTTGTTTAAAGCGTGTATCATATCATAGTGTAGAAAAGCGCCCTCTTCCCCTCTATTAGCCTTATCAGCAAGTTTATTGATAATTGACTGAATAAGTGGAGTAGTGAGCTTATCGAGCTTATACTCCCCGAAAGTAGGCAATATGTGATTATCTATTAGCGCTCTAACGTTTCCTTGAGTGTTTGGCTTAACTGTATTCTTATAGCTTTCCCACCAGAGAGTTGCCAATTCTTGATAGTTTCTTATGGTAATAGCCTTTTGTCTGGTAGATCCTGCTTTTTGAAAAGCTATTTTTTCTTGATTGGCTTTCTGCTTAACTTCCTTTTGTGTCCGACCTGTTACTTTGGTTTTTACTTTCTTTCCTGTTACCTGGTCAACTCCTAGATATACATTAGCACGATAGACTTTACTACCGTCTTTTTTTATAACTTCAGTTATTTTCATGATTTAAACCTTTCTAAAATACATCAGCAGGCAAGCCATTATCAAAAAGGTTTTATATCATGCTAGGGCTTCACAGATTTCACCTATTTTAATTGGTTTTCGGGAGCTTGGCTAAGATTATTCATTGTAACCAATGCCCCAGTAAGGGATATATTGCATATTCTTTTTACCAGCATTTTCATCATAGATTTTTATTTTATTATTTTCTAATGCAAGAGAAATGAGTTTAGAGGCAACGGATGATTGTTTATTTGTCAATCCAAATCTTTCTCTAAGTGTGCTATTTGTCATATAATCATCTTCGATGTAAAGTATGGCGGAATGATAATAAATAGCATTTATTTTTTCTCTGTTACCCATTTCTTGGATTGTTCGTCGTTGATGTAAAGTAACGACAGTATAATTATCTTTTGCAGTGATATCGGGAGCAGGTAAGTGATTTAATTCAAGGGTCAGTATAATCTTGTCTATACCGCTACCACGCGATTCTACTAGATGCATCTTTCGAAATAGATTAGCTAAATCTTCATTTCGAGAGTATGGAGGCATGTCAAGCAATCGTTCTGGACGATTAAGAGGGGAACCAGGATTGGTAAATACTACTCTATTATCAAAGATTTCAATTATTGGTGAGCTCCCTTTTACAGAAAAATCCTGATGCACTATTTGATTTGCAACAATCTCACGTATAACAAGAGGGGGATAATCCGTATCAGAGGTTATTTGTCCGTTTTCTTTTAATGTCTCAGGTTTTCTAGGTAAATGACTATTGATAAATTTTAGCAAACCATCAAAACCAACAGCAACTCCTTTACTAGCTGTATTATCGGCTACTGCACTGAGTTTATTATTACCATCATATCTGATTACTCTTAAAGCATGCGATGATAGATTTTCAAAGTTTTTAAGATTTTTTGCGAAAGTAAATGCCCCCATATTGGTCAAATTAAAACTTTTCCCAGAAGGTTCTACAATACCATCGTTTATCATATGGGTAATAATTTCTTCGTCAGTTGAACCGACAAAATGGCCTAACATTTTCAAATAAGAATTAACATCAAGTAATTCTTTGATTTCATCAAATGTACATGCAGTTTTTGCATATTCTTTTTCAAATGATCGTGCCTCAAAGGATTTCCATAACTCTCTTTCTTTTTCAGGATAATCCTTTAAATTTTTCAAAGATGAACCGCTTCTGATATATCGATCCCCTTTAAAAGCAACAGGTCTACCAGCATTCATATGGATAACTAGAACGACAACATGATTTTGATCAATATCATATTCTTCAAACCGAATTGTAATACGAGGGTCGAGCATTCTTTCTAGCCAAGTAATAAATGGTTCTCCACCATGTTTTTCAGTTTTTGGGTAGAACTTCGTGCCAAAAATCTCTTTTGAATCGTCGTCAATCCCCCAAATTAGGTACGAAAATTGTCGATTTAAAATTGCTGATGAATTGGCCAAAGCTGATATATATTTACCTATACGTTCATGATCATTATTATTTACTTTATATTCAATAATTTCATCTTCATTTTTAGTTAATAACTTTAATAATTTTTCTGAATCTCTATTTTCCATAATTTTTATTTTCCAAGTAAATTCCAAGTAGGCTAAAAACGTTGTTAAATCAACTATTTTTTATTTTCTAAGTAAATTCCACGCGCTTCAGGATTGTTTAACATTGTGGCGCGTGGGTATGCTATAGGTCGTATTTTTCCTTTTTAGGTAATTCATTGACAATTTGACAAATAGCTTTTAAATTATCGTATGACAAAAAGTCTAAATTATATATGATTTCGTTTTTTAGTACAGGAATATCAGACATTTCGCTTAAGGCTATCTTTATTCTTGAACTATAATTATCTGATAAAAGGTCATCTTCAGTCATTTCTAAGTATTCTTCTGCATCTTTTAAAATGTTTTCAAGAGTTTTTGCTTCTTCATACCCCAACAGATACCCAACGCTTACCCCGAAGAAGTCAGCTAGTTGCTGGGCCTTTTCTGGTTTAATTTGGCTTTCTCCGTTTTCCCAATTTTGAAGAGTCCGATAATGAACCCCAATATTTTCAGCTAACTCTTTTTGAGATAGCTTTTTTTCTTGTCTCAATTCTTTCAATCTATTCATGTTTTATCACACCTTTCACAGATGATTATATACTATATCTTAGAAAAAGTACATTTTTTTTGTGCAAAAATTAAAAAAACAGTTGATAACAGAAAAAATATTGTGTATCATACAATTAAAGCACAGAAAAAATGTGTGAAACCCTCCAACCTTTCACACTTTCAATCTATTCATGGAGGGGGATTTTTTAGAAAGGGGGAAACCTATGAGCAAACTACGAGGCTATCGAGTTATGCTTGGACTAACTCAGCAACAAATGGCGGATAAGCTAAAAATTTCTTTGCAGTCGTACAACAACAAAGAATTAGGTAAAACGCCATTCAATGACAAAGAACGTCTAGCGATTAAGTCAATGGTTGCAGAAATCAGATCAGATATAACCATAGATGAACTATTTTATAGCTAGAAAGGAGCGAACCAATGGAATTAGTCTACATGGACGGTAAGAAAGAGCCGTATACACTGAGCAGTATTGTGGCAGAATGCACGGGATTGCAACATCACACAATAACCAAGACGATCCGCAGACATCAAGCAAGGTTTGAACAGTTCGGAAAGGTTGGATTTAAAATCCAAGCTATGGAGAGTGGCCAGAATACCAAGGACTATATTTTGAATGAGCAACAAGCGACCTTGTTAGTTACATTCTTAAAGAACACCGAGCAAGTGGCCAACTTCAAAACCAACCTAGTCAAAGCATTCTTTGAAATGCGTGATGAACTTTCTAAGTTCCGTATGCAGAGGGCGCTAGAAAAGCCAAAAAGAAAAACCTTGCATGACAGTATTGAGAACTGGGAGGCAAAACCCAAGCACGCGCATAGCACCATGAACAACCTGCTACTGAAGGCAGTAACCGACAGGAACGCTAAGCAGTTAAGGGAAGAACGTGGGGGCTATAATGGCATCGATAGCTTGACCAGTGACGAGCTGGAGCAGTACCAGGCATTTGAGGACATGGTAATAGCTATGATTGGCTTGAATATGAGTTATCAGGAAATCAAGGCTATGGCATTCAGAAATAAAAAAACACGCCAAAGAAGCGCGTGATTGCAACAAAAAAGGCTTAGCAATAACCACACCGCAGAGCCTTTCACACTAACACTAAAACGAATTTAACAAAGCAGGCAAGCTATTATCAAAGAGGTTTTAGTAAAGATTTATACCTAGATTATAGCATATTTAGGGCAATTTGACCATACGGAGAGCGCCAACTCTTTAAACTGGTACTTTCTCACGCTTTCAATTTGGCGAGTCTGAGCGTGAGGATATCGTCTATAAGAAACAACTCAAAAAGCCCGCGCTCAGAAATTTGGCGACCGAGAGCATGAGGCTGTAGGCAAGAAAAACTGTATAAGAAACAACCATTAAAAATCCCCACACTCAAATTTTGGTCGAGGAGAGTGTGAGGATATCCTGGATAGTAAAAGGCATTAAAAAGCCCTTAGGGCAATTACACAACATAGAAACAGAGGTAAAAAAATATGGATACATACTTTAAAGATTTTGAAACAGAGTTAGGACTTGTAGAAGAAAAGCTAGATATTTTATCAGAGTGGCATTTATCAAAGAAACACCACGGAGCAACCGAGATTGCTGAAGATTGTAGATCAGCAATTAGTCAGTTATGGATTCAATTTTATAAACTATCGGAAACTTATAAAAAGCAAGAGGCAAGTCATGAGGAGTTTTTTAATAGGAATGTTGAGAACCTGCTTGGGGAATTAAAAAAATATGACGACGACTGTACAGAAAGGCATGGTGAAGCTCCTGACTGGTTGCTATTCAATTTCTTAGATCAAGCAATAAAAGAAAACAATCTAAGTAATGGGATCAATCATACAACTACTTCAACCTGGATGTACTTACGTCGTTTAGTAGTTGCTGATTTAGAAGAAAGAGGGCTATTAAAATGACACTAGACCTAGACAACATGACACAAGCAGAGTTTGATGAAGTAATGGCAGAAATTAAGTCAAGAAATCCAAACCTATTCCAGTTTATCGCTGATTTTTTAGATAGAAAGGTAACACCCGAAGAGGTGGACGACTTCCTGAAGATGGAGCGAACTGAACAAGTGGACTATATCAAGAATTACCAAGCGAGGGCATAACATGAATGAGTTAGATTTAACCAATACACAGGCGGTAATCTTCATGGTGGTATTGATTGGCTTACTGCTTTATTTAAACCATCGAGACCGCAAAAAAAGCGCCCAATTTGAGCGAGAAAACCAACAGACGATAGAAACACCTAGCGAGGATTTAAATCCTGAATATGGGCGATATATCCAGCTTGCAGGGGTAAGAGTTTACGGAGGGATGAAATGAGTTACACAGTGAAGATATACCCTGATATTGAAAAAATACCAGACGAACCTTATTTTACTAAAGATATTTTTCTAGCTACGTGTATGGACAATGCAACAAAGTTAGCTGTAACTATGGGCTTGTTGACAAAACAAACGTTGGATTTAGAGACTAAGACAGCTATTTTGAAAACCCTTGATACAATCATAGAAACTCAAAAAGATATTTTGCGAGGGGTAACGAGCGGACAAATAACCTTTTTGAATAAAAGCAAAGAAGAGGAGGAACTGAATGAGTCTATCAGAGAATGACAAACGAGTATTAAGACTAATCAAGGTAGGTGCTGAGAACTCCATAACAGGGGCAGAAATCAGCCTACTCACCAAACTAGCAGAAAGAACCGTGCAAGATATTATCAGTCGTCTAATCACGCGCCATAGCGTTCCTATTGTTGGGGTTCGCCATGGGACATTTAGAGGATATTTTATCCCAGCTAACAAAGAGGAGCTACTGGACGGTGCAAAAACCTTTTACAATCAGATACGAGAAGAAGAAAAGCGCCTAGCGGTGTTGATGAACAGCGACCTAGAAAGCTACAAAGAAACCTTGAAGGAGGTGGGCGGATATGTTTAGCCTAAGCCGAGAAAGTGAGCAAGACCTAGTGCATGGCATTCTGGAGGTAGTGGAAAGATACCATGAAGCGCGTGATAAACTCAAACCACGACTGACAGGCTTAATATCAGCCCAGGAAGTCATGGACGAGTTAGATATAAAATATATGACACTCCAAAAATGGGAAAAAGCAGGGCTAAGACGATACCATCCACCGCTTGAAGATACAAGAAAGGTTTACTATAAAATAACTGACATCTGGAAGTTTCTGGGGGTAGAAAATGGGTAGATATAACACACACCCAGCACAGGGCGGAGGCCATTATCATGACATTAAATTGTATAAGCACCGTGGCAGATCTTTGGAACAGTTCCAAGAACAAAAGCTACTGAAGAAGTTAAAAAAGAAACGCAAAAAGGGGCGATAGTATGACAATTTATGAGGCTAAAGGCTTTCAGAGTAATCTTGTCTATCCATTTGATAAAATTGAGCCGTTCCAGTACATTGAACGCTTTAAGCCTTTGGTAGTCCCTGAAGGGGCAAACATTGAAGAATTTAAACGTACACAAGCGCCTTACTGTATCAGTGGGAAAGTGACGCCAGAAAAGCATGGCAGTTACAAGCGAAACAACTCCAGTCTAATTTATCGGGATTTGATTTTCCTTGATTATGACGATATACAGGGGACGTCTGAGGGCTTTATAAAGGCCGTTTCTAGCGCTTTATTTGGCTACTCTTACATCTTATACCCGACTATTAAACATAGCTTAGAAAAGCCCCGTTTTCGCCTTGTAGTGAAGCCTGCCAACGTGATGAACGAGTCAACCTATAAGCAGGTAGTGAAAGAGATTGCTGACAAGATTGGGCTACCCTTTGACATGGCTAGTTTAACATGGTCACAACTCCAAGGGCTACCAGTAACAACAGGCGACCCAGCAAGTTATCAAAAGATTGTGGAGCATGGACTTGATTATCCAGTCCCCAAGGTTGAACCAAGAGCGAAGCAAGAAACTACTGAGCGTTACAAGCCTAGAGCAAGTGGCCAGAGGTCAATGACTATGAGAATTATTGACACGCTTTTTAATGGCTTTGGAGATGAGGGAGGGCGCAACGTAGCACTGACACGCTTTGTAGGTTTACTCTTTAATAAGTGGGTTGATTGCGACCTAGAGACCGCCTACGAGCTGACAAAGATAGCTAATAGCGTGACAGTTGAACCATTGCCTATTGAGGAGCTAGACCGCAGTTTTAGCAGTATAGCACGGGCTGAATATAGAAAGAGAGGATAGAACCATAGAACTAGAAGAATTAGGAAACCTAGAAAGTGAAATCTTAGAGGCGCGTGAAAGCGAAGATAAGCACTTTAAGACTTTCAAAGGTGTTAGGGGACAGCTTATCAAAGAGTGTCAAGAAATCAAGGACAAGGCTTATCAGCAAGCTTATGAAGAAGTTATGGCAGACAGCAAACACCTTGAAAATGTAAAGGCAGGCAGGTTGACCGAGGCCCAGCATGAAGAACTAGCCCAGCAGAAAGGCGAGGAAAAGAGCAGTAAGGCCTTACCAACTAATCCGCTGGGAGTTGCTATTATGTTAAAAAAGTACGTCCGATTTATTAGAATTAAGCCAGAGGCACAAGGGCAAAAAGCCCCATTATATTTCTATAATCCTGATTTTGGTATCTGGTTAGAGGATAATGAATTTTTGCAAGATCTTATTTCTGTCATTTATCCAAACGCAACGGAAAAACAGGCATTTGACACGCTTTATAAAATAGCTAGACAGAGCCAAATGAGGGAAATCCAAGGCAATTATACTGTAATTGGGAAACAGCTATACAATGCTAAGACAGGCATTTTTGAAGAAACGACACCAGAGATTACAGCAACAAGAAAGATAAAAACAGGTTATAGCCCTGGAGCAGAAGAGCCTATAATTAACGGCTGGAAGCCGACAGCTTGGCTTTTAGAGTTGTTTGACGGTGACAAGGAGCTTTATAACCTTGCTATCCAGATTATAAAAGCAAGCGTCACAGGGCAGTCTTTGCAAAAAATCTTTTGGCTTTTCGGTGAAGGTGGAACAGGAAAAGGAACTTTTCAGCAGTTACTTATAAACCTAGTTGGTATGGAAAATGTGGCAAGTTTGAAGATCACTGGTTTAACAAAAAGTCAATTTTCAACGTCTATATTATTGGGAAAGTCGCTTGTAATCGGTGATGATGTACAAAAGGACGCAGTAATTAGAGACACTTCAGATATGTTTAGCTTAGCAACAGGCGACATAATGACCATAGAGGACAAAGGGAAACGCCCTTATAGCATACGCCTTAATATGACGGTAGTACAATCTTCTAATGGTTTACCAAGAATGAACGGGGATAAATCAGCTATTGATAGGCGATTTAGAATTTTACCTTTTACCAAAATATTCAAAGGTAATCCTAACAAGGCTATCAAAGACGATTACATTAATCGCAAAGAAGTGCTGGAGTACCTGGTTAAGTTGGCTATTGAAACACCAATCGCTGACATTAACCCTACGAAGTCTATTGAAATACTTGAAGAACACCATAAGGACATGAACCCCGTTATTGATTTTGTTTCTAAGTTTTTTACTGATGAATTGACAAGTGAGTTTATTCCTAATAGTTTTGTCTATCACGTTTGGAAAGGTTTCCTAGAATACTATGGTATTAAAGAAAACAGGTCAGAAATGGGCTTACATCGAGAAATCAAAAGCAACCTGCCTGAAGGTTTCGCAGTTGGCCAGAAGGTTATCCCTGCAGGGCAACAGATCCATAAAGGTTTTTATCCTAAAGAAGACCTACCGCCGTTTGCAAGCGTAGCCTATGCTAATGGTAGGGCAACACCCGAAAAGCAGAAAAAGCCAAAGAATGAACGCGGGTATTACAACCATTGGCCAGAGTACAAAAAGAGAAGGAAAAGAAAATAAGAATTTTATACACTTTACACAGTAGGGCAAAAATTTTATACACTTAAAAACGTTGTCATATCAAGGGTTTTATACACTTTATACGAAAAACACGGAAATAAAAAAATTTCCTTATATTATGTTTTAAAAATGGGGTCCCTATTATCCCTATATATGTTTTTATTTTAATGTATAAAGCGTATAAAGTGTATAAAACAATAGCAAAACCCTTGGCATTACTGACTTTATTTTTTATACACTTTTAAAAACAAGTGTATAAAATTTGTAAGAAGCGTATAAAAAAGGGGACAGAAAAATCAATTAAGTACAAAAGGAGTAAAAAACATGAAAATTAAACTATTTTTTTATTACAAATGGCAACAATCACTAGAAAATTTTGAACAGGAAGTAAATGATTTTATGGCGACCGTGCAGGTAATTGATGTAAAACATTCAACCGCAACCGTAGGAGATAGTGATGGTATGGGTGCGATTGCTGGTTTGCTAGTATTATACAGATAACAAAATGGGGTAGATAGTACCGACCCCCTTGCAATGGTGTAACTACTAGTGACACCCTTAAAACAGAAAGAGGAAAAACAACATGACATTAAAAACATTTTCAGATAAAGCAAAAACATTCACTTTCACTTACTATTTTTGTGATCAGGCGACCGCTCAAGTAGCAGGTCACGCGCTACTGGGATATATGACTGGAACATATTGCCAGCCTGTAATCTCATTGACCTACAAGGATAAGGGAACGCTTGTCGCTGAGTATGTGGAAGATCACAAGCTAAACAAGACTTTCAAGCGTATTTGTGATAGCTTTAAAGACTACCACAAACAACCAGAAGAGGCTGAAGCATTTGAGGAACGTTACAAACGGGAGCGCGTGCTTCAACTCAAAGAGTCAGAGGACTTTGATAGTTTACTGAATAAGGTCACAGATTACGAGCTGGAACTATTAGACTATGCTGATCGCTTGCTTTCTGATAAGCCTATCCCTATGGACTCTATGACCGCTTTTGGTACGTTGGAAATGCTGGGCGATGAAAAGTATTAGCCTACTCCAAAAGTTGGACGTAGAGGGCGAATATAAAGGCCTTGCTGGTTATACAGAGCATTTGAAGTAGAACACAGGGGAGCAATCCCCTTTTTGTTATCAAGTCAATAGTTTTGGGTTTTTCCATATAGGGGGAAATAATGAAGCGGTTAGCAATAGAAACAATCACTAAACCAATGAAGCTGAGAGGAATATCTAAGGGTATAGCCGAGTTGGACGGTCAACGTTTAGAGATTGATTTGGATAATTTAATGATTGATTTTGGTGGAGAGTCATTTGAATTAGACAGAATAGCAGGAACTAAGGGAGGTAATCGATATTTCTTTCTTTGCCCTGATTGTGGTAGACGGTGCAGGTTGCTTTATAAACGGTATTTATATTTTAGTTGCGGTACTTGTCTAGATATCCACAAGAGCACTCTGAACCGCAGTAAAACGGATTGCCAATACTACTGGGAGCTTGCACTAAAAGAAGCCAGAAAGGTAGAACCAGGGTGGAGTCCTAGACGTGGTGGATATATGTTTGATAGTTTCCCAGAAAGACCAAAGTATATGAAGCGTGACAGGTATCATAAGCACTATAGGAAGTTTTTGAAGTATACTAAAAAAGGAGATAGATTTTGGTTGAATGGTTCTAGATTGTGAGACAATATGTAGTAGTGTGCAATTTACAAAACGAACAAATACTACATATTAGACGGTTTGAATGTTAAAAAAGCTAGATATATCAAGGATTTAAGTAAGCAGAGCGTTCCAACAAAGGGTGCGATAAATGGAGCGCGTGTTTTGATAAAAAATTATTCGTTTAGGAAAAGGAAACAGGAAATACTTAGGTTTTGGTTAGGTAGTGGCAGTAAATATGCCTGACAAATGGCAGGGTTATGTGTGTTGAACTCCGAGCGAACGCCGAGAAAGTGGCTATATCCCCCTATCATTTATCAAGCAGATAAGAGCAATAATAACCCTCCTTAACTCCCTGAGAAACGACAAGCAGATAAGCGAAGTTTTTAGCCCTCTTATTTCGGATCTACTCCTTGCAGAATGATAAGCAGATAAGGACGACAATAACCCTTCTTAATTGCTTACAAAACGATAGGGGGTTAAGACGAATTTAAAAGTTCCTTATTTTCATTTTTCTCCTTGTCAAACGGTAAGGAAATAAGACAGGAAATAACATCGCTTATTTTGATTTTGCTCCCTAAAAAACTGTAAGGAGATAAGGAGACTTATTAGCTTCCTTAATTTGAATTTTCTCCTTACAAAATGACAGGGAAATAAGAACTAAAATAACTCCCCTTATTTTCCTACCAAATGATAAGGAGATAAGAGCAGTTTAAAAGTCTGTTATTTTGGATTTGTTGCTTACCAAATGATAAGCAGATAAGCAAAGAAATAACTTGCCTTAATTGCTTGCAGAATGACAAGGAAATAAGAGAAATAAAAACATCCCTTAATTGCTTATCAAACCATAAGGAGATATGGGGGCTATCTCCCTCCCCACGCGCTTCTATGAGCTTCACACCGTCATTGTACATTTTTTCTCACGGGAAAGAATTTGAAGCTAGAGCGAACATAGAGAAATAGCAAAAAAAGCCAAGGCGCTCCGCCTCAGCTATAATCTCAATAATATTATATCATGAAGGAGCGAACTAATGGAGCTGGATAAGTTTAAAACGATGATGAACGTCAGAGAGAGGATGACATACTTTCTGAGATTCCAGAGGATGGCAGGGAGTGAAAACCAAGTTAGTATCGATGAAGAGGCTTGGAAACTTGTCTTACCTGATCAGTGGAATTTGAGTGGTGAACATGAAAAAGCAATCCGTGAGGGGTTGGAAATATTCGCCAACGATATCAATAAGATAGAGAACAAGCGAGCCAGAAAATACTTTATTATCCATTATTGCTACATGAGGAAGAAAACAATGAGTGAATGCGTAGAGATGGCAGGTACTAGCTCCACTAGCTACCACCGATACAAACAGATAGCCGTCTTAAACTTTGCGAGAATCCACCAGAACGGAGAGCTAGAAGCATATAAGTAGGTAAATGTAGGCTGAGGCTTCATATTCGCCCCCTATTTTGCTTTGTTTCGTACTGGACAACTAAAACACCATGGATAAACTACAAGCCCTCAGAAACGAATCTGGGGGCTTTTGTGAGGTCATAATCTTATAAACCACGCGCTTCATGGTATAATATACCTATCAGCAACCAGCAATAAAAAAAGCACGTTTGACCGTGCTAGTTTCTTGCCTGCTGAACTCGTTAAATCTTAGCCCTTTTGTGGGGCTTTTTTGCTCCCCTTTTTGCGTACTTTGGGGGAGCAAGTAGTAAAAAGTAATGTTAGTGTTTTTTGTTCAAAAGCGCGTGATATAAGGGTCAGGAAGCCCTAAGGAAACCTAAAATAATAATTCTTTTATTATGTAGAAAAATGACTATCATTTGTGTATGTATTTTCTGTCTCAAAAGCTATATACTGAAAATGAAACTTGTTTGAAAGAGGATACTGCACGATGATTTATTCAAAAGAAATTGTTAGAGAATGGCTAGATGAAGTGGCAGAGCGGGCTAAGGACCATCCAGAGTGGGTGGATGTTTTCGAGCGTTGCTACACCGATACCTTGGACAATACGGTTGAAATCTTAGAAGACGGTTCAACTTTTGTCTTGACTGGGGATATTCCTGCTATGTGGCTTCGAGATTCGACAGCTCAACTCAGACCCTACCTGCATGTGGCTAAAAGAGATCCCCTCCTGCGTCAGACCATTGCAGGTTTGGTTAAACGTCAGATGACCTTGATTCTAAAGGATCCTTATGCCAATTCCTTTAACATTGAGGAAAACTGGAAGGGTCACCACGAGACTGACCATACAGACCTTAATGGCTGGATTTGGGAACGCAAGTATGAGGTGGACTCGCTTTGCTATCCTTTGCAGCTGGCTTATCTCCTCTGGAAAGAGACTGGCGAGACTAGTCAGTTTGATGAGACTTTTGTCGCAGCAACTAAGGAAATTCTTCATCTGTGGACAGTGGAACAAGACCATAAGAACTCTCCTTATCGTTTTGTCCGCGATACGGACCGCAAGGAAGATACCTTGGTAAATGATGGCTTTGGCCCTAATTTTGCAGTGACAGGCATGACCTGGTCAGCTTTTCGTCCGAGTGATGACTGTTGCCAGTATAGTTACTTGATTCCGTCCAATATGTTTGCTGTGGTAGTCTTGGGTTATGTGCAAGAAATCTTTGCAGAACTGGACCTAGCTGATAGCCAGAGTGTTACTACAGACGCCAAGCGCCTCCAGTCTGAAATCCAAGAAGGAATTGAAAACTACGCCTACACAAGCAACAGCAAGGGCGAAAAGATTTATGCCTTTGAAGTGGATGGTCTAGGAAATGCCAGCATCATGGATGATCCAAACGTACCAAGTTTGTTGGCTGCACCTTATCTGGGCTACTGTTCGGTCGATGATGAAGTGTATCAAGCAACTCGTCGTACCATTCTGAGTCCTGAAAATCCATACTTCTACCAAGGAGAATACGCTAGCGGTCTCGGAAGTTCTCATACCTTCTATCGCTATATCTGGCCAATCGCCCTTTCTATCCAAGGTTTGACAACAAGAGATAAGGCAGAGAAAAAATTCTTGCTGGATCAGCTGGTTGCTTGCGATGGTGGTACAGGTGTTATGCACGAAAGCTTCCACGTGGATGACCCAACTCTTTATTCTCGTGAATGGTTCTCTTGGGCTAACATGATGTTCTGTGAATTGGTCTTGGATTACTTGGATATCCGCTAAGGAACACGCTTTAGCGCAACTGATTCTTGGAAAGAATCACAAATTTACATTTAACGTTAACAATAAAAATTTAAATTTAGAATGAGGTTTTACTTCATGGAAAATGTTGTCGTACATATTATCTCACATAGTCACTGGGACCGTGAGTGGTACTTGCCTTTTGAAAGCCATCGTATGCAGTTGGTGGAATTGTTTGACAATCTCTTTGATCTCTTTGAAAATGACCCTGAGTTCAAGAGCTTCCACTTGGATGGTCAAACCATTGTCCTTGATGACTACTTGGAGATTCGCCCTGAAAATCGCGACAAAGTCCAGCGCTACATTGACGAAGGAAAATTGAAAATTGGTCCTTTTTACATCTTGCAAGATGATTACTTGATTTCAAGTGAAGCCAATGTCCGCAATACATTGATTGGTCAAGCAGAATGTGCAAAATGGGGCAAATCTACTCAGATTGGTTACTTCCCAGATACCTTTGGGAATATGGGACAAGCGCCTCAAATTCTTCAAAAATCAGGCATTCATGTGGCCGCTTTTGGTCGTGGTGTGAAACCGATTGGATTTGATAACCAAGTCCTCGAAGATGAGCAGTTTACTTCTCAGTTTTCCGAAATGTACTGGCAGGGTGCGGATGGTAGTCGTGTTTTGGGTATTCTCTTTGCCAACTGGTATAGTAACGGGAATGAAATCCCGGTTGATAAAGACGAGGCATTGACCTTCTGGAAACAAAAATTGTTAGATGTGCGTAACTACGCTTCGACCAACCAATGGTTGATGATGAATGGCTGTGACCATCAGCCTGTTCAGAAAAATCTAAGCGAAGCCATTCGTGTGGCAAATGAACTCTTCCCAGATATGACCTTTGTTCATAGTTCTTTTGATGAATATGTTCAAGCTGTAGAAAGTGCCCTACCAGAGCAACTATCAACGGTTACAGGTGAGTTGACCAGTCAGGAAACAGATGGCTGGTACACACTTGCCAACACTTCTTCATCTCGTATTTATCTCAAACAAGCCTTCCAAGAAAATAGCAACCTCCTAGAGCAAGTTGTAGAACCCTTGACGATTATCACTGGGGGGCACAACCACAAGGATCAGTTGACCTATGCTTGGAAAACACTCTTGCAGAACGCGCCGCATGATAGCATCTGTGGCTGTAGCGTGGACGAAGTTCACCGCGAGATGGAAACTCGTTTTGCCAAGGTCAACCAAGTAGGAAACTTTGTTAAGAGTAATCTTCTGAACGAGTGGAAGGGAAAAATCGCTACAGCTAAGGCTCAAAGTGACTATATCTTTACTGTCATTAACACAGGTTTGCATGATAAGGTCGATACTGTCAGCACAGTAATTGATGTTGCGACTTGTGATTTCAAGGAATTGCACCCAACAGAAGGCTACAAGAAGATGGTTGCTCTTACCTTGCCAAGTTACCGTGTGGAGGACTTGGATGGTCGTCCTGTAGAGGCTAAAATCGAAGACCTTGGGGCTAATTTTGAGTATGATTTACCAAAAGACAAGTTCCGCCAAGCTCGTATCGCTCGCCAAGTGCGCGTGACCATTCCAGTTCACCTAGCACCACTTTCTTGGACAACCTTCCAATTGCTGGAAGGAGAGCAAGAACACCGTGAGGGTATTTACCAAAACGGAATGATTGATACGCCATTTGTAACGGTGAGTGTGGATGACAACATTAAAGTCTATGATAAGACAACTCATGAAGCCTATGAAGATTTTATCCGCTTCGAAGACCGTGGTGACATAGGAAACGAGTATATCTATTTCCAACCAAAAGGAACAGAGCCAATCTATGCAGAGCTTAAGGGCTACGAGGTCTTGGAAAACACAGCTCGCTACGCTAAGATTTTGCTCAAACATGAATTGACCGTGCCTGTCAGTGCAGATGAAAAGCTAGAAGAAGAGCAAAAAGGCATCATCGAGTTTATGAAGCGTGAAGCTGGACGTTCAGAAGAGTTGACAAGCATTCCTCTGGAAACTGAGTTGACTGTCTTTGTTGATAATCCACAAATCCGATTTAAGACTCGCTTTACCAACACTGCCAAAGACCACCGTATCCGTCTCTTGGTCAAGACTCATAATACTCGTCCAAGCAATGATTCTGAAAGCATCTATGAGGTGGTGACACGACCAAACAAACCAGCAGCTTCATGGGAAAATCCTGAAAATCCTCAACACCAACAAGCCTTTGTTAGTCTGTATGACGATGAAAAAGGTGTGACTGTATCCAACAAGGGATTGAATGAATACGAAATCCTTGGAGACGACACTATTGCAGTGACCATTCTGCGTGCGTCAGGTGAGCTAGGTGACTGGGGCTACTTCCCAACACCAGAAGCACAATGCTTGCGTGAGTTTGAAGTCGAGTTTGCGCTTGAATGCCACCAAGCCCAAGAACGCTTCTCAGCCTATCGTCGTGCTAAAGCCTTGCAGACACCATTTACCAGCCTTCAGCTTGCTAGACAGGAAGGAAGCGTGGCTGCGACTGGTAGCCTTTTGAGCCATTC
Source organism: Streptococcus mitis B6 (assembly GCF_000027165.1). Lineage (NCBI taxonomy): Bacteria > Bacillati > Bacillota > Bacilli > Lactobacillales > Streptococcaceae > Streptococcus > Streptococcus mitis. Next base: position 2,051,912 of record NC_013853.1, on the reverse strand, counting down.
TGTTCTCAGCATACCGCAAATCTGTCCAACAGCCTTTAAGGTAGCTGAAAATGAAGAAGGTTATGTCCTTCGCTACTACAATATGTGTAGTGAAAATGTACGTGTACCGGAAAGTCAACATCTCTTCCTTGACCTACTGGAACGACCATACCCAGTTCATAGAGACCTCATTTTACCACAAGAGATTCGTACAGAATTCATCAAAAAAGAAGGAATTTAATTTCAAAAAGTAAACATAAAGAGAAAGGAGAGGCGAAAAGGTAAGAACTAACTGCTGATTCGCCCCTTTTATGGTAAAAACAATGACTATTGCAACGATTGATATCGGAGGGACTGGGATTAAGTTTGCCAGTCTGACTCCTGATGGGAAAATACTAGATAAGACAAGTATCCCAACACCAGAAAACTTGGAGGACTTACTAGCGTGGATAGATCAACGCTTGTCAGAAGAGGATTATAGCGGGATTGCTATGAGCGTTCCAGGCGCGGTCAATCAAGAGACAGGTGTGATTGATGGCTTCAGTGCCGTGCCCTACATCCACGGATTTTCTTGGTATGAGGCGCTTAGCTCTTATCAGATTCCTGTCCATCTGGAAAATGATGCCAACTGCGTTGGACTCAGTGAATTACTGGCCCATCCAGAACTTGAAAATGCAGCCTGTGTCGTGATTGGGACAGGGATTGGCGGAGCCATGATTATCAATGGTAGACTTCATCGAGGTCGCCACGGCCTGGGTGGAGAATTTGGCTACATGACCACCCTTGCCCCTGCTGAAAAGCTCAACAACTGGTCGCAACTAGCGTCAACTGGAAATATGGTACGCTACGTGATTGAAAAATCTGGTCAGACTGATTGGGACGGTCGCAAGATTTACCAAGAGGCCGCAGCAGGAAATACCCTTTGCCAAGAAGCCATTGAGCGCATGAACCGTAATCTGGCTCAAGGCTTGCTCAATATTCAGTATTTGATTGATCCAGATGTCATTAGCCTGGGAGGCTCTATCAGTCAAAATCCAGATTTTATTCAGGGTGTCAAGAAGGCTGTTGATAACTTTGTCGAGACCTACGAAGAATACACGGTCGCACCTGTCATTCAAGCCTGTACCTATCATGCAGATGCTAATCTTTACGGTGCCCTTGTCAACTGGTTGCAGGAGGAAAACCAATGGTAAGATTTACAGGAATTAATTCCAAACAAACTCAGGCAATCGACTTGCTGACAAAGCATATTTCTTTACCAGATGTAGAGGTAGCTGTCGCTCAGTCTGACCAAGCCTCTATCTCTATCAAGGGTGAGGGTGGCCACTATCAATTAACTTACCGCAAACCCCACCAACTTTATCGTGCCTTGTCCCTGTTGGCAACATCCCTAGCAGAAGGTGACAAGGTAGAGATTGAGGAACAAGCAGCTTATGAAGATTTAGCCTATATGGCAGACTGTTCTCGAAATGCAGTGCTGAATGTGGCTTCTGCCAAGCAGATGATTGAGGTCTTGGCTCTCATGGGCTACTCAACCTTTGAGCTCTACATGGAAGATACCTACCAGATTGAAGGGCAGCCTTACTTTGGCTATTTCCGTGGAGCCTACTCAGCTAAGGAATTGCAGGAAATCGAAGCCTATGCCCAGCAGTTTGACATGACCTTTGTGCCTTGTATTCAGACCTTGGCCCACTTGTCAGCCTTCGTCAAATGGGGTGTCAAAGAAGTGCAGGAGCTCCGTGATGTGGAGGATATCCTCCTTATCGGCGAAGAAAAGGTTTACGACCTGATTGATGGCATGTTTGCGACGCTATCTAAACTGCAGACTCGCAAGGTCAATATCGGGATGGACGAAGCCCACTTGGTTGGTTTAGGACGCTACTTGATTCTGAACGGTGTTGTGGACCGTAGTCTCCTCATGTGCCAACACTTGGAGCGCGTGCTGGATATTGCTGATAAATATGGTTTCCACTGCCAAATGTGGAGCGATATGTTCTTTAAACTTATGTCAGCAGATGGCCAGTACGACCGTGATGTGGAAATTCCAGAGGAAACGCGAGTCTACCTAGATCGTCTCAAAGACCGTGTGACCTTGGTTTACTGGGACTATTATCAGGATAGCGAGGAAAAATACAATCGCAATTTCCGCAACCATCACAAGATTAGCCATGACCTTGCCTTTGCAGGTGGTGCTTGGAAGTGGATTGGTTTCACACCCAATAACCATTTTAGCCGTCTTATCGCTCTTGAAGCCAATAAGGCCTGTCGTGCCAATGATATCAAAGAAGTCATTGTGACGGGTTGGGGGGACAATGGTGGGGAAACTGCCCAGTTCTCTATTCTCCCAAGCTTGCAAATCTGGGCAGAACTCAGCTACCGCAATGACCTAGACCGACTGTCTGCTCATTTCCAGACCAATACAGGCCTATCAGTTGAGGATTTCATGCAGATTGACCTTGCTAACCTCTTGCCAGACCTACCAGGCAATCTCAGTGGCATCAATCCCAACCGCTATGTCTTTTATCAGGATGTTCTCTGTCCGATACTTGACCAGCACATGGCACCTGAACAGGACAAACCGCACTTCGCTCAGGCTGCTGAGATGCTCGCTGACATTAAAGAAAAAGCTGGGAACTATACCTATCTCTTTGAAACTCAGGCCCAGTTGAATTCCATTTTAAGTAGCAAAGTCGATGTGGGACGGCGCATTCGTCAGGCTTACCAAGAAGGTGATAAAGAAAGCCTACAAGAAATCGCCAGACAAGAATTACCAAAACTCAGAAGCCGAATTGAAGACTTCCATGCTCTCTTTAGCCACCAATGGATGAGAGAAAACAAGGTCTTTGGCTTGGATACAGTTGATATCCGTATGGGCGGACTCTTGCAACGCATCAAACGAGCAGAAAGCCGCATCGAGGCTTATCTAGCTGGTCAGCTTGACCGCATCGACGAGCTGGAAGTAGAAATTCTGCCATTTAACGACTTCTACGCAGACAAGAACTTCGCAGCCACAACAGCCAACCAGTGGCATACTATTGTGACAGCTTCAACCATTTATACAACTTAAAAACAAGAGCACTTTGCTTTGAGCAGAGTGTTTCTCGTGAAACATCCCTTTCTTCAAAAGTACTCCACATAAAATAATTTGTGGAGTTTTTTCTATAATTAGTAGTTTAACCTAACCTTTAAATAGGAGTATACTAATAATGTAATCGTTATCAAAAGTCTAAAAAGGAATTTTTAGATGGATATCAAAATAAAAAAGGGAGGAAATTATGAATAAGTTTTCAAAAACCTTGAGAGACAATTGGATCTTTCTCTTGATGGTTTTACCAGGGGCACTCTGGTTGATTCTATTCTTCTACATTCCAGTATTTGGGAACGTGGTTGCCTTTAAAGACTATCACATGACCAGTAATGGATTTATAGATAGTATCGTGAATAGTAAATGGGTCGGACTCGATAATTTCAGATTCTTGTTTAGTTCAAAAGACGCCTTTATTATCACACGAAATACTGTCCTCTACAATCTCGGCTTTATCTTTATCGGTTTGATTGTATCTGTAGGGATTGCCATCATCCTCAGTGAACTCCGTTCTAAGAGAATGGTTAAGATCTTCCAAACTTCCATGTTGTTCCCTTACTTCTTGTCTTGGGTTATCATCAGTTTCTTTACAGATGCCTTCCTAAACATTGATAAAGGGGTGTTCAACCATTTCCTAGAGTCTATCGGAATGAAGGAAATCAACTTCTACGCTGACTTGGGTATCTGGCCATATCTTCTACTTTTCCTAGGTATTTGGAAAGGCTTTGGATATAGCAGTGTCATGTACTATGCGACAATCATGGGAATTGATCCAACCTACTACGAAGCAGCAACAGTGGATGGGGCTAGCAAATGGCAACGAATTCGCAATGTAACTATTCCACAGTTGACACCATTGGTAACTGTATTGACCATCCTTGCAGTCGGAAATATCTTCCGTGCAGACTTTGGTCTCTTCTACCAAATCCCCCACAATGCTGGTCAGCTTTATAACGTAACCAATGTCTTGGACGTATATGTTTATAACGGTTTGACTCAGACAGCGGATATCGGGATGGCTTCAGCGGCAGGTCTCTACCAATCAGTTGTCGGCTTGATTCTGGTTATCCTATCAAACTTACTGGCAAGACGAGTTGATCCAAACTCAGCCTTGTTCTAGAAAGGAGGAGAATATGGCAGAAAAGAAAATTAAAAAAGAAAAAATTGATAATGTCGGCATTCACTCCTTCAGTAAGAAAGCAGATATCTTCTTCAGTACCATTTCTGGTTTGATCGCCCTCTCTTGTATCCTACCCTTTGTATTCGTTATCGTTATTTCGGTGACAGATGAAAAGAGTATCCTCCAAAATGGATATAGCTTCTTCCCATCCCAATTTGGATTAGACGGTTTTGAATTTTTGGCACAATTTAAGGATAAAATCCTCCAAGCCCTCTTCATCTCAGTCTTTGTAACCGTAGTTGGGACATTGACAAATGTCTTTATCACAACAACTTATGCCTACGCTATTTCACGGACAACCTTTAAGTATCGCAGATTCTTTACGATCTTTGCCCTTCTTAGTATGTTGTTCAATGCTGGTTTGGTACCTGGCTATATCGTGGTCACTCGTTTGCTTCAACTTGGTGATACAGTTTGGGCCTTGATTGTTCCAATGCTTCTCTCACCATTTAACATCATCTTGATGCGTTCCTTCTTCAAGAAGACCATTCCAGAAGCTATTCTAGAATCCGCTCGTATCGATGGTGCTAGTGAGGCCCGGATCTTCTTCCAAATCTGTTTGCCATTGTCACTACCAGGTATCGCAACCATCACGCTCTTGACAGCTCTTGGTTTCTGGAATGACTGGTTCAACGCCCTCCTTTACATAAAGAGTGACAACTTGTATCCATTACAATATTTGCTCATGCAAATCCAACAAAATATGGACTACATCGCCAAAGCAGTCGGCCTATCTGGTCAACTGGGAGTTGCTCTTCCAAAAGAAACAGGTCGTATGGCTATGGTTGTGGTCGCAACCCTTCCAATCGCAATCTTATATCCATTCTTCCAACGCTACTTTGTAAAAGGTTTGACTATCGGTGGTGTGAAAGAATAGTGCTTGTTGAGAAAAATCGTTTCTCGTTTCCAAACTTCCCTTGCGTGAAGTTAATGCTCTTCGAAAATCTCTTCAAACCGCGTCAACGTCGCCTTGCCGTAGATATATGTTCCTGACTTTGTCAGTCTTATCTACAACCTCAAAACAGTGTTTTGAGCAGCCAGCGGCTAGTTTCCTAGTTTGCTCTTTGATTTTCATTGAGTATAAGATCATTACATTGTTTATAAGTTTAAAAATAAAAAAAGGAGTTTTTGTCATGAAAAACTGGAAAAAATATGCTTTTGCATCTGCTAGCGTAGTCGCTTTAGCTGCTGGTCTTGCTGCTTGTGGAAACCTTTCAGGTAACAAAAAAGCTGCTGACTCAGCTTCAGGTGAAAAAACTGTTATCAAAATGTACCAAATCGGTGACAAACCAGATAACTTGGATGAATTGCTAGAAAATGCCAACAAAATCATCGGTGAAAAAGTTGGTGCTAAATTGGATATCCAATATCTTGGATGGGGTGACTATGATAAGAAAATGTCAGTTATCACATCATCTGGTGAAAACTACGATATCGCCTTTGCATCTAACTATGTTGTAAATGCTCAAAAAGGTGCCTATGCTGACTTGACTGACTTGTATAAGAAAGAAGGGGCAGAGCTTTATAAAGCACTTGACCCAGCTTACATCAAAGGTAACAGCATTAACGGTAAAATTTACGCAGTTCCGGTTGCAGCCAACGTTGCATCATCTCAAAACTTCGCCTTCAACGGAACTCTTCTTGCTAAATACGGTATAGATATTTCAGGTGTCACTTCATATGAAACACTTGAACCAGTCTTGAAACAAATCAAAGAAAAAGCTCCAGATGTAGTGCCATTTGCGGTTACTAAGAACTTCATCCCATCTGATAACTTTGACTACCCAGTTCCAAACGGACTTCCATTCGTTATCGACCTTGAAGGGGACACTACTAAGATCGTAAACCGTTACGAAGTGCCTCGCTTTAAAGAACACTTGAAGACTCTTCACAAATTCTATGAAGCTGGATACATTCCAAAAGACGTAGCAACAAGCGATACTTCATTTGACCTTCAACAAGATACTTGGTTCGTTCGTGAAGAAACAGTAGGACCAGCTGACTATGGTAACAGCTTGCTTTCACGTGTTGCAAACAAAGACATCCAAATCAAACCAATCACTAACTTCATCAAGAAAAACCAAACAACACAAGTTGCTAACTTTGTAATCTCAAACAACTCTAAGAACAAAGAAAAATCAATGGAAGTGTTGAACCTCTTGAACACTAACCCAGAACTCTTGAACGGTCTTGTTTATGGCCCAGAAGGCAAGAACTGGGAAAAAATTGCAGGTAAAGAAAACCGTGTTAAAGTCCTTGATGGCTATAAAGGAAACACTCACATGGGTGGATGGAACACAGGTAACAACTGGATCCTTTACATCAACGAAAACGTTACAGACCAACAAATCGAAGATTCTAAGAAACAATTGGCTGAAGCTAAAGAATCTCCAGCACTTGGATTCATCTTTAACACTGACAATGTGAAATCTGAAATCTCAGCAATCTCTAACACAATGCAACAATTCGATACAGCTATCAACACTGGTACTGTAGACCCAGATAAAGCTATTCCAGAATTGATGGAAAAATTGAAATCTGAAGGTGCTTACGATAAAGTATTGAACGAAATGCAAAAACAATACGATGAATTCTTGAAAAACAAAAAATCATAAGATTCATTGATTGCGTGTATTCATTCCTAATTCCTAAAAATGTGATCACTGTTTTCCTCAGGCTTATCTGGGGGAGGCAGTGATTTTTTGAAACGAGAGCATAGATATCTATGTTGTTTTATCACTATTTAACCATTCAGGAAATCTCAAGCACTATTTAAGATTTGGAGTAAGGATTTAGGAAAATATAGCTTATACTCTTCGAAAATCTCTTCAAACCACGTCAGCGTCGCCTTACCGTACTCAAGTACAGCTTGCGGCTAGCTTCCTAGTTTGCTCTTTGATTTTCATTGAGTATTATATTAGAGATGTTCCGAGTTTACAAAGGAGGGTTCACATGAAAAAGTATCAACTTCTATTCAAAATAAGTGCAGTTTTCTCTTACTTATTTTTCGTATTTGGTCTTTCTCAGATGACGCTTATTGTTCAAAATTATTGGCAATTTTCTTCCCAGATTGGCAATTTCGTCTGGATTCAAAATCTCTTGAGTTTGCTATTTAGCGGAGTCATGATTTGGATTCTGGTTAAGACAGGCCATGGTTATCTCTTTCACATTCCAAGAAAAAAATGGCTTTGGTATTCGATTTTGACAGTATTAGTGGTAGTGCTCCAGATCTCTTTTAACGTTCAGACAGCTAAACATGTTCAGTCAACTGCTGAAGGTTGGGCCGTATTGATCGGTTATAGTGGGACCAACTTTGCTGAGCTAGGTATCTATATAACTTTGTTCTTTCTGACTCCACTTATGGAAGAGCTAATCTATAGAGGATTACTGCAACACGCCTTTTTTAAGCATTCGAGATTTGGTCTTGATTTGCTTCTTCCGTCAATTTTATTTGCTCTTCCTCATTTTTCAAGCCTGCCTAGTTTATTAGATATCTTCGTCTTTGCAATATCTGGCATCATCTTTGCTAGTTTGACCCGCTATACCAAGAGCATTTATCCATCTTATGCGGTACATGTGATTAATAATATTTTCGCAACATTACCATTTTTGCTGACTTTTTTACACAGGGTGTTTGGGTAAATACTGGCACGAGCGTTAGGAATGATAGTTTTTCAATTTATAAACGAATTTCAGGAGGTAAATGAGTATGACACCATTAAAATGGTTTGCTGGAGGCAGTGAAAGACGTTGTGAAGCCATGACGATTATAAATCATCTATTGGAAGGTATAAACAATACACCTCAACTGACTCCCTTGAAAAATCTGTTAGTGAGTTATAAAAGACGATTAGAGGACGATGGGACCTCTACTCCATTTATTTTGAGTCAAATGAATGTTGACATCTCACATGTGTTGATTGACAATAAGCTGATTTTGTCAGAAAGTCAAGCTGAGCAAATAAAAAAATTGAGAGAATTATCAGCTATTCGCTATGGCTACTGACGAAATGCAGGGATAAATCCCTTTCTACAATTTCCAGTCAAATAAATTGCATTCGTTTTCTCAAGCAGGTATACTAGTATAGTTAGATGAAAAATTCTGAAAATTTAAGAATAGAAAAGAGAACAAATCTTATGGCAAAAGATATTCGTGTCTTACTTTACTACCTTTACACTCCAATTGAAAATGCAGAGCAATTTGCTGCAGACCACTTGGCTTTCTGTAAATCAATCGGTCTTAAAGGCCGTATCCTAGTCGCTGACGAGGGAATTAACGGAACAGTTTCAGGGGATTATGAAACAACTCAAAAATACATGGACTACGTTCACAGCCTCCCAGGCATGGAAGATCTCTGGTTCAAGATTGACGAAGAAAGTGAACAAGCCTTCAAGAAGATGTTTGTTCGCTACAAGAAAGAGATTGTCCACCTTGGTTTGGAAGACAACGACTTTGACAATGACATCAACCCACTTGAAACAACAGGTGCTTACTTGTCTCCAAAAGAGTTCAAAGAAGCCCTTCTTGACGAAGATACCGTTGTCCTTGATACACGTAACGATTACGAGTACGACCTAGGACATTTCCGTGGGGCTATCCGTCCAGATATCCGCAACTTCCGTGAGTTGCCACAATGGGTTCGTGATAACAAGGAAAAATTCATGGACAAGCGTGTCGTGGTTTACTGTACAGGTGGCGTTCGCTGTGAGAAATTCTCAGGCTGGATGGTCCGTGAAGGCTACAAAGATGTCGGCCAATTGCACGGAGGAATTGCAACTTACGGTAAAGACCCAGAAGTTCAAGGTGAGCTTTGGGATGGAAAAATGTATGTCTTTGACGAGCGTATCGCCGTTGATGTCAACCATGTTAACCCAACTATCGTAGGGAAAGACTGGTTTGATGGAACACCATGTGAACGTTATGTCAACTGTGGAAATCCATTCTGTAACCGTCGTATCTTGACATCAGAAGAAAATGAAGACAAGTACCTTCGTGGATGCTCACACGAGTGCCGTGTTCACCCACGTAACCGCTATGTTTCAGAACATGAATTGACACAAGCTGAAGTTGTCGAGCGCCTAGCCGCTATCGGTGAAAGCTTGGATCAAGCAGCTACTGTATAAGATTAAACAGTCCTTAGGGGCTGTTTTTTCTATGCTTTTTACTCAAAAATCTAATACTCAATGAAAATCAAAGAGCGAACTAGGAAGCTAGCCGCAGGCTGTACTTGAGTACGGCAAGGCGAAGCTGACGCGGTTTGAATTTGATTTTCGAAGAGTATAAAGTTTGTTTTTGTATCTTTCAGAAAAATAGGGTATACTATATGTAAACGATTTCAAAGGAGTCTAGTTATGACGAAAACATTTTTTATTCCAAATAAACAGAGCATTTTAGGAGAACAGGAAATTTTGACTGCCAAGTCTATCTTGACCTTGGTAGATGGTTTGGAGTCACATAGCTATGATGCAGTCTATCTCCGTCAGCCTCTTAACCGTCTTGAGTATATCGAGTGTGCGATAGTGGGGCAATCGCAATTTCTCTTTAAGGTCAGTTATGTTGATGGTCAAAAGGCTTACCGTGTCGATCTTCCTGACCTACTCACGAAGACAGACTGGCAGATTATCAAAGCATTTTTAGATGCCCTGCTTGCTTATACAGGAACTGAGATTGAAGGGCTCAATAGTTTTGACTTTGAAGCCTATTTCCAAGCAAGTATTCAAGCCTATCTGGCAGACACTGCAACTCGTTTTACGATTTGCCAAGGAATTTTTAATCCTGTTTTCTTTAGTCATGAGGATTTGAAAAGCTTTTTAGAGGAAGATGGCTTGGCTCAGTTTGAAGCGCGTGTACGTGCAGTTCAAGAGACAGATGCCTACTTTGCAAGAGTTTCCTTCTATCAGGATGGAGAAGGGAAAGTGCATGGCGTTTACCATCTAGCTCAAGGAGTCAAGACAGTTTTACCGAGAGAACCATTTGTTCCTGTAGCCTATATTGAGCAATTGCTGGATAAGGAAGTCCAGTGGGAAATTGACTTGGTTCAAATCACAGGAGATGGCTCTAAACCAGAAGACTATGAAGCCATTGCCCGATTGGACTATGCAAAATTCCTAGAGGTATTACCATCAGCATCTTACCACCAACTAGATGCCAATCAATTAGAAGTGCAACCCATCTTAGACAAAGATTTTAAAGCATTAGCACAAGAAAAGTAAAGCAGAAGCAGGTCAATCGACTTGCTTTTTGGCATAGAAAAATCCTGCCGTGAAAGACAGGATTGAAGTTTAAAGAAAGGCCAAGATACGAAGGTAATCCCCAATCAGTGCGACTTCAGCTACAAAGAAGAGGAGGATAATGACTCCGTTCACAAGGACAGACAAGAATAATTGATAGAAGGAGTCGGTTTCACTTGCTTGACTTGGTCTTGTAATGATATGGAGACTGGCAAGCAGAATGATTCCAATGCTAATCACACACAAGAGAGCTGTAAATCGTAGGCTATCAAAGAAGGCAAAGAAACTAGCAATGGCAGTGAGGAAGATTGGAATTGCCAAGAGTTGACTATATTGTTGGAGAACCTTTTCTAGCGTCCAGTCCTTTTCTTGGTAGATAAATCGTCTCACGACGAAACTACCCAAGAGGAATGAAAAGAAGAAGAGTGTGGTTGCTACTAGGATAGAGATAATCGAAAAGAGATTTAATGAAGCAAATTGTTCAGGGAAGTGGCTGTTTATGGTTGCTATATGTCCATAGTAAGCATGTTTGATGTGGTAGATACTAAAGAAAAAGGAAGATGCAGAAAACAGAATGAGCAAGAGAAAGGCTGTGTAGCTGTGTGTGCTACTTGTTTCAAGCTTGCTTGTAGGAGATTTGAGAGCCTCCACTAGCCAAGACCAAAAATCAAGTACTTGCTCTTTCCATCTATCTGTAGATTTTTGAGCTTGGTCGGGAATATAAGGACTTTCTAAGGATTTACTGAGAAGAAGTGGCTCTTTCGTAGTTGTTTTTTGCTGAGAAAGAGCTTCTTGATTCTCTTCAGCTTTAGTGACTTTTTCTGTTTCTTTAGAAAGATCTGGCTCTTCTTCAGTAGAATCTAATGCTTTCTTTTCTTCTGTCTCTGTTTTCGCTTCACTGTCTTCAGGCGTTTCAATTTTCTCTTCTTGCTGGCTTTCCAGTTCGGCTTCAGCTTGAGAAACTTCCTTCTCTAACTGAGTATTTTTTTCAATTGGCGTATCGAGATCGGGTATCGTTTCTTCAGCCTTGTCTGCACCATCTTGGGCTTGTTCATCAGGCTTGTTCTTGCTTGATGTTTTTACAAAATCATTACTTTCAAACCATTCTTGTTTCATGGTAGAACCTCCTTTTTAGTTGTATATACATCATTTTGGTAGATATAAGTAGATTTGTTAAGGTTTGTTGGCTGTAGTTTCAAGACTAATATAATCTTCAGCCCTAGCTATGAGTTGACCTTTTACATCGGTTTTTTCAGTTTTGTAAGGGTTGCTTAATTCGTTTGGGTGATGTTGACTCTCATCTCTTGATAACTGATAAATAGGGCCATAGTGACTTGATAGGTCTAAGTTGATTTCTTGGCTTTCTTTTTGAGTTAGCTTGATACTGAGTTCCTTTTTAGAAGTTAGTTCTACCTTACCATATACTTTAATATTGTCAACGTAGAAGTGATTTTTTGTTGACTCTAGCTGACTATCTGTAAGGTCTGTATCAAGTATATTAATGATATTTGGTGTTTTGAATTTGCTGTTTTTGATACGACTTCCTTCAATTCGGAGGAGATAACCATTTGTATTGAGAGTTGCATTTTCAAGGCTAGCATTTATGATGGTGGTTTGTCCACGATTGGCTGACACGTTGATCCCTTTTAGACTTCTTCCTTTTGGAACTTGGAGAATAACTTCTTCAAAACGACGAGAGTAGCTGCTTGCGATATGGAGAATCCCGCCAATTCCAGAAGAGAGAAATGGAGTTTCAGACAGTTTCTTATCAGTGAGGGTCAGCGTTTTATCGTTCTGATTTGTGATAAGATCATGGTGAGCAGAAAGAGATGGATGGTAAGAAATGTGGATTTGATCATCGAAAGAGTCTGTGATGGTCAGTGCGTGTTGATGGAGAGTAATCTCTAGGTTTTCGACTTCCTTGCCAAAGGTCAACTCTTCCATCCGACTATCATAGACAGGCTCCTTGGACATGGCAAGCAGACTCTTAATCCCGTCAGATTGGATCCCTACAAAGAGCAGGATAAAGCCGATAATGGTAGTCACCACACCAAAAATGAGAAATCCTTTTGTCAATTTACGCATGCTGGTCACCTCTCTTTCCTTTTTTGAGAACAAATTGCACCAGGCGAACAATGAGTAGGCCGAAGAAGCGGGCTACATAGGAAATACCTAGTAAGACTAGTGAAGAAGCACCGATAGCCAGTAAACCAGAACCAAAAATCAAGATAAAGGCTGATTTGGCTTGGGCGAGGACAGTGAAACTTTCAACTAAAAAGAGGAATCCGCCGATGATACCAAGTATGGAAACCGCAAAGAAAGCTAGAATGACAGTCAAGGCTGCCACAAGGATTGCGAACAGGGACACGAGGATGGCGATTCCCAGAGGAATACCGATGGGGGCTGCAAGGAGGGCTAACAAGGCGATATGCAAAATTTGTCGGTTATTTTTTTGAGCGGGTGCCTCATTGATTTTTTTATCGAGAAGATTGGAGAGGACTTCGTGAGCTGCTTCCTTAGGAGTTCCTAAGCTAGCGATGAGTTCTTCCTCTCCTTCGACTCCAGCATCGTCAAAGAGTTCCCTGAAATAGTCCATGGCTTCAATTTGGTCAGCCTGAGGCAGTTTTTTGAGATAAAGTTCTAGCTGAGTCAGGTATTCAGTTCTTGTCATGGCGGATACTCCCTTCTATGATGCCATTGATGGTGTCTGTATAGAGTGTCCATTCATCTTTTAGGGTCAAGAGCTGTTCTATACCACCGTTTGTCAAGGAGTAGTATTTGCGCATGCGACCTTGGAACTCTCTAGAATAGGTTGTCAGAAAGCTATTGCCTTCCAATTTTTTTAGGATAGGATAGAGTGTAGATTCTTTGATATTAGCGATCAGCTTAATGGTTTGGCTAATCTCATAACCATAAGAATCATCCTGCTCCAGTACGGCCAAGATGAGAAATTCAATCAAGGCAGAGGATGTTGGAAAGTACATGGGGAACCTCCTTTTCTAATGTGTAAGATTTTTATATATAATTTTTCTACACATACATTGTACATCTAAAAGAAAGCCCTGTCAAGAGGAATGTGTAAAATTTTTATATATAAAAAACTTCTAGCCAAAACTAGAAGTTTAGAGGATTTTATCAGCTCTGTCCACTGTAAAGAGGGCCACAGTCATGATGATATCGACGAGCAAGAGAGCAGCTACAGCTGGTACCCAAGAGTGGAAGAGGTCAAAACTGTAACCAAAGAGGGTTGGGCCAAAGGCTGCTAGGATATAGCCTCCTGTTTGAGATAAGCCAGACAATTGGGCAGTCTTTTCAGGGGCGCTTGTCTTGAGTGAAAAGTTGACCATGAGATAAGGGAAGAGGGCGCTTGTTGCGGTTCCGATGAGGAGATGGATGGCAAGCCAGTAAAAGAAATTACCGACTGGGAAAAAGAGCATGGAAATGCCGACCATACCAGCCAGTGAAACCAGAGTAAGCATGAGCTGACGGTTGCGGGTTGACAAGCTGGTTGTCAGGCTTGGGATGGTCATTGAAAAAGGAATGCTAATCAGAGAGAAGATAGAGGTCAGCAAGCCAGCTTCGTGACTGGATAGGCCTGCATGGATAGCCATGGTAGGTAGCCAGGTCATAGCAGTGTAAAAGAGCAAGGATTGAAAACCTGCAAAGACAATCACTGCCCAGACCTGTTTATTATGCATGACCTTTGTTTGGCTTTTTTGTTTGGTTTGTGGAGCCAGTCTGTGATTATAGCGGTGATTTGGCAACCAGACCAAAAAAGTTGCTAGACAGAGCAGGGTGAGGAGGAGGATAAGTCCTTTCCAAGAACTAGCTTGTGTAATGGGCACAGCTAGATAGGAAGCCAGAGCTGTCGCAATCCCCATAGACGTTACATATAAGGTGGTCAGAAAACCAATCTTCTTTGGCTGATTGGCTTGGATAAGACTAGGAAGCAGAACATTGATGACTGCGATACTTGCCCCAACCATCAAGGTTCCTAGATAGAGGAGGGGCAGATTGATTAGTCGAATGAGAGAACCGATAGTCAAGAAGAAGAGGCTGTAGGTGAAGAAATGCTCCAAGCCGATTTTCTGAGCCAGTCGGGTAGAAAAGAGCGAGAAGAGGGTAAACATGAGGAGAGGAAGGCTGGTCAAGACACCGAGCGAACTAACTTCTACTCCCAACCCTTGCGAAATATCTCCCAAAATAATGGGTAAAACAGTAAAAGGAGTCCGCAAGGAAACACCAATCAGGATAATACCTGGAACAAAAAAGAGTGATTGCTTTTTCATATAATACCTCTTCTAGCTGATTTTAATAACAGCTTATTTTAAGGTTTTTTCCCTATAATGTCAAGTAAGGTTTTGGGCTTTCAAGATAAAAATGGGAAAGTCTTGAAAATTATGATAAAATAGTGGAAGGAAATCTATATATTGGAGAAAAACTGTGCTTGAAAAGCAAAAAATCAGCGTCTTGATGTCGGTCTATGTAAAGGAAAATCCGACATTTTTGAGAGATGCCATTAATAGTATTCAAAATCAAACCTTGAAACCGAGTGAGTTGGTTCTGGTTGAGGATGGGCCTTTGACTCCTGAGCTCTATCAGGTATTAGACCAGGTTGAAGCTGAGTCTAATATTCCAGTGAAACGTTGCCCCTTAGAAGAAAATCAAGGTTTGGGTCTGGCTCTTCGATACGGTGTTTTACAGTGTCAGTATGATATTATTGCCCGTATGGATACGGATGATATAGCTGTTCCAGATCGTTTTGAGAAACAGGTTCAGCTAATGGAGAAGGACCACCTCGATCTATTAGGTGGACATATTGCAGAGTTTATTGACAATCCTGATGAGATCGTTTCTTATCGTCGTGTTCCAACACAGCATGCAGATATTGTAGCTTATCAAAGGATGAGAAGTGCCTTTAACCACATGACTGTTATGTTTAAGAAGGACATGGTTCTCAAGGCAGGCAACTATGAGGATGGCCTTTATATGGAGGATGACCTCCTCTGGCTCAATATGATTGCTACAGGAGCCAAGACTGGAAATCTGGATCAAATCTTGTGTCAGGTTCGTGTCGGAGCAGGGATGTTTGAGCGTCGTGGGGGATTGCGTTATCTCAAACTCTATCGTCAAGCTCGTCAGCGCATGCTGAAGAGAGGGCAAATTTCTTACATGGAGTATGCCAAGAGTGTTGCCATTCAGATGGTTGTTGCTCTTTGTCCAGGATTTGTCCGACAGTTTATTTTTATGAAACTGTTACGAAAAAGCAAGTAAAAGATTGTAGCAAATCGCAAACGGGATAAAAAGTGTTATAATAACAATATAATGCTCTTCGAAAATCTCTTCAAACCGCGTCAACGTCGCCTTGCCGTAGGCATATGTTACTGACTTCGTCAGCTCTATCTGCAACCTCAAAACAGTGTTTTGAGCAGCCTGCGGCTAGTTTCCTAGTTTGCTCTTTGATTTTCATTGAGTATAATCATCCAGCTCTTTTAAGGAGGAGTAAATTTCTATGAATAAAAAACTCACAGATTATGTGATTGATCTGGTGGAAATTTTAAATAAACAACAAAAACAGGTTTTCTGGGGAATATTTGATATTTTGAGTATGGTGGTTTCCATCATTGTATCTTATATCTTATTCTACGGCTTGATTAATCCAGCCCCTGTTGACTACATCATCTATACGAGTTTGGCCTTCCTGTTCTATCAATTGATGATTGCATTTTGGGGCTTGAACGCGAGTATTAGTCGTTACAGCAAGATTACAGATTTTATGAAGATCTTTTTTGGTGTGACTGCCAGCAGCGTCTTGTCATATAGTATCTGCTATGCCTTCTTGCCACTCTTCTCCATCCGTTTCATCATTCTCTTTATCTTGTTGAGTACCTTCTTGATTTTATTGCCACGGATTACTTGGCAACTAATCTATTCAAGACGCAAAAAAGGAAGTGGTGATGGAGAACACCGCCGTACTTTCTTGATTGGTGCTGGTGATGGTGGGGCCCTCTTTATGGATAGCTACCAACATCCAACCAGTGATTTGGAACTTGTCGGTATTTTGGACAAGGATGCTAAGAAAAAGGGCCAAAAACTTGGTGGAATTCCTGTTTTGGGCTCTTATGATAATCTGCCTGAATTAGCCAAACGTCATCAAATCGAACGTGTTATCGTTGCGATTCCGTCTCTTGACCCGTCAGAATATGAGCGTATCTTGCAGATGTGTAATAAGCTGGGTGTCAAATGTTACAAGATGCCTAAGGTTGAAACGGTTGTTCAAGGCCTTCACCAAGCAGCTACTGGCTTCCAAAAAATTGATATTACGGACCTTTTGGGACGTCAGGAAATTCGTCTTGATGAATCGCGTCTAGGCGCAGAACTGACAGGTAAGACAATCTTAGTCACAGGGGCTGGTGGCTCAATCGGTTCTGAAATCTGTCGCCAAGTTAGTCGCTTCAATCCTGAACGCATCGTCTTGCTTGGTCACGGTGAAAATTCAATCTACCTTGTTTATCATGAATTGATTCGTAAGTTTCAAGGGATTGATTATGTACCTGTGATTGCGGACATTCAAGACTATGACCGTCTTTTGCAAGTCTTTGAGCAGTACAAGCCAGCTATTGTTTATCATGCGGCTGCCCACAAGCATGTTCCGATGATGGAGCGCAATCCAAAAGAAGCCTTCAAAAACAATATCCGTGGAACCTACAATGTTGCTAGAGCTGTTGATGAAGCCAAAGTACCTAAGATGGTTATGATTTCAACGGATAAGGCGGTTAATCCACCAAATGTGATGGGAGCGACCAAGCGCGTGGCTGAGTTGATTGTTACTGGCTTTAACCAACGTAGCCAATCGACCTACTGTGCAGTTCGATTTGGGAATGTTCTTGGTAGCCGTGGTAGTGTGATTCCAGTCTTTGAACGCCAGATTGCTGAAGGTGGGCCTGTAACGGTGACAGACTTCCGCATGACCCGTTATTTTATGACTATTCCAGAAGCTAGTCGTCTGGTGATCCATGCTGGAGCCTATGCTAAGGATGGAGAAGTCTTTATCCTTGATATGGGCAAACCAGTCAAGATTTATGACTTGGCTAAGAAAATGGTCCTTCTAAGTGGTCACACAGAAAGCGAAATTCCTATCATCGAGGTAGGAATCCGCGCAGGTGAAAAACTCTATGAAGAACTCTTGGTTTCAACTGAATTGGTTGACAATCAGGTTATGGATAAGATTTTCGTTGGTAAGGTCAATGTTATGCCTCTAGAAGCTATCGATCAAAAGATTGAAGAGTTCCGCACTCTTAGTGGAGATGAGTTGAAGCAAGCCATTATCGCCTTTGCTAATCAAACAACCCACGTTGAATAAAAAAGAAAAACGCATATTATCAGGTCTTGAAACCTTGGTAGTATGCGTTTTGTTATGTATAGATTGCCTCATCTTCTTCTGAAATAGAGTTGTCGCCCAGTCTATGTTATTGAAAATACTCCAAAACTTCTATGGGTTTGTGGGCGATATAATCAGGTTGATAGTTTAGTAGATCTGCTTGCTCTCCAAATCCCCAAGTGACGGCCAATTTCTGAATGCCTGTTTCTTGAGCTCCCAGCATATCAAACTTGGTATCTCCGATGATGATGGCTTGTTCCGGTGCTAGTTGATGTGTCTGCAAGGCTTGGCGAATGACATCTGCCTTATGGGGTGTTTCAGGGCTGGAACCATAAATGCCATCAAAGAAATGATTGATTCCCAAGTTTTTAGTCATGTCTTGAGCGGTAGGGGTATTCTTTGTAGTAGTAATATAGAGTGGATAACTGCTCGATAACTCCCCAAGTAAGTCTACAATCTGAGGAAAGAGTTGAGCTTCATGGATGCCTTTTTCTTTGTAGTAAGAACGGTATATCTGGACAGCCTCAGAAATTTGGTCTTTGGGCAGGCAGGTCGCAAAACTACTTTCAAGGGGTGGTCCCATAAAACCACGAATCGTTTTGGCATCAGGACTAGGCACCCCTAGCTCCTTAAAAGTATGAGTAAAGGCATTGTGAATCCCGATAGAACTGTCAACGAGGGTTCCATCCAGATCGAAAAAAATCGCTGTGATAGAGGTCATGATTTCTCCTATTTGATAAACTTATTCTCCGAAAATTTCTTTTTGGAGGCGACGACCAGTAGGGGTGGTAGCGAGTCCACCTTCAGCTGTTTCACGAAAGGCAGTTGGCATGCTTGCTCCTACTTGGTACATGGCATCGATAACTTCATCTACAGGGATTTTAGATTCGATCCCTGCCAGGGCCATATCTGCTGCGATGAAGGCAAAGCTGGCTCCCATGGCATTGCGTTTGACACAGGGAACTTCAACCAAACCGGCAACAGGGTCACAGATGAGGCCTAGCATATTTTTAATGACAAAGGCAATGGCCTGGCTGGCCTGATAAGGTGTTCCGCCCGCAGCAAGAGTCAAGGCAGCAGCACTCATAGCAGAGGCAGAGCCGACCTCGGCCTGACAGCCACCCTCAGCACCTGAGATAGAGGCATTGTTTGCGATGACTAGTCCAAAGGCACCAGCAGCAAAGAGGAAATCCAGCTGTTGCTCGTGGCTGAGGTCTAATTTTTCAATAGCAGCAGTTAGAACTGAGGGCAGACAGCCAGCACTTCCAGCAGTCGGAGTGGCACAGACCAAACCCATTTTGGCATTGTGTTCATTGACTGCGATGGCATTTCGGGCAGCAGAGAGAATCGTGTAATCCGACAGAGTTTTTCCGTTTTTGATGTAGCGGTCCAGCTTGGCAGCATCTCCACCTGTCAGGCCACTACGAGATTTATTTTCATTGAGTCCAAGTTGGACAGAGGCTTTCATGACTTCCAGATTGCGTTCCATGAGAAGGAGGACTTCTTCACGTTCGCGACCAGTCAATTCAAACTCTGTTGTAATCATGAGTTCTGCGACATTTCCTTGAAAGTCCAGATCTGCTTGCTCGACCAATTCTTTGATAGAATAAAACATGCTTCCTCCTATTTAAAGAAATTGACATTGTGGAGATGAGGGATTTTTCGAATTTCATCGATGGCCTCATCACAGTTGCGACTGTCGACTTCGATAATCATAATGGCTTTTTCACCAGCTTTTTCACGAGTAACATTCATCTGGGCGATATTAATACCATAGCGTGAAAGGGCCTCTGTTACGAGGGCAATCATACCTGGAATATCTTGATGAACGATGATGATAGTCGGTGTATTCATATTGAGAGAGACGGCAAAGCCATTGAGTTCGGTTACCTGAATATTTCCTCCACCGATAGAAATACCAGTCACACTGATGGTCTTGTGAGCATTTTTGACGGTAATTTTAGTGGTGTTTGGATGAGGAGCATTACTATCTTTTTGAATGGTCCAGACAATCTTGATGCCACGCTTGTGGGCAATTTCCAGGCTGTTTGGAATTTCAGGATCATCTGTATCCATGCCTAAAATACCTGCCACAAGGGCTAGGTCCGTCCCGTGACCACGATAGGTTTTAGCGAATGAGTTAAAAAGTTGGAATTCGACTTCTGTCGGAGTATCATCAAAAATGGAAGAGACAATCTTCCCAATACGAACAGCACCAGCTGTATGACTACTAGATGGGCCAATCATAACTGGTCCGATGATATCAAAGACAGATTGAAAACGAAGTGATTTCATCAGTTTCCCCTTATAAAAATTCTTATCTCTATTATATCAAAGAATGAGGGGCTTGGCTTTAATTGTGGATGAAAACCTTTTTAATGCTACAAATAGCATAAAAAAGCATCTTTTGTAACAAAAAATAGCTTATTTAGGGAAATAAAAAATAATTTTGTAATATTTCTACATAAAAGCGTCAAGAAACGGTAATATTTAAAGGGTATCATAGAACTATAGAAAGAAGGAGAATTTTCAAATATGAAATCAACAACTAAAAAGATTAAAACAACTCTTGCAGGAGTAGCTGCCTTGTTTGCAGTATTTGCTCCATCATTTGTATCTGCTCAAGAATCATCAACTTACACTGTTAAAGAAGGTGACACACTTTCAGAAATCGCTGAAACTCACAACACAACTGTTGAGAAATTGGCAGAAAACAACCACATTGACAACGTCCATATGATTTATGTCGGTCAAGAGTTGGTTATCGACGGTCCAGCAGCGCCAGTAGCACCAGCTTCAACGACTTATGAAGCACCAGCTGCCCAAGATGAAGCTGTTTCAGCTACAGTGGCAGAAACTATAGAGGTAGAGGAAGAAACTCCAGCAGCAAGCGGAACAGTAGCCGAAGAAACAGTTGCTACAACTGTAAGCGGATCTGAAGCAGAAGCCAAAGAATGGATCGCTCAAAAAGAATCAGGTGGTAGCTACACAGCTACAAACGGACGTTACATCGGACGTTACCAATTGACAGATTCATACTTGAATGGTGACTACTCAGCTGAAAACCAAGAACGTGTAGCAGATGCCTACGTTGCAGGACGTTACGGTTCATGGACAGCCGCTAAAAACTTCTGGCTTAACAACGGCTGGTATTAAGAAATAACGAACAGAATAATATGAAAAGGTCGAGGAAATCCCTCGACTTTTTTATATTTCCTTCGGTTGAGAATAGATCTCTACTTCTTTTTTGAGATGAGACAGCATAGAAGTTTCCTCGGTCAGCTCCAGAAGTGAGAAACCTTTTTGGATAAGTTTAGAATCGTCTGTACAAATCCCGATACGGACATAGCAGATAGCAAGCCTATCGTAGTGCTTCTTTTTCTTGGCATCCTCTAGTAAAGTATAGCAGATTTGTTGACACATATTTTTGTCTTGATGGTATAAGTAAATGGTGGACAGATTGAGTAGGATTGCCATTCGTAAGTCATATAAATGTTGGTAGTTTTTATAGACTTCCAAGCGTTGCAAGATTTTTCCAGTGATGAGATGGAGGTGTTCAATGGGAAAGCTGAAAAGAATGGTATTGAGAATTTTTAGGTCATTTTCATACCATGTATCTTGTTTTTCAATTTTTTCCCAAAGCTTTTTGATAGTCTGTTTTACTTGGTCTGACAGTTGCTCTGTACCATGTTGACGGATATGAATGACAATTTCCAACATATCTCTGATTTCTTCTATGGGCAGGTCGTGGTGGGTTTTGAGATAGTCTTGGCATTTTTGAAATAGTTTTTCGAGTTCACTAGTCCCTAGGGTTGAGCTCATATTGAGATAGGTTTGCATGATTTCTGTTCGTTGGCTCGGATGATAGAGGTGGCAGATATAGTCAAACTCTTCAAAACTCATATTGATTTGCCGGAGAAGAAACTCCATATTTTCATATTTGGGAGTTGCCTTGCCACTTTCAATTTTTGATAAGCTGGTTCTTGAGAGAACCTCCCCACAGACCTCTTCTTGGGTCAATCCTTTTGACTCACGTATTTCTTTATAGACTTTTCCGAAATCATAACGCATGGGCTTTCTCCTTTTCGTGAAAAAAGTTAACAAATAATAAAATCCTGTTAAAAATATTGTATCATAATACCAGGAATAGTAAAAAAGAAAACTAAAATAATATGTGAAAAAAGTTAACTAATTTTAAAATAGAATAAAGAAGAGGTATACTATAGATACAAAATATAGATAGGAGGGAAAAAGTATGAATAAAAAAGTTTTTCGCTTTTTAGTTGTTCTTGCTTTCTTATTTAGCATTGCTACGGTTTTCCCATGGAAATGGCCGATATAATGCGCTAGTTGCAAAAATGAAAGGAAGGTGAGTCCAATGGATTATTTAGTAATTACATAAGATTTTCTGTGAATGTTAATTTCGTTTTAAGGTAGTTATTCTATAAATTTGAATTCATTATAATTTTGATTTTTAGTTTATCATATTTGGTTTCACAGGAAGTATATCATATCCCAAATTAAAGAAAACAACACAATACAACATGTTTTTCATTTTGTATTGTGTCGTAAGTGGAGAGAAAGGATTGGATTGTAATAATGAAAAAACTAGATACTAAAACAAAGTTATTTGCAAGTATATGTGCTACGTTAATGATTGGTGCAATGGCTGTCTCTGCTAGAGAAATTTCGGACTACGATATGATTATGCCGAGATTCGGAGGTCGTACAGTGACTGACTCATTATATAAAACAAATCAATCAAGAGGAGTAAATAATAATACATCAATCGGTGGTGGTTATACAATGCACTGTGCTATTTTTAGAGGTGACGCTCAAATGACACGTACATATTCTGCAGGCAGTGGAGATAGGATTTATTTGAATTATAATAGTCCATCAGATGCAGAAGGAGCTAATCTTAGATTGGGTGGATGGACAGGGTTCGCAACATATGTTAAAGTTCAAACCAGCGGTTCGTGGAGTCCTGATGAGTATTAAGAGCTAGAATATAGGTTTGTATATTTGGGGGTGAGCATGTTCGCTCATCCCATTTGTTTTATAGGAGAGAAGTATGGATTACAAGGTCAGTATGTTTTTAAAAGGGATGAAAAATAAGCAATTCTTTTTAGCAATATTAATTATTTTAACTTCTATGATATTTTCTGTAAGTGCATTTATTGAAGAGGGGATGGAGTATTTTTTTAATCATGATTATATTGTGGCATTTTTACAAGGTTATAATGGTGATAGGTCGTTGTTAATAGTTTTGGCACCTCTTATTGCAACAATTCCTTTTGCGTCACAGCATATCGAAAATAGAAAAAGTGGAATAATGAAATATATTATATCAAGGATGGGATATAAACAGTATTTTAATTCTATTTTTATAATCAATGGATTCATATCATTTACAACATTTATTTTTGGAATGTTATTATTCTTGATAATGTCAATTTTATTTTTTAATAGAAGTATAAATATGGATGCTTATTATGCAATAACAAAAGTTTCTATTTATGAATCAGCAGTGAGGACATCCCCGTTATTTTATGTAGTAATAATCATTTTACATTGTTCCTTTGTTGGCGTTGCATATAGTAGTGTTGGATTGGCGATGTCATATTTTATTAAGAGCAAATTTGTTGCATGGTTATCCCCATTTATTTTAACGACAATAGGATCATTGTTTGCTATGTTTTTAGGTCTTACTAAAATTGAACCAATGGCAATTTTTGATGTTTCAAGAGTAAAAGGAATAAGCATAATATTTGTTTTTGTATATTTGATACTTGTAGTAGTAATATCATATTGGATGTCGTATAAAAAATTTAAAAGGGATATAGAAACTGATGAAGAAATTTAAAGAATTAAAAAATAAAGAAGATTTTTATATAGGTTTTATATATTTATTAGTGGCTTTTGCTATATTAGCAAATTTTAGTCAGCTGATAGTATTGAAATATAAATTTGGGAATTTTCATTTTGGTGAGCTGATTCTTATCATGTTTAATGATTCCTATACTGGATATTTCACATTTCCGTTTTTATTAGCTTTCATAATGATGCTACAAAGCCCAGTTGAACAAAATATATTTTTTGTACTAAGTAGGTATTCAAGTAGAAATGATTTTTATAGAAATAAGCATTTCAAAATTTTGAAAAGTGTGATTTATTATGTGGTTAGTATTTGTATATTTTCCACTATAGTAGGAATAGGAGATTCTAACTTTGGCATCGGCATTTCAACAGCCACAAAAAAATTTTCAGAAACGTATTTATTTGGAAATTTTGAAACGAATATCGTAATTTATGAGATAGGGAAGATAATAATTTTACAAGGATTGTTGCTATATTTCTTTTCCCTGCTCCATGCACTTTTAACACAGTTTAGAATATCACAATCGCTAGTATTTGTTATCTATACGGGCACTTTGATTGTAATGGCGGGTTCAACATTGGGCTTGTTAGGAGAACATCTGAGACCATTTTCATTGTTTTCTATTTCCGGTTCAGTATATGGTTACGGTATAAATTTCATTGGTAGATGTGGGATATTGGTATTTGTTGATGCAATGTTAGTTCTATTAAATTTTAAAATATTTGAAAATAAAGATATTACATTACCTAAAGGAAGTAAGCAGTATCAAGATGAGTAAGGAGTTGAAACGTATGGATTGTATAAAAGTAGATCATCTTTCAAAAACATTTGGGAAAAAGTGTGTTATAGATGATGTTAGTTATGTTTTTGAATCAGGTAAAATATATGGAATTATAGGAACCAATGGATGCGGGAAAAGTGTATTATTTAAAATGCTTTCAGGACTAATGAAACCTACTACGGGTAAGATTACAGTTGGAAGTGTAATTGTTGGTGAAAATGGCTCTATGCCACTTGATGTAGGCTTACTTATTGAACATCCAGGATTTTTGTCTAGTCTAACTGCATTAGAGAATTTAGAGCAATTAGCTACAATCAAAAATAAAATTACTAAGAAAGAGATTGAGGAAGTATTGAATAAGGTAGATTTATATCAGGATAAAGATGTAAGAGTAAAAAATTATTCATTAGGTATGTTACAAAGGTTAGGGATTGCCCAAGCATTGATGGAAAATCCTAAGATTTTACTCCTAGATGAACCATTTAATAGTATGGACTATGAAGGTGTAGAAGAACTTAGAAAAATAATTAAGAGTTATGCTCGAAAGAATCATATTACTATGTTGGTCACATCTCACAATAAAGAGGATATTGAAGTATTATCTGATATTGTTCTTGAATTGAAAAATGGTAAATTAGTTGAGATATCTAACTTTTAGTAATGGTAGGTGGCTAACTTTATTATAGACCTTCCCGAAATCATAACGCATGATGTACTCCTTTTTGTGAAAAAAGTTAACAAATAATAAAATCTTAGCAAAAATATTGTATAATAGTAATATAGAAAGTAAGGGAGAAAACTAAAATAAGTTTAAGTAGTACTATGATGTAGCTAGAAAAGAAAGAATTCTAGCTTGATACAATGTCACCAGTTTTATTTAAAGTTGTTATGGAACTATTTTCAAAATAGATAGGCCTCTGTTTTAGGCGGAAAAGTTAATCAGGAGGTTAAGTAATGAACTACAATTTAAAATATCTTTTATCAGGAATATTTGTCCTAGTCTTTATAGGTTTCCTAGTCTGGATGCGTTATTTTAATCAGAAGAAGGAAGAGGAGCATTCAGATGTGTCTTTTGAAGCGAGGTTAGATAGTGAAGTCAAGACCTTATATAAACAACTAGGATTGGGTGAGGAACCTAACTATTTCTTAGCTTATCGCTACTTACACCCTTGGTTTAATCTAGCGATTTTACCACCAACAGTTGAAATTCTCTTAACTAAAATAGCACTAGTGATGGTAACTCCAGATGAACTACTGATAAGAAATCTTGGGAATGGGATGACTTTCACAAGTGAGCATCATCGTGATTTGCGGCAAGGACTTATCCGCATTCCAAAATCAGAGATGAAAGAATTTGAGATTCGTAACTGGAAAAAAATTTTTGTATTGGGCGATTTTTTGACAATTAAAACAAGCCAACATAGCTATTATTTACAGGTTAGAGATGATGGACTTCAAAAAGGAAGTCTTTCTACCAAACATTTCTCCGACTTGAAACGACAAGATTTTCTCGGATTATTGACAGATAAACGGACATTTTGATAGACGATTGCTCAAAAAACTAACCTCTAAACATTCAAAAACCACACAGTGTTTTCAGCATTGAACATAATCAAACTGAGAAAATCACTGTGTGGCTTTATTGGAAAGTTAGTTTTTCCCAGTTTAGTCTCTTCACGGGAGGTATCTCTATGAAAAAAATCAGTCATCTTTGTATGCTCCTGCTCTTGCTGTGTACCACTTTTTTTGTTTTTAATGTAAACTACACACGTGAAGCGGTTCGGATTCGGGAAATGGGAAAGACTGTAGATTCTTTGGATTTGTATTTGAAAGATATTAACGAACCTGCAGCGTCTGTTCTTCGATTTTTTGAGGATGTATCAAAGGAGTACAAGGTCTCCATCATCAAAACAGACAGTGGTGATGAGGTAATCAAGTCTGGTGTTTTTGATAAAGATACCTTCCCCTACCAAGAGTTTGGGATTTCTTCTCTTGATTTTACCACAGATGGTGAAGGAGTCTACAGTAATAAAGAAATTTCTAATAAACTTGGTACGATTCCGACCTTTCTAAAAGCCAAGCCTATTCAGCTTATGACTTTTCAAACCTATATCAAGGATACATCTCGTAGTTTAAATGGTCGCTATACGATAACTTCTACACAAGAGATGGATAAGGATAGGATTGTACAGAGATGGAGCGATTTTTTCAAGATAGACCAGGCTACCTTGCTAGAGCCTACCTATAAAAGTGCAGTGGAAGTCATAAATCGAGATTTGCTTTTATCTGCCATTGTTTTTGTCTTGGCTATTTTACTTCTTGTGTTAGTAACAGTTTATCAGCCGATGATGGAGATGAAACGAGTGGGGGTTCAAAAGTTACTTGGTTTTCAAAGTAGGGCGATTTTGGCTGGTTTTGTAAAGACTAATTTTTATCTTCTCTTGGGTGGAAGTCTTGTCATTGACTTGGGACTATTTTTAGTGCTGGACTACAGGCCAAAACTTCTGTTCCCAAGTTTACTCTTATCCCAATTTCTGCTTTTACAGTTGTATTTGTTCATCAGTTGGCTGACCTACCTGATGATTCAGAAAATGACAGTCAGTTCCATGTTGAAAGGTTTTTCATCTGTCAAACTTGGTCTTATCTTCAATTATGTGATGAAAATAGGGACAACTATTTTACTGACGGCCTTACTGATTGGGGTGGGCAGAAGTCTAGAACAAGAAAACAAAGAACTTGCTTATCAGCAACAGTGGGTAAGCCAAGGGAATTACTTGACCTTAGAAACCTTCCAACTCAATGATAACCTGTGGCAAGAAGAGCTAGCAGGGTCAGGGAAATCTACAGATTATTTCTACCAATTTTATCAAGACTTGCTAGCAAAAATACAAGTAAATTATGTGCGAAGTGCGAGTCTTCCTATCAAACCAGTCATCAAAGCTGAACAAGTACAGCAGTACCAACTGCCTGATAAGGTAGATGTTTACTATGCTAATAGCAATTTTCTAAAGAGCAAGGGATTCAAGTTACCAGATAACAGCACTAAAAAAGTTATTTTAATGCCAGCCAGTGATAAAGGACAAGAAGGTAAGAATCAGTTCTTGGGAAAATCCATCGCCTATCTTTCTCTGAGGTATGAAGATCAGCAAAAGCAAACAATAGAAGATATGGATGTAGAAATTGCCTACTATGAAGGAGATTGGTCTTTCTTCCCTTATAATAATGAGCGAAAGGAAAATCTCCACAATCCAATCATTAGTCTGGTAAATGATCAAGACATGATGTGGGAAGAAAAGACTCACTTGTCAACGACAGGTTTAAACAACCCGATGAAAATTGAAAATACAGAGCAAAATCAAAAAGTGATTACAGAGTTAGTCGATAACTTATCTGATGGTAGCTATTTAAAATTTTCATCGCTTCAAGCCATTCAACAAGAGAAAGTAGATTCTTATCGAGATGCAGTTCGAAATCTTAATATACTCTTTGCTTTGTTTGGTCTCCTTAGCATGATGATTTCCTACTTCTTACTAGTAACAACTTTCTTATTGAAGCGAACAGATATCATTACCAAGAAGTTTATGGGGTGGAAACTGGTCGATCGCTACCGTCCTCTCTTAGTTCTGCTCTTGCTGGGCTATAGTCTGCCTCTTCTAATATTGATTTTCTTTGCCCATGCGCTCCTGCCACTTCTACTGTTTGCAGGTTTTACATGTTTGGATATACTATTTGTGCTAGTATTGGCTTCTAGGATGGAGAAAAAAAGTCTAGTAGAGTTATTGAAAGGAGGCATCTTATGATTGAGTTGAAAAATATTACGAAAACCATTGGGGGAAAAGTGATTTTGGATAACTTATCTCTCAGGATTGATCAGGGGGATTTGGTAGCCATTGTTGGCAAGAGTGGTAGTGGTAAGTCGACCTTGTTAAATTTATTAGGTTTGATAGATGGTGATTATAGCGGACGGTATGAGATTTTTGGTCAGACAAATCTAGCGGTCAATTCTGCTAAGTCGCAAACAATAATCCGTGAACATATCTCTTATCTGTTTCAAAATTTTGCCCTGATTGATGATGAAACGGTCGAGTACAATCTTATGCTGGCACTGAAATATGTGAAATTGTCCAAGAAAGACAAGCTCAAAAAGGTGGAAGAAATTTTAGAGAGAGTAGGTTTGTCAGCTACTTTGCATCAAAAGGTCTCCGAGTTGTCTGGGGGCGAACAACAACGAATTGCAGTTGCTAGAGCCATCTTAAAACCCAGCCAGCTGATTTTAGCCGATGAACCTACAGGTTCGCTGGATTCTGAAAATAGAGATTTGGTCTTGAAGTTTCTCTTAGAGATGAATCGAGAAGGGAAAACAGTCATTATCGTGACCCACGATGCTTATGTAGCCCAACAATGTCATCGTATCATTGAATTGGGCGAGGGGGAATGAGTTAGCTCTGCTTATTTTGACTGACTGAATACTCATGTTTTCCAGAGAGAAATAGCATAAATACGCCTAGGAATAACATTTTTATGTAGTATTTCTAGGTTTTTTTGCTTCAAATTGAAAAATTTTTCAATTTAGGCTTGACAAAGGATGAATATAGGTGTATTATTTATACAACCAAAAAGAATAAACATAAAGGAGGCTTTGTTATGAATAAGATAAAGAAGGTGTTGATGACGATGTTTGGTTTAGTGATGCTCCCCCTACTATTTGCTTGTAGTAACAATCAATCGGCTGGAATTGAAGCCATCAAGTCCAAAGGAAAATTGGTTGTAGCTCTCAATCCAGATTTTGCTCCATTTGAATACCAAAAAGTGGTTGATGGGAAAAATCAGATTGTGGGTTCAGATATCGAATTAGCCAAAGCTATCGCAACAGAACTAGGTGTCGAATTGGAACTATCACCCATGAGTTTTGACAATGTACTGGCCAGTGTTCAATCAGGAAAGGCCGACCTTGCCATATCAGGTGTTTCTAAGACAGATGAACGGAGCAAGGTGTTTGACTTTTCAGTCCCATACTATACTTCCAAGAACAAGGTTATTGTAAAAAAATCTGACTTGGCTACTTATCAGTCTGTAAATGACTTGGCTCAGAAAAAGGTTGGAGCGCAGAAAGGTTCGATTCAAGAGACGATGGCGAAAGACTTACTACAAAATTCTTCCCTCGTATCTCTGCCTAAAAATGGAAATTTGATTACAGATTTAAAATCAGGTCAATTGGATGCCGTTATCTTTGAAGAACCAGTTGCCAAGGGATTTGTGGAAAATAATCCCGATTTAGCAATTGCTGAAATTGAGTTTGATCAAGAAAAGGATGATTCCTACGCTGTCGCCATGAAAAAAGATAGCAAGGAATTGAAGGCGGCAGTTGATCAGGCTATTCAAAAGTTGAAAGATTCTGGAGACTTGGAAAAATTAATTGATGATGCCTTTAAAGCATCCATTGAAAAATAAAATAGGAATAAGGAAAATAAGGAAAAGAAATGAGTAAAGAAAAAGTAATTTTGGCCTATTCTGGCGGTTTGGATACATCAGTTGCAATTACTTGGTTGAAGAAAGATTACGATGTCGTTGCAGTTTGTATGAATGTAGGTGAAGGCAAAGATTTGGATTTCATCCATGATAAGGCTCTCAAAGTTGGAGCGGTTGAATCCTACGTCATTGATGTACAGGACGAATTTGCTACAGATTATGTATTGGTAGCCCTTCAAGCTCATGCCTATTATGAGCAGAAATATCCTTTGGTGTCTGCCTTGAGCCGCCCTCTGATTTCTAAAAAATTGGTTGAAATCGCGCATCAGACAGGAGCGACTACAATTGCTCATGGTTGTACAGGTAAGGGGAATGACCAAGTACGTTTTGAAGTATCCATTGCAGCCTTGGATCCCAATTTAAAAGTGATTGCTCCTGTTCGTGAATGGAAATGGTCTCGAGAGGAAGAGATTGATTTTGCTAAGGAAAATGGGGTGCCTGTTCCTGCTGACCTTGACAATCCTTACTCTGTTGACCAAAACCTTTGGGGACGTGCCAATGAGTGTGGTATTTTGGAAAATCCATGGAATCAGGCTCCAGAAGAAGCCTTTGGTATCACAACTTCTCCAGAGCAAGCTCCAGATATGCCAGAATACATTGAGATTGAGTTTAGTGAAGGTGTTCCAGTTTCCCTCAATGGAGAAGGGTTAAAATTGGCAGATTTGATTCAAAAACTCAATGAAATAGCTGGAAAGCATGGGGTCGGACGGATTGACCACGTGGAAAATCGTTTGGTTGGGATTAAATCAAGAGAAATCTATGAGTGCCCAGGGGCGGTGACCCTGCTGACAGCTCATAAGGAAATTGAGGATTTGACGCTTGTGAGAGAAGTGGCTCATTTTAAACCAATCATAGAAAATGAATTATCTAATCTCATTTATAATGCTTTGTGGTTTAGTCCGGCTACACAAGCCTTGATTGCTTATATTAAAGAGACTCAAAAAGTTGTCAATGGGACTGCAAAAGTCAAACTCTATAAGGGAAGTGCTCAGGTCGTGGCTCGGAAATCACCAAATTCACTTTACGATGAAAATTTGGCGACATATACTAGTGCAGATACCTTTGACCAAGATGCGGCTGTTGGCTTTATTAAGTTATGGGGACTTCCAACCAAGGTTCATTCTGAGGTTCAAAAAAGCGCCAAATAGGACGGATTGGATAGAGAGGTGGATGTGATATGGCTAAGAATACAAAATTATGGGGTGGTCGCTTTGAAGGTACTGTCGAAGACTGGGTAGAGCGCTTTGGTGCGAGTATATCTTTTGACCAGAAATTAGCTAAATTTGATGTGATTGGTTCTTTAGCCCACGTTCAGATGTTGGGCCAGACGGGCATTTTGAGTTTGGAGGAGTCTGAAAAAATACAAGCAGGCTTGAAAGAGCTTTTAGAAGAGCTAGAGGCAGGCCAACTTGACTTTGATATCGCAAACGAAGATATTCATATGAATATGGAAGTGTTGCTGACAGAAAAAATTGGTCCCCTTGCAGGGAAGTTACATACGGCTCGTTCTCGAAATGACCAAGTTGCGACAGATATGCACTTATATCTCAAGGAACAGCTAGACCATGTCCTAGGTAAACTGGCTCATCTCAAGGGTGTTTTATTAGACTTGGCGGAAAATCATGTGAAGACGATCATGCCGGGCTATACCCATCTGCAACATGCCCAGCCTATTAGTTTTGCCCACCACCTGATGGCTTACTACAATATGTTTCAAAGAGACAGTGAACGTTTTGAATTTAACCAGAAGCATACAGACCTATGCCCTCTAGGTGCGGCAGCTTTGGCAGGGACGACTTTCCCCATTGATCGTCAGTTGTCCAGCGATTTGCTGAAGTTTAAGCAACCTTATACAAATTCTTTGGATGCTGTTAGTGACCGCGATTTTATCTTAGAATTTCTGTCCAATGCCAGCATACTCATGATGCATATGAGCCGTTTTTGTGAAGAAATGATAAACTGGTGTAGCTTTGAGTACCAATTCATTACCTTGTCAGATACGTTTACAACAGGTTCCTCTATTATGCCCCAAAAGAAAAATCCAGATATGACTGAGTTGATTCGAGGAAAGACTGGTCGAGTTTATGGGAATCTATTTGGACTATTGACAGTCATGAAGTCCTTGCCTTTAGCTTATAATAAGGATTTGCAAGAGGATAAGGAAGGAATGTTTGACACGGTCGAAACGATTTTAAATTCCCTCGATGTATTGGCAGGTATGTTATCTAGTTTGCAGGTAAACAAGGAAAAAATGCAAGAATCAACAGAGAAGGACTTTTCAAATGCGACTGAGTTGGCAGATTATTTGGCAGGGAAAGGCTTGCCATTTAGAGAAGCTCATGAGGTTGTGGGAAGATTGGTGCTAGACTCTATCAAGTGTGCTAAAAATATTCAAGATTGGACTTTGGAAGAATTGCAAACCTATCATTCTCTTATTGCCGAGGATATCTATGTTTACTTGCAACCTAAAACTGCGGTTCAAAGACGAAATTCTTTGGGAGGTACAGGATTTGACCAAGTGAAATACCAAATTGCAGTCGCTAAGAAAGCGAATAAAGATTTAAAAAGTTGATAAGCAGTAAAAATAAAGGCGCAAGCTTATTTTCATAATAAGGCAGTGTGAGCTTTTATTTTGTGATTTTTATCCGTTTTGTAATGATTTTTTGTCTACTATGTAGGATGGATATCAATTTCAGAAGAATTGAAGTAAATCTTTCCACAATAAAACGCATATTATCAGTACATTGCCTACCTGATACTATGCGTTTTTCTGATTTCAAAGCTTTTTGGCTAAGGATTAACGCTGACCGAATGATGTAACTCCGCCACCTAAACTAGCGAGATCATCACTGTTTGTTGTGGGAACTTCAGCATTGTTACTATTGGTATTAGTCTCTGCTTGAGCTTCTGAAGTATTAGCTGCTTGATTTTGTGTACTTGCCACATCATTTCTGCTGCTGCCAGCACTATCAGATGAAGGTTGTTCGCTTGCAGGCGCTTGTGAACTGTATCTGCTCCCATTTGACTCAGTATAGGTTGGAGTGTAGCTCCCTCCTTCTGAAGAATAGGTTTCTCTTTCCCTCTCGCTACTAGTCGTTCCTGTTTCTTTTTTGTCAGTCTTTTGTCCTTCTTTTTTGGTCAAGACTTCAACTTGCTTCTGGAATTTAGAAATCAGTTCTTGAATTGGTTTTATTTTTTCATCAATAGTGGCTTGTTCGCTTGTGGAATTGACACTTTTAATAATCTCTAGTATTTTTTGTAAGGAAGTGATGGCTGTTTCAAGTGCTTGTTTATCTTCGAACTGGCTATCGGATTCCTTTACATCTAATTTTAAAGCTTTTTCGCTATAATGATTGGTGATTTTATCGGCAGTAGTAGCAAGAAAGTCTGCTAATGTTTGCTTGCCTTCGTCAGTAGTTGGCTTTAATCTTGAATTTTTTTCCAATCCTCTATAATCGTTTCAGAATCGATATTAAAATCTTTGATGGCTTTTTTTACTTGTTCGACATCTTGTTCATTTTTTTGCCGTTTGAAGAAAGCAATATTACCTCTTTCTGTTAAAATGTTTTCTTGATGAATGACTAAACCTATTAAAAGTCCAAGACTTGCGACAATGATAATAGTAAAAATGGTGTTTTTTGATTTTAGAATATCTTTGTAGTTTTTCACAATCGTTCTACGTACATGGATGGTAGTATCTTTAAGAGATCATGTACGTATTCCTCCTCATTACAGTATATCATTTTTAGTTTATTTTATAAATAAGATAATAACAGTAGAGGGATTAAGCTATAAATTACACTCTTTTTAAACAATTATATATGTATTTACAGAGAGGGGTAACTTCTAAAACTAACTTCCAGTTTCCCACAACCTAGCTTTTAGTATGAGAAAAACGCGTGAAATCAGTGGAAATCCGTCTTAGACTAACTTCCACTGGTTTTCTTTTTCTTGATATATAAGGGTTCAAAAGCGAAAAGACTCAGAAAAAAGTGCACGACAAATAGCCCTAAAACAGAGTCGTCTTAGAGTAAATTCCAGTTGCTAGCGTTTAGTGTGAGACTTTTCGATGGTGATAAGATGTGTAGTTAGAGGGGAAAATTCCCTTTATTTCAATAAATCAGGTGATAGGTGTGTGTCTTCTGGTTTGACAAATTGGCAACCCAGAAGAGCAGCGATGTCCTCGCCAAAGGTGAAGGTGAAGATGTCGTAAGCAGATTTTCCTTGAAACTCTTCTCGTTTCAAGGAATTGACATGGGAAATGACTAGATTGACGTCTTTCTGAGTCAGCTGGTCAAAGGAAGTGCCCTTGGGAAGAATGGCTCGCAAAACCGTATGGTTCTTCTCAATCCGCCCCTTCTGGTCAGGACGGCTAGGGTCGCAGAAGTAGAGGTGAGACTTCCCATCAATGTCTCGCTCAAGCTCCTCCACATAGGCGAACTCAGATCCGTTGTCTGTGAGAATGACAGGGAACAGCTGATGGAACGCACACCCTCCGTCCATGACTCTTTCTTTCAAAGCTGCGAATTTAGTGGCGACCTCCAGAGCGGTCTTGTTGTTCAAAAGCAGGGCGAAGAGGAAGTTGCAGAAGGAAACGTTGAAGGTGAGCAGTAGCTTTCCACCAGGTCTGCCGATGACCGTGTCCATTTCCAACCATTTGAAGAAATCATCTGTTTCTCGTAACTCTTGGAAATCTTGATAGGTCCGCCCAATTTTCAGCTCTTTAGGAATAGCTACTTTTCTGGATTTTCTGCGTTCCTTGAACGTGACCATCCGAGGGAAATCAATGGGCTTGGCTGTCAGATAGCCCAGCTTGGCATGCCGATACACCGTAGCTTTCGACACAGGTAGGTTATGTGTCTGAATGATATGGTAGATGCTTTGTTTCTTCTGGATGCCTTGGGTTAAGACCTTGTCCATCTGATAAAAACTTTCCTTGTTTAGGGGAATTCCCTGTCTGGATTCCCTCAACATAGTCTCGTACTGCTCCTGTGCCTTTTTCGCGTAGTAAAGATAGCGGTTAAACCCACAATCCGTCCTCTTTTTTGGACAGTTGTTACAGACATAAGGAGCTTTTTTGAGAAGAGGGCAATCCGTGCAATCAGATTTGACGGATGTTGGATGCATGATGCGATTGCGCTTGATTTCCTTTGAAATCGTTGACGGGTCTTTCC
Source organism: Streptococcus mitis B6 (assembly GCF_000027165.1). Lineage (NCBI taxonomy): Bacteria > Bacillati > Bacillota > Bacilli > Lactobacillales > Streptococcaceae > Streptococcus > Streptococcus mitis. Next base: position 2,016,691 of record NC_013853.1, on the reverse strand, counting down.
CCATCTTCTCAGCGATGGAACGGAAAGTCTCCTGTTGGCTGATTCCAGTTTGGATGTCAATACGGTCTTCTAGAGTGAGATGTTTTTGTTTTTTCGTCATGAGGTGCCTCCTCACGAAAAGTCTCAGACTTAATTCTAGCATAATTCATCGTCTGAGACTAACTTCCAGTTTTGGGAGAGAGATGGAAGTTACTTTGAGAAGTTACGATTTACAGAGAGGCTGGTAGATTATCAGTCTCTTTCTTGTCTTCTCCAACCAAGCGTGTTATAATGAATACTGCTCAAGCGACCTTCAATCGTGAAGCACACACGACCTTCAATCGTGAATAAACGAATAGATGGGAGACTTACCATGAGTGATAACTCTAAAACACGTGTTGTTGTGGGGATGAGTGGTGGTGTTGATTCGTCGGTGACGGCTCTTCTTCTCAAGGAGCAGGGCTACGATGTGATCGGTATCTTCATGAAGAACTGGGATGACACAGATGAAAACGGCGTCTGTACAGCGACCGAAGATTACAAGGATGTGGCTGCGGTGGCAGATCAGATTGGCATTCCTTACTACTCTGTCAATTTTGAAAAAGAGTACTGGGACCGCGTTTTTGAGTATTTCCTAGCGGAATACCGTGCAGGACGCACACCAAATCCAGATGTCATGTGCAACAAGGAAATCAAGTTTAAGGCTTTTTTGGACTATGCCATGACCTTGGGGGCAGACTATGTAGCGACTGGGCACTATGCTCGAGTGGCGCGTGATGATGATGGTACAGTTCACATGCTTCGTGGCGTGGACAATGGCAAGGATCAGACTTATTTCCTCAGCCAACTTTCGCAAGAACAACTTCAAAAAACCATGTTCCCACTAGGACATTTGGAAAAGCCTGAAGTTCGAAAACTAGCAGAAAAAGCAGGACTTGCGACTGCTAAGAAGAAAGACTCGACAGGGATTTGCTTTATCGGAGAAAAGAACTTTAAAAACTTTCTCAGCAACTATCTGCCAGCTCAGCCTGGTCGCATGATGACAGTGGATGGACGCGATATGGGTGAGCATGCTGGTCTGATGTATTATACAATCGGTCAGCGTGGTGGACTCGGTATCGGTGGGCAACACGGTGGAGACAATGCTCCTTGGTTCGTTGTCGGAAAAGACCTGAGCAAGAATATCCTCTATGTCGGTCAAGGTTTCTATCATGATTCGCTCATGTCAACCAGCCTAGAAGCCAGTCAAGTCCACTTTACTCGTGACATGCCCGAGGAATTTACGCTCGAATGTACGGCTAAATTCCGCTACCGTCAGCCTGATTCGAAGGTGACCGTCCATGTCAAAGGAGACAAGGCAGAGGTCATCTTTGCAGAACCGCAACGAGCCATTACACCAGGACAGGCAGTTGTCTTTTACGATGGTGAAGAGTGTCTAGGTGGCGGTTTGATTGATAATGCCTACCGTGACGGACAAGTTTGTCAGTACATTTAGATTGACAAATTTTCTCAATTTGCTACAATAATAACAGCAATAGAAATGATGGTCAAAGCTCATGGATGTTGCAGGCTTTTTTGTCCTGCACTTCTTTGGAGTTTTGACTGTTTTTGTGTCGTTTAGAGGAAAGGACAAAAATGACTCAACAAGACTTTCGGACAAGAGTAGGAAATACGGTTTTTGGAGTTCGGGCGACAGCCTTGATTGTCCAAAATCGCAAGCTTCTAGTTACCAAAGACAAGGGAAAGTATACACAATTGGAGGTGCGATTCAAGTCAATGAAAGCACGGAAGAAGCGGTAGTCCGCGAAGTGAGGGAAGAACTGGGTGTTAAAGCTCAAGCTGGGCAGCTAGCTTTTGTTGTTGAAAATCGCTTTGAACAGGACGGTGTTTCTTATCACAATATCGAGTTTCATTATCTGGTGGACTTGCTTGAAGATGCCCCATTGACCATGAAGGAAGATGAGAAAAGTCAGCCCTGTGAATGGATTGACTTGGACCAGCTCCAGGATTTCCAGCTAGTTCCAGCCTTTTTAAAAACAGCCCTACCAGATTGGGACGGCCAACTAAGACACATTCATCTTGAGAAATAGGAGAGAAAACATGACTTATCATTTTACTGAAGAATACGATATTATTGTAATTGGTGCGGGACACGCTGGGGTAGAAGCATCCCTAGCTGCCAGCCGTATGGGCTGCAAGGTCTTGCTTGCGACTATCAACATTGAAATGCTGGCTTTCATGCCTTGTAACCCCTCTATCGGTGGTTCTGCCAAGGGGATTGTCGTGCGTGAAGTCGATGCCCTCGGTGGCGAAATGGCTAAGACTATTGACAAGACTTACATCCAGATGAAGATGCTTAACACCGGGAAGGGGCCAGCTGTTCGTGCTCTTCGTGCGCAGGCTGACAAGGAACTTTACTCTAAGGAGATGCGCAAGACAGTTGAAAATCAAGAGAATCTGACCCTTCGTCAGACCATGATTGATGAGATTTTGGTGGAAGATGGCAAGGTTGTCGGTGTTCGTACAGCAACCCATCAAGAATATGCTGCTAAGGCTGTTATCGTGACGACAGGGACGGCCCTCCGTGGGGAAATTATCATTGGAGACCTTAAGTATTCATCAGGTCCTAACCACAGCTTGGCTTCTATTAATCTTGCTGACAATCTTAAGGAGTTAGGACTCGAAATTGGTCGTTTCAAGACGGGAACCCCTCCACGTGTCAAGGCTTCTTCTATCAATTATGATGTGACCGAAATTCAGCCAGGAGACGAAGCGCCTAATCACTTCTCATACACTTCACGAGATGAGGATTATGTCAAGGATCAGGTGCCATGCTGGTTGACCTACACCAATGGTACCAGTCATGAAATTATCCAAAATAACCTCCACCGTGCGCCTATGTTTACAGGTGTGGTCAAGGGAGTGGGACCTCGTTACTGCCCGTCGATTGAGGATAAGATTGTGCGCTTTGCGGACAAGGAACGTCACCAACTCTTCCTTGAGCCAGAAGGGCGCAATACTGAGGAAGTCTATGTTCAAGGACTTTCAACCAGTCTGCCTGAGGATGTCCAGCGTGATTTGGTTCATTCCATCAAAGGTTTGGAAAATGCAGAGATGATGCGAACTGGTTATGCCATTGAGTATGACATGGTCTTGCCTCACCAGTTGCGTGCGACTCTGGAAACCAAGAAAATCTCAGGTCTTTTCACTGCTGGTCAGACAAATGGAACGTCAGGTTACGAAGAGGCAGCAGGCCAAGGGATTATCGCTGGGATCAATGCGGCTCTGAAAATCCAAGGCAAGCCTGAATTGATTTTGAAGCGCAGTGACGGTTATATCGGAGTCATGATTGATGACTTGGTGACCAAGGGAACTATTGAACCCTATCGTCTCTTGACCAGTCGTGCTGAATACCGCCTCATTCTCCGCCATGACAATGCTGATATGCGTTTGACAGAGATGGGACGCGAGATTGGACTTGTGGACGATGAACGCTGGGCTCGCTTTGAAATCAAGAAAAATCAATTTGACAATGAGATGAAGCGCCTAGACAGCATCAAACTTAAGCCAGTCAAGGAAACCAATGCTAAGGTTGAGGAGATGGGCTTCAAGCCATTGACAGATGCAGTGACAGCCAAGGAATTCCTTCGCCGTCCAGAAGTCTCTTACCAAGATGTGGTAGCCTTCATCGGACCAGCTGCAGAGGACTTGGATGACAAGATTATCGAATTGATTGAAACAGAAATCAAGTACGAAGGCTATATTTCCAAAGCCATGGACCAGGTTGCTAAGATGAAACGCATGGAAGAAAAACGCATTCCAGCCAATATTGATTGGGATGATATTGATTCTATTGCGACGGAAGCCCGTCAGAAGTTCAAACTTATCAATCCAGAAACCATCGGCCAAGCCAGCCGTATTTCGGGAGTAAACCCAGCAGATATTTCTATTTTGATGGTGTATCTGGAAGGTAAAAATCATAGTATTTCTAAAACTCTTCAAAAATCAAAATGATACGTCGTCGGCTTCGGCTCACCTAACTCAAGTTATGCTTTCGCCTAGCCTTCTAGTCTGATTTCGATTTTTATTGAGTTTCAATCTCAAAAGAAAGCATAGAGAAAAACAGCTCCGAAGACGGAGCTGTTTTCTTACTTTATTCTTCATCTGGTGTAAGGATCATTGGGATGATGATCGGTTCACGTTCTGTATTTTCATAGAGGAAGGGGCGAATAGCGTTGACAATGGCACCATTGACAGATTGAACGCTAGCATCCTTATTTTTCAGTGCGATACGAATGGCATTGAAGAGGATACGCTGGCTTTGGCGAATCAAGTCACCAGACTCTCTCATGTAGACAAAGCCTCGGCTGAGGATGTCTGGACCAGACAGAATCATTTGAGACTTGAAGTCAACAGTTGCGACTGCCAGAACGACACCATCTTCAGATAAATCACGACGATCTTTGAGGACAGCAGCACCGATTTCACCGATACGATTTCCATCAACATAGATGTCTTGGGCGTTGAAATGACCTGCAATACGAGCTGAGTTAGCAGTAAGGGCAAGCACATCACCATTGCTCATGATAAAGATATTGTCCTTCTCAACACCAGTATCCACCGCAAGTCCAGCATGGACTTTTTGCATGCGGTATTCACCGTGGACAGGCATGAAGTATTTTGGCTTAATCAAGCGGAGCATAAGTTTTTGCTCTTGCTGGCCACCGTGTCCAGATGTATGGATATTGTTAACCTTACCGTGTATAACTTCGACACCAGCTTCAGAAATGATGTTAATCAGCTTGTTGACGCTAGTAGTGTTTCCAGGGATTGGACTAGAAGAGAAGATAACTGTATCACCTGGTTGGAGTTGTACCTGACGGTGGGTTCCGTTGGCAATACGAGAGAGGGCTGCCATTGGTTCGCCCTGACTACCTGTACAGAGGATCAGAACTTCTCCTGCAGGATAATCTTTGATTTCATTTGGCTCGATAAAGGTTCCCTTAGGAGCTTTAATGTAGCCAAGCTCGATTCCGTTGACAATGGCCTTTTCCATAGAACGACCAAAGACAGCGATCTTGCGTCCAGTTTTAACAGCAGCTTCTGTTGCTTGTTGGAGACGGAAGATATTTGAGGCAAAGGATGCAAAGATAATACGTCCTTCAATGCCTTGGATAATCTTCATGATGGACTGGCCAACGACTTTTTCAGAGTTGGTAAAGGTTGGCACTTCCGCATTTGTTGAGTCAGACAGAAGACAGAGTACACCGTCTTCACCAAGAGCTGCCATACGGTGCAAATCTGCTGGTTCACCAACTGGTGTTAAGTCAAACTTGAAGTCACCCGTACAGACAATTTTCCCTTGAGGAGTATGAATGACAATCCCCAAAGGTTCTGGAATAGAGTGAGTCGTTCTAAAGAAAGTTGCCTTGAGATTTTTAAAGGTCAACTCAGTATTGTGGTTGATTTCGTAAAGTTTGGCGTTGCGCAAGAGGCCGTGTTCTTCGAGTTTTCCACGGATCAAAGCCAAGGCAAGCGGTCCAGCATAGATAGGGACATTTGCTTGCTTGAGTAGGAAAGGAATCCCACCGATGTGGTCCTCGTGTCCGTGGGTAATCAAAACAGCCTTGACGCGGTCGATATTGTCCACGATGTAAGAATAATCAGGAATGACGTAGTCGATACCCAGCAAGTCATCTTCTGGGAATTTAATCCCAGCATCGACGATAATAATCTCATCTTGGTATTCAATCCCGTAAGTGTTTTTCCCGATTTCTCCCAGACCACCGATGGCAAAAACGCCGACTTCTTCAGGTTTAAGAGTATAGGCCATATTAGAACTCCGTGATTTCGAAGGCGCCAGTTTCTTTTTCGTAATCTAGCAATTTGTTAGACAAGAGTTCGATATACTCGATATTGTATTCTGGGCGATTTTCTTCGACAAGTTGGCGAGCAGCGATACGACCCTCAAGTTCTGAGCTGGCATCGATGTCTAGGTAAAGTGCGCGTGTTGTTTCACGGCGTGGGCTACGTTCTTTTGTTCCTTGGTAAAAAACTTTGTAAATCATATAGTTCCTTTCTATTTACAGGTCAGCTTATTCCAAACTTTTAGCAGATATTTGCTTGATTTCATTCCATTTCGTGTCTAGATTGACCTTGATTCGTTACAATTATTTCAATTATACCACAAAATGAAAAATTAGTAAAAGACGGAAACGAGAAAGTCACAGGTCGATTCATTTGGTAAGCGTTTGCAAAAATAAAGAAAATGTGTTATATTGATAACGGAAGTGAAATTTATTGCTTGTCATAATTCCATATAGATTTTAAGTCAAGGAGGTTGCCCTATGTATAACTTATTTGCTTTTGCTATCGGGGTTCGCTTGGTAGCTTTTATTGTTTTTGTTGCTTGTGTTTATGGAGGGAATCTTCTATTTGTCAAACTGGAACAACGACAAAGCAAGTTCTTGTGGAAAATTACCTTTGTGACTCTCTACTCGCTTTTTCTCCTCCTCGTAACCTATGTCGTTTGGTTTGTATTTTACTTTGGATTAAATGCTTAGATGCCCTGCTCATGCTGGGGCTTTTTGTTTGGGGGCAAAGAAAATTCCACCCCATCTATCAAGATGAGGTGGTCTTTGCATTTTTCTAAAATGACATGACAATGAAATTTTCAGAGCTTATTAGTTTTATGTTAATGATTCTTCTGTTCAAAAATAGAGTTGAAACATAAAAATAAAACAATACAAACAGATAAATCGAATGGTAAAGGGATAGTAGTAATGTTTAAATCATTGAGAATGCTGAGCAAACTGTAAGAGATGAAAAAAATAAAATTCATCCTTCTAAACATGTGTTGTCTATCTATCATAACTTATCCAAACTTTTTACGAAGATCTTTTCCAATGGTGTAGGCTGCCATAAATAAAGCGATACCAACACCTATCCCAAAACCGCCATTGATTTCTTGCAATTCCTTATTAGAAATTTCACGATAGTTGTTCAAATCTTTCATCATATTAATCTCCTCCTAAAAAATAACCAGCTGCCAAACCAGAACCTACAAGTGCTGCTCCAGCTGCAATAGCTTTCCAAGATACTGCTACTCCAAGGATAACCAAGGGAGCGAGACCGCCATCAATATCTGATAATTCATTTTCAGATAAGGATAAAAATTGATTGTCAAGAACGTCAAAATTTGTCATTGAACTTTCCTCCTTTTTTCTTGTTCACTTTTATATTCGTAAAGTAAAAGAAAAAGTGAGCATTTTTTTGAATTTTATTTGCGAATTATTTTTTAGCTAAGTATAGGCATTTTTGTTTAGGGTAACTTCTAAAACTAACTTCCAGTTTCCCACAACCTAGCTTTTAGTATGAGAAAAATGCGTGAAATCAGTGGAAATCCGTCTTAGACTAACTTCCACTGGTTTTCTTTTTCTTGATATATAAGGGTTCAAAAGCGAAAAGACTCAGAAAAAAGTGCACGACAAATAGCCCTAAAACAGAGTCGTCTTAGAGTAAATTCCAGTTGCTAGCGTTTAGTGTGAGACTTTTCGATGGTGATAAGATGTGTAGTTAGAGGGGAAAATTCCCTTTATTTCAATAAATCAGGTGATAAGTGTGTGTCTTCTGGTTTGACAAATTGGCAACCCAGAAGAGCAGCGATGTCCTCGCCAAAGGTGAAGGTGAAGACGTCGTAAGCAGATTTTCCTTGAAACTCTTCTCGTTTCAAGGAATTGACATGGGAAATGACTAGATTGACGTCTTTCTGAGTCAGTTGGTCAAAGGAAGTGCCCTTGGGAAGAATGGCTCGCAAAACCGTATGGTTCTTCTCAATCCGCCCCTTCTGGTCAGGACGGCTAGGGTCGCAGAAGTAGAGGTGAGACTTCCCATCAATGTCTCGCTCAAGCTCCTCCACATAGGCGAACTCAGATCCGTTGTCTGTGAGAATGACAGGGAACAGCTGATGGAACGCATACCCTCCGTCCATGACTCTTTCTTTCAAAGCTGCGAATTTAGTGGCGACTTCCAGAGCAGTCTTGTTGTCCAAAAGCAAGGCGAAGAGGAAATTACAGAAGGAAACGTTGAAGGTGAGCAGTAGCTTTCCACCAGGTCTGCCGATGACCGTGTCCATTTCCAACCATTTGAAGAAATCATCAGTTTCTCGTAACTCTTGGAAATCTTGATAGGTCCGCCCAATTTTCAGCTCTTTGGGAATAGCTACTTTTCTGGATTTTCTGCGTTCCTTGAACGTGACCATCCGAGGGAAATCAATGGGCTTGGCTGTCAGATAGCCCAGCTTGGCATGCCGATACACCGTAGCTTTCGACACAGGTAGGTTATGTGTCTGAATGATATGGTAGATGCTTTGTTTCTTCTGGATGCCTAGGGTTAAGATCTTGTCCATCTGATAAAAACTTTCCTTGTTTAGGGGAATGCCCTGTCTGGATTCCCTCAACATAGTCTCGTACTGCTCCTGTGCCTTTTTCGCGTAGTAAAGATAGCGGTTAAACCCACAATCCGTCCTCTTTTTTAGACAGTTGTTACAGACATAAGGAGCTTTTTTGAGAAGAGGGCAATCCGTGCAATCAGATTTGACGGATGTTGGATGCATGATGCGATTGCGCTTGATTTCCTTTGAAATCGTTGACGGGTCTTTCCCCATCTTCTCAGCGATGGAACGGAAAGTCTCCTGTTGGCTGATTCCAGTTTGGATGTCAATACGGTCTTCTAGAGTGAGATGTTTTTGTTTTTTCGTCATGAGGTACCTCCTCACGAAAAGTCTCAGACTTAATTCTAGCATAATTCATCGTCTGAGACTAACTTCCAGTTTTGGGAGAGAGATGGAAGTTACTTTGAGAAGTTACGCATTTTTGTTTAGGGATAAAGAAAATTCCCATGCGCCATCTTTTGTAGTATAATAGTAAGCAGACAAAAAGATAGGAATGTGTTATGAAAGTATTAGCTTTTGATACGTCCAGCAAGGCTCTTTCTCTGGCTATTTTAGAGGACAAGCAGGTTCTTGCTGAGACGACGATTAATATTAAGAAAAATCACAGTATTACCCTCATGCCTGCCATTGATTTTTTGATGACAAGTTTGGACTGGACGCCCAATGATTTGGACAGAATCGTGGTGGCTGAAGGGCCAGGCAGCTACACAGGCTTGCGAATTGCGGTAGCGACTGCCAAAACCTTAGCTCATACTCTGAACATTGAATTAGTTGGTATGTCTAGCCTCTTGGCTCTGGTGCCATACCAACAGGAAGGCTTGTTTGTCCCTTTAATGGATGCGCGTCGCAACAATGTTTACGCAGGATTTTATGAAAATGCCAAACCTGTCATGCCAGAAGCACACCTGCCCTTTGATCGAGTTATTGAGCTAATCAAGGGTGCTAGTCAGGTAACCTTTGTCGGAGAAGTTGTCCCCTTTGTGGAGCAGATTCAAGAACACTTGCCAAGGACTAATTTCAAAGAAACCTTGCCAAATGCAGCCAATCTTGCTCTTTTGGCTTGGGACAAGGAAGCAGACTCCTTGCACGACTTTGTGCCGAATTATCTCAAACGTGTTGAGGCTGAGGAAAACTGGCTCAAGAACCATACAGAGTCTGGCGAGTCTTACATTAAACGCCTATGATAGAAATTAAACGAATCCAACAGAAGCCTGACTTGGCTCAGGACATCTACGCTGTCATGGCAGCTGTTTACCCAGTCAGCCCTTGGACGCTGGAACAAATCCAAGCAGACCTTTCCCAAGATCAGACTTGGTATGCTCTGGCTTATGATGGGACCGAAGTGATTGGATTTCTAGCTGTGCAGGAAAATATCTTTGAGGCGGAAGTCTTGCAAATCGCTGTTAAAGGAGCCTATCAGGGTAAGGGGATTGCGTCAGCCTTGTTTGCTCAATTGTCGACAGATAAGGAGATTTTCCTCGAAGTCAGAAAGTCAAATCAACGAGCGCAAGCATTTTACAAGAAAGAAAAGATGGCAGTCATCGCTGAGCGAAAGGCCTACTACCATGACCCAGTCGAGGACGCCATCATCATGAAGAGAGAAATAGATGAAGGATAGATATATTTTAGCATTTGAGACATCTTGTGATGAGACTAGTGTTGCCGTCTTGAAAAACGACGATGAACTCTTGTCCAATGTCATTGCTAGTCAAATTGAGAGTCACAAACGTTTTGGGGGCGTAGTGCCTGAAGTAGCCAGTCGTCACCATGTCGAGGTCATTACAGCCTGTATCGAGGAGGCTCTGGCAGAAGCAGGGATTACAGAAGAGGACGTGACAGCTGTGGCGGTTACCTATGGGCCGGGCTTGGTTGGAGCCTTGCTAGTTGGCTTGTCAGCTGCTAAGGCCTTTGCTTGGGCGCACGGACTTCCACTTATCCCTGTTAACCACATGGCAGGTCACCTCATGGCCGCTCAAAGTGTAGAGCCTTTGGAGTTTCCCTTGCTAGCCCTCTTGGTCAGCGGTGGACACACAGAGTTAGTTTATGTTTCCGAGGCTGGTGATTACAAGATTGTTGGGGAGACGCGAGATGACGCGGTTGGTGAGGCCTATGATAAGGTTGGACGTGTCATGGGCTTGACCTATCCTGCCGGTCGTGAGATTGACGAGCTAGCTCATCAGGGACAGGATATTTATGATTTTCCTCGTGCCATGATGAAGGAGGATAATCTGGAGTTTTCATTTTCTGGTTTGAAGTCTGCCTTTATCAACCTTCACCACAATGCCGAGCAAAAAGGAGAAAGCTTGTCAACAGAGGACTTGTGTGCTTCCTTCCAAGCAGCTGTTTTGGATATTCTTATGGCAAAAACTAAGAAGGCTTTGGAGAAATACCCTGTTAAAACCCTTGTCGTGGCAGGTGGTGTGGCAGCCAATAAAGGTCTCAGAGAACGCCTAGCAACTGAAATCACAGATGTCAAGGTTATCATCCCACCTCTGCGCCTCTGCGGAGACAATGCAGGAATGATTGCCTATGCCAGCGTCAGCGAGTGGAACAAAGAAAACTTTGCAAACTTGGACCTCAATGCCAAACCAAGCCTCGCTTTTGATACGATGGAATAAGGAGTCAGCTTAAGGCTGGCTTTTTCACCTTTTGAAGTGTCAGAATATTTTGACAAAACTATAAAAATAATGATATAATATGCAAAAGCTAGGAGGTGGTCAGATGATTGAGAGAATGGAATTGGGAGAATTTTATAAGGAATTGCGCTTGGCAAGAAAGCTCAAGCAGTCAGATGTGGCTTGTGCTGGACTAACAGCTTCTCAGTTGTCTAAGTTTGAACTAGGACAGTCTATGCTATCTGCGGACAAGCTGCTCTTAGCCATCCAAGGAATCAATGTGACCTTCGATGAGTTTGGTCATAAGCTCAACAATTATCAAGAATCTCCACATATGCGAATTGGTAGAAAGGTTGTGGATCGGTTTGTCCATCAAGATATTGCTGGCTTAGAGCAACTGTTGGAGGAAGTCGAACAAGAACAGATGGCGCAGACCTATCGTCGTTTGAATGCTATTGTGATTAAAAATGCCATCCATTCCTTAAATAAGAGCTATCCGCTAACAGATGAGGATAGGGAGTTTCTGACCATCTATCTCTATGCTATTGAGTCTTGGACCTGGTTTGAACTCTATCTTTTTTGCAATACAATGCCTTTCTTGAGTAATCAAGATTTGATATTTTTATCAACTGCTTTAATTGAAAAATCCAAAGAATTTAAAGAGTTAGTACACAATCGATTGTATATGAAGCAAGGACTCTTAAATATCTTATCAGAGCTCATGGAGCGAAAACTTTTCTCATACATCCCAATCTTCGAAGCCGAGTTGGAGAGCATGTTGCGTCCGTACGATGTTTTTGAGAAAGTATCGTGGCAATTTTTAAAGAAAATGAGTGTCTTTCTTCAAACCAAAGGAAGCAATCAAAAAGAGATTGAACACTTTATCCAATCTCTGCAAGTATTAGAAAATCCACAATTGCTAGCCCTCTTCGAATTGCGTTTGCAGCAATACAAAGAACTTATCGATTAATCTACTATCGCAAATGAGAGATTTCTATAAGAAAAAATATCAAATATGCGATTTACTAAAATGTGGTGATTTCCGTGTTATACTATAATTATTTCATAGTATAGGAGAAAATAGGATGAAAAAGATAATCTCAGGCTACTACCTTATTATAGCTATTCTATTAGTTATTGCTGACCAGAAGTTCAGTGTTCTAGTTTTACGCAGCGACCTTGTTACTGGGCTATCTGACTTTGCCTATTATCTGTCGGATATGATGTTAAATTTTCTTGTGGTTCTGCTTGCTTTTATTGTTATGGTTTGGTCAGGGAAATGGCAGAAAATCAATAGTAGAAAGTTTAAAGGATCCTATCTTTTCTATTCCTTCCTAGCTCTGCTTGCTTTTGTTGTTTGGAATTTCGTTACCTTTTTTCTTTTCCCACCTACTCGAAATGCAATTTCTTATCAACATGCTACTCCTACTTTTACAGGAGCTACGGCATTTTTGATGTATTTCTTTTATCCTGTGATTGCAGGTCCCATTTTTGAAGACATGATTTATCGTGGATTAGTAATGACTGCTCTGGAAAAAGGGAAGAAATGGGGACTGGATGTACTTGGCTCAGCTATATTATTTGGAATCTTACACATTAGTAATCACGGTTGGGTCTTGACAGACTTTTTCGTCTATATGGGTGGCGGTCTCATATTTGCAGTCTTGTTTAGAGTAACCAAGTCCATTTATTGGCCTATTGGGTTGCATATAGTCTACAATGGCATTGGTCAAATTTTACCGTTGCTGTAATTTCATTTGCTTAGTAATATTTTAGGAAGAGTGTTCTAGGTATTCTACCCATTTAGTTTATTTCCTTACTGAATACTCGTATATTTGTTTGTAATCGCATTTTTAGGTATCCTTTTCATAAAAATGATCTTAGTTTTAGTAACTATTGCTACTAACTTTGTTTTATTGCTATTTCTTCTAGTTGCCTTTTCATGTTCTTTGATATTCGTGAAAACATTTAGCGGATAATTTCTATAATATATGTTTGAGACTGGATTGCCAGTCTTTTATGATGGGCACAATCAGCAGACTTTTTCTCTTTCCTGAATGTGTTATAATAGTCCATGCTGTGGCTGGAACCGATTCAGTCCACCTATTAAGACAATATGAGGAGAAAGATGAGAGAAAAAGGATTTTGGGAGGGAGCGCAGGCAGCCATGCCGACGGCCCTTGGTTATGTCAGTATTGGCCTTGCCTGTGGGATTATCGGTGCGCCCTATGTGACACCTGTTGAGATGGGATTGATGAGCCTATTTGTTTATGCTGGGAGTGCCCAGTTTGCCATGTTGGCACTGATTGCGGTTCAAGCACCTGTGGCAGCTATTGCTATGACGGTTTTTTTGATTAATTTGCGTCTCTTTTTATTGAGTTTGCATGCGTCAACCTATTTCCGTCATACCAGTCTCTGGCAAAATATCGGTATGTCTAGCCTTTTGACTGACGAGACCTATGGCGTTTTGATGGGCGAATTGGCCCATACAGACAAGGTCAATCCTATGTGGATGCACGGAAACAATCTCAACAGCTATGTGGCTTGGTTTGTGGGAACAGTTGTCGGAACAGCTCTGGGTGGCCTGCTACCAAATCCAGAAATCTTTGGCTTGGATTTTGCTCTTGTTGGGATGTTCATCGGAATTTTTGCTTCGCAATTCCAGATTATGCAAAGACGGATTCCTGTCCGCAAACTGCTTATTATCCTAGCAGTTGTTGCGGTGTCCTTCTTTTTGCTCTTGACAGTGGTGTCTCAGTCGCTAGCTGTTCTGTTTGCGACGCTACTTGGTTGTACAATGGGGGTGGTTTTAGATGGTCAGTAAGTATCTTTTATTAGCAGTTATTTTCTCTGGCTTGGTGACTTGGATTCCTCGTATGATTCCCTTCATCTTGGTCAAGTATAAGGGCTTGCCTGCGATTGTTGAACGTTTTTTGAAGTTCTTGCCCGTTTCTATTATCTTTTCCTTGATTCTTTCAAGCGTAGTGACAGGTAAGGTTGGTAGCCTGCCTCAAATCAAATGGCTAGACTTCTTAGCAGTCTTTCCAACAGCTTGGGTAGCCTTTCGTTATCGCAATCTAGTCGGAACAGTTCTCTTTGGAGTAGTCTTGATTGCCGTCTTGCGTTTGCTCTTTTAAATCAGCCATAAAGAAAACCTATCACAGAGATAGATATCATATAATGGCGTAAATGCTCTTTTTCTGTTAAGATTATAAGGTATTTTATTTTGGAGGAAATGACATGAAAAAAATCGTTAAATATTCATCTCTTGCTGCCCTAGGGCTTGTTGCTGCAGGTGTGCTTGCGGCTTGCTCAGGTGGTGCTAAGAAAGAAGGAGAAGCGGCTAGCAAGAAAGAAATTATCGTTGCAACCAATGCTTCACCAAAACCATTCAACTATGAAGAAAATGGCGAATTGACTGGTTATGAAATTGAAGTGGTTCGCGCTATCTTTAAAGACTCTGACAAGTATGATGTCAAGTTTGAGAAGACAGAGTGGTCAGGAGTCTTTGCAGGACTTGACGCTGACCGTTACCAAATGGCCGTTAACAACATCAGCTACACTAAAGAACGTGCTGAAAAATACCTTTACGCAGCCCCAACTGCTAAAAACCCTAACGTTCTTGTAGTGAAAAAAGATGACTCTAGCATCAAATCGCTTGATGATATCGGTGGAAAATCAACAGAAGTTGTTCAAGGGACAACATCTGCGAAACAGTTAGAAGACTACAACAAACAACACTCAGATAATCCAACTGTCCTTAACTATACTAAAGCAGACTTCCAACAAATCATGGGACGCTTGAGTGATGGCCAGTTTGACTACAAGATTTTTGATAAAATCGGTGTTGAAACAGTTATCAAGAACCAAGGTTTGGACAACTTGAAAGTGATTGAACTTCCAAGCGACCAACAACCTTACGTTTACCCACTTCTTGCTAAAGGTCAAGATGAGTTGAAAACATTTGTAGACAAACGTATCCAAGAACTCTACAAAGACGGAACTCTTGAAAAACTGTCAAAACAATTCTTCGGAGACACTTACCTACCAGCAGAAGCTGATATTAAATAATTTCCTGAAATCATCCATTCTGAGTAAGATGGGTGATTTTTCAGTTCGCTACCGCAATCTAGTTGGAACGGTTCTCTTTGGAGTAGTCTTGATTGCCGCCTTGCGTTTGCTCTTTTAAATCAGCCATAAAGAAAACCTATCACAGAGATAGATATCATATAATGGCGTAAATGCTCTTTTTCTGTTAAGATTATAAGGTATTTTATTTTGGAGGAAATGACATGAAAAAAATCGTTAAATACTCCTCTCTTGCTGCCCTAGGGCTTGTTTCTGCAGGTGTGCTAGCAGCTTGCTCAGGTGGTGCTAAGAAAGAAGGAGAAGCAGCTAGCAAGAAAGAAATTATTGTTGCAACTAATTCTTCACCAAAACCATTCAACTATGAAGAAAATGGCGAATTGACTGGTTATGAGATTGAAGTCGTTCGCGCTATCTTTAAAGACTCTGACAAGTATGATGTCAAGTTTGAGAAGACAGAGTGGTCAGGTGTCTTTGCAGGACTTGACGCTGACCGTTATCAAATGGCTGTTAACAACATCAGCTACACGAAAGAACGTGCTGAAAAATACCTTTATGCAGCCCCAACTGTTAAAGACCCTAACGTTCTTGTAGTCAAGAAAGACGATTCTAGCATCAAATCGCTTGATGATGTTGGTGGAAAATCAACAGAAGTTGTTCAAGGAACAACATCTGCGAAACAGTTAGAAGACTACAACAAACAACACTCAGATAACCCAACTGTCCTTAACTATACTAAAGCAAACTTACAACAAATCATGGGCCACTTGAGCGATGGTCAGTTTGACTACAAGATTTTTGATAAAATCACTGTTGAAACAGTCATCAAGAACCAAGGTTTGGACAACTTGAAAGTCATCGATCTTCCAAGCGACCAACAACCTTACGTTTACCCACTTCTTGCTAAAGGTCAAGATGAGTTGAAAACATTTGTAGACAAACGTATCCAAGAACTCTACAAAGACGGAACTCTTGAAAAATTGTCAAAACAATTCTTCGGAGACAATTATCTACCAGCAGAAGCGGATATTAAATAATTGCTTGAAATTATCCATTCTGAGTAAGGTGGGTGATTTCTCAGTTTTTAGGGATATAGCTTTAAACTATATATCTGACTATCTAATAACAATTTGTGAAATCAAACAAATTGTGAGATACTGATACAGTATTATTTTTAAGGAGAAAGAATCATGAAAATCAAAAAATGGCTTGGTGTAGCAGCCCTTGCTACAGTCGCAGGTTTGGCTCTTGCAGCTTGCGGAAACTCAGAAAAGAAAGCAGACAATGCAACAACTATCAAAATCGCAACAGTGAACCGTAGCGGTTCTGAAGAAGCTCGTTGGGATAAGGTCCAAGAATTGGTTAAAAAAGACGGTATCACTTTGGAATTTACAGAGTTCACAGACTACTCACAACCAAACAAGGCAACTGCTGATGGCGAAGTAGATTTGAACGCTTTCCAACACTATAACTTCTTGAACAACTGGAACAAAGAAAACGGGAAAGACCTTGTAGCGATTGCAGATACTTACATCTCTCCAATCCGTCTTTACTCAGGTTTGAATGGAAGTGACAACAAGTACACTAAAGTAGAAGACATCCCAGCAAACGGAGAAATCGCTGTACCAAACGATGCTACAAACGAAAGTCGTGCACTTTACTTGCTTCAATCAGCTGGCTTGATTAAATTGGACGTTTCAGGAACTGCTCTTGCAACAGTTGCTAACATCAAAGAAAATCCAAAGAACTTGAAAATCACTGAATTGGACGCTAGCCAAACAGCACGTTCATTGTCATCAGTTGACGCTGCCGTTGTAAACAATACCTTCGTTACAGAAGCAAAATTGGACTACAAGAAAGCACTTTTCAAAGAACAAGCTGATGAAAATTCAAAACAATGGTACAACATTATCGTTGCGAAAAAAGATTGGGAAACATCACCTAAGGCGGATGCTATCAAGAAAGTTGTTGCAGCTTACCATACAGATGAAGTGAAAAAAGTTATTGAAGAAACATCAGACGGTTTGGATCAACCAGTTTGGTAATAAGAAACAGGGAGGTGGGAGAGAGAATTCCACCTCTTGCTTTTGTATAGAGCATGAATTGTAAAGAAGACTATAGGTTCATAGAAAGGTAGAGAGAATATGGTTTTTCCTAGCGAACAAGAACAGATTGAAAAATTTGAAAAGGATCATGTAGCCCAGCATTATTTTGAGGTTTTGCGTACCTTGATTTCTAAGAAGTCGGTCTTTGCCCAACAGGTGGGTCTCAAAGAAGTTGCCAACTATCTGGGTGAGATTTTCAAGCGTGTGGGGGCTGAAGTGGAGATTGATGAGACTTATACGGCTCCCTTTGTCATGGCGCATTTCAAGAGTTCGCGCCCAGATGCCAAGACCTTGATTTTCTATAACCACTATGACACTGTACCAGCTGACGGAGATCAGGTGTGGACGGAGGATCCTTTTACTCTTTCGGTGCGCAATGGTTTCATGTATGGGCGTGGGGTTGACGATGATAAGGGTCATATCACGGCTCGTTTGAGTGCTTTGAGAAAATACATGCAACACCATGATGACCTGCCTGTCAATATCAGTTTTATCATGGAGGGAGCGGAGGAATCGGCTTCGACAGACCTAGATAAGTATCTGGAAAAACATGCGGATAAACTCCGTGGTGCAGATTTGTTGGTCTGGGAACAAGGAACCAAAAATGCCTTGGAACAGTTAGAAATTTCTGGTGGAAATAAGGGGATTGTGACTTTTGATGCCAAGGTGAAAAGTGCTGATGTCGATATCCACTCGAGTTATGGTGGGGTTGTGGAATCAGCTCCTTGGTACCTCCTTCAAGCCTTACAGTCTCTTCGTGCCGCAGATGGCCGTATCTTGGTTGAAGGTTTGTACGAAGAAGTTCAAGAACCAAATGAACGAGAATTGGCCTTGGTGGATACTTACGCCCAACGCAATCCTGGGGAAATCAGCCAGATTTATGGTTTGGAATTGCCTCTCTTACAAGAGGATCGTGCAGCCTTTCTCAAACGTTTCTTTTTTGAACCTGCTCTCAATATCGAAGGGATTCAGTCAGGTTACCAAGGACAAGGCGTTAAAACGATTTTGCCAGCAGAAGCCAGTGCTAAGCTAGAGGTTCGTTTGGTTCCTGGTCTAGAACCGCATGATGTTCTGGAAAAAATTCGGAAACAGCTAGACAAAAATGGCTTTGATAAGGTAGAATTATACTATACCTTGGGAGAGATGAGCTATCGAAGCGATATGAGCGCACCAGCCATTCTCAATGTAATCGAGTTGGCCAAGAAATTCTATCCACAGGGCGTTTCAGTCTTGCCGACGACAGCGGGGACAGGGCCTATGCATACGGTCTTTGATGCCCTAGAGGTGCCAATGGTGGCCTTCGGTCTAGGAAATGCCAACAGTCGAGACCACGGTGGAGATGAGAACGTGCGAATCGCCGATTATTACACCCATATTGAATTAGTAGAGGAGCTGATTAGAAGCTATGAGTAGAGATATTATCAAGTTAGATCAGATCGATGTGACTTTTCATCAAAAGAAGAGAACCATTACAGCGGTCAAGGATGTGACCATTCACATCCAAGAAGGGGATATCTACGGAATCGTTGGATATTCTGGAGCAGGGAAATCAACCCTTGTACGGGTGATTAATCTCTTGCAAAAACCATCTGCAGGGAAAATTACCATTGACGACGATGTGATTTTTGATGGTAAGGTGACTTTGACGGCAGAGCAGTTGCGTCGTAAACGTCAGGATATCGGGATGATTTTCCAGCATTTTAACCTGATGAGCCAAAAGACAGCAGAGGAGAATGTAGCCTTTGCACTTAAACACTCTGGACTCAGCAAGGAAGAAAAGAAGGCTAAAGTAGCTAAGTTGTTGGACTTGGTTGGCTTAGCAGACCGTGCTGAAAACTACCCTTCACAACTATCTGGAGGGCAAAAACAGCGTGTGGCCATTGCGCGTGCCTTGGCCAATGATCCAAAAATCTTGATTTCAGATGAGTCAACTTCTGCCCTTGACCCTAAGACAACCAAGCAGATTTTGGCCTTATTGCAAGATTTGAACCAAAAATTAGGATTAACTGTTGTCTTGATTACGCATGAAATGCAGATTGTCAAAGATATTGCCAATCGTGTGGCAGTTATGCAGGATGGGCATTTGATTGAAGAGGGTAGTGTTCTTGAAATCTTCTCAGACCCTAAACAACCTTTGACTCAAGACTTTATCTCAACAGCTACAGGTATTGACGAAGCCATGGTCAAAATCGAGAAGCAAGAAATCGTGGAACACTTGTCTGAAAACAGCCTCTTGGTGCAGCTTAAGTATGCAGGTGTTTCAACAGACGAGCCACTTTTGAATGAACTGTACAAGCGTTACCAAGTAACGGCTAATATCCTCTATGGGAATATCGAAATCCTCGATGGCACTCCTGTTGGAGAATTGGTTGTGGTCTTGTCAGGTGAAAAAGCAGCGCTAGCAGGTGCTCAAGAAACCATTCGTCAAGCAGGTGTGCAGCTAAAAGTATTGAAGGGAGGACAGTAAGATGGAATCATTGATTCAAACCTATTTACCAAATGTCTATAAAATGGGCTGGGCTGGTCAGGCTGGCTGGGGAACAGCCATCTACCTAACCCTCTATATGACAGTTCTTTCCTTCATCATCGGAGGGCTCTTGGGACTGGTAGCAGGGCTCTTCCTTGTCTTGACAGCACGAGGTGGTGTTTTGGAAAATAAAGTTGTTTTTTGGATTTTGGATAAAATCACCTCTATTTTCCGTGCGGTTCCTTTTATCATTCTCTTGGCAGTCTTGTCACCCTTCTCTCATCTAATCGTAGGAACAAGCATTGGTCCAAATGCGGCTATCGTACCGCTATCTTTTGCAGTCTTTGCCTTCTTTGCCCGTCAAGTACAGGTGGTATTGGCTGAGCTAGATGGTGGTGTCATTGAGGCGGCTCAAGCTAGCGGAGCGACATTCTGGGATATCGTAGGTGTTTACCTATCAGAAGGCCTTCCAGACTTGATCCGTGTAACGACTGTGACCTTGATTTCCCTTGTTGGGGAAACAGCTATGGCGGGAGCAGTTGGAGCTGGTGGTATTGGTAACGTAGCCATCGCTTATGGATTTAATCGCTACAATCACGATGTGACCATCTTGGCAACCATCATTATCATTTTGATTATCTTTGCAATCCAATTCTTGGGAGACTTCCTGACCAAAAAATTGAGTCATAAATAAAAAAGAGCCGTTTGGCTCTTTTTTAGTAATCAGATTTTCTGCGCAAATTTTTTACTCAAGGATTGTCCAATCAAGGCACCAACTAGGGCTCCGATGACAACACTTGCGATAAATAGAAGGATGGTTCCAGGGTCTGGAGCAACCATGATACGGTCGATATATTCTTGCGATTTTCCTCTTGCTAGAAGGGTAGCCATATAGGCTTTGGGCGCAATCCACATAAGTAAGATTGGGCCAGTTGAGCTAAAGGCAAAAATAATAAAAGAAAGAAAGTTCTTTGTTTGGTCCTTGTATTTTCCAAGGCTAGCTACTGCATCTGCTAGGAGGCCACAGATAATTCCAGGAAGGAAGGCACCAGCACCGTGTTTAGTTCCCAAGAAAAAGAGAGCAATGACAAGGCCGATAGTGGTAATGGCTCCAAAGCGCGGAACTTTTGCGACCAGAATCATATAGACGCTACCGCCGACAAGGGCAGTAAAGGCAGGCGCATAAAACATGTTTCCAGTTTGGTCAAAGAGATTGCCCAAAAGGACACCAATCCCCATGCAGAGGAAGTAAAGAACTGCAAAAAGCAGTGTAGTTAAGATAGATTTTTTCATGAATTGTCTCCTGATAATTTTTTCACAATTCTCATTGTACCACGGTTTGGTGGGATTGTAAATGGGCACTATAAGTTTTGAAAACGCTTGAAATATGATATAATAGTTTCATAGTTAATTTTAGGAGGATATCATGGGTAGGTTTTTAGACTTTGTCTTTAATCGTTTCTTTTTAGGGATGATTGCGACAGCCTTCTTTTGGCTATTAACCTTAGCAGGGGGAATTATCCTTGGTCTAGCGCCGGCTAGCGCCACCTTGATGAGCTTATATGCAGAACATGGTTATAGTTTTCGAGAATATAGTTTGAAGGAGGCTTGGTCTCTTTACAAGCAAAATTTTGTCTCAAGCAACCTGATTTTTTATAGCTTTCTAGGAGTGGATTTAGTTTTGGTCTACGGCTTGTATCTCTTGGTGCAATTGCCTCATCAGACTATTGTTCATTTGATTGCGACCTTTTTGAATGTTCTAGTAGTTGCCCTGCTGTTTTTGGCTTATACAGTGTCTTTGAAACTACAAGTTTATTTTGACTTGTCCTATCTAAATAGTCTCAAACTATCCTTGATTGGCATCTTTATGAGCTTAGTGGCTGTGGCCAAGGTTCTCCTTGGAACTGTGCTACTTGTGGCAATTGGTTACTATATGCCTGCCCTACTTTTCTTTGTAGGAATTGGGATGTGGCATTTCTTTATCAGTGATATGTTGGAACCGGTCTATGAAAGTATCCATGAAAAATTGGCGACAAAGTAGGATGAAGCAGTTTTGGCTACATACGCTTCTAAGAACCTATAGTTCAGTTATGATGATTATTATTGCAAGTTTTGCAATCTTACTCTCTTACGCTGACTGGGATTCACGGGAAAAGGAAGCTCAAAGAGTAGCCCAGCGTGTAACCACTCGAACAGTCGATGAGGTGGAGTATTATTATAGAGAATCAGCCCAACTGGCGCAAGATTTAGTAGCCAATCAAGACCGTATACAAGGGGTTTATAAGTACTTTAGCTTGTCAACTTCTGAGTATTTTTATTGGCTGTTGGAGCATCAAGCAACTTCGTCAACTTCTATTTCTCTGTATGAAAACATTGATGATCTTTATGTCCAAAATGACTCTATAACGGGTGTTGCAATCGTCTTGCAGGATTTTAAAGAAGTTTATGTTTCAACAAGGGATAAAAGAAGTGGTCATGTCTTGCCAGCTGAAGCCTTTAAACCTGAGGCCAATAGTTTTGGCATTCCAGTTCTGGACCCAGCAACGGATCAATCTATAGGAGTGATTTACATATCCTTGGATCCAGAAGTTTTATATCATGCAATTGACAATACCCGAGGTCATATCCCGATGGCTGTTACTGTGACATCACCATTTGATACGGAGATTTTTCATATTGGTGAGAGGGTCAATAGGGAACATGAGAACTGGTTTGTCGGTTTTACCTCTCATGGATATCAGGTTCAGGTGGCAGTTCCTAAAAACTTTGTTTTACAAGGAACAGTGGCTAGCTCTGCTTTGATTGTGGGTTTGAGCCTTCTCTTTATTGTCATTCTCTATCTGACGTTGAGGCAGACCTTTGCTAATTATCAAAAGCAGGTAGTGGATTTGGTGGATTCCATCCAAGCTATTGCCCAAGGACAAGAAGGTCTTCGCATTGATACGCTTGAAAAGGATCAGGAATTGCTCCTAATCGCGGAGACGACCAATGATATGTTGGATCGCTTGGAAAAGAATATCCATGATATTTATCAGCTAGAGCTCAGTCAAAAAGATGCCAACATGCGAGCCCTGCAGGCTCAAATTAATCCCCATTTTATGTACAATACTCTGGAGTTCTTGCGTATGTACGCAGTCATGCAGAGTCAAGATGAGTTGGCAGATATCATTTATGAGTTCAGTAGTCTCTTGCGTAACAATATTTCCGACGAAAGAGAAACTCTTCTCAAACAGGAATTAGAATTTTGCCGTAAATACAGCTATCTCTGCATGGTTCGCTATCCCAAGTCCATTGCCTATGGTTTCAAGATAGATCCAGAGTTAGAGAATATGAAGATTCCTAAGTTTACCTTGCAACCGCTAGTAGAAAATTATTTCGCTCATGGTGTTGACCACAGACGAACAGATAATGTGATTAGCATTAAAGCTCTTAAACAGGATGGTTTTGTGGAAATTTTGGTGGTCGATAATGGTAGAGGAATGTCGGTTGAAAAGCTGGCAAATCTCCGAGAAAAATTAAGTCAGAGACATTTTGAACACCAAGCGAATTACAGTGATCAAAAGCAGTCTATCGGGATTGTCAATGTACATGAGCGTTTTGTGCTCTATTTTGGGGACCGCTATGCCATTACTATAGAGTCTGCAGAGCAAGCGGGTGTTCAGTATCGTATTATAATTCAAGATGAGTAGAAAGGGAGAAAATGTATAAAGTATTATTAGTAGATGATGAGTACATGGTGACAGAAGGTCTGAAACGTTTGATTCCCTTTGATAAGTGGGATATGGAGGTCGTCGCAACAGCCAGTCATGCTGATGAAGCCATGGAATATGTTCAGAAAAATCCCGTCGATGTCATCATTTCAGATGTCAATATGCCCGACAAAACAGGGCTTGATATGATTCGGGAGATGAAAGAAATCTTACCAGATGCCGCCTATATCCTGCTCTCAGGTTATCAGGAGTTTGATTATGTAAAGAGAGCAATGAACCTTAGTGTGGTGGACTATTTGGTCAAGCCAGTAGATAAGGTAGAGTTGGGAAATCTGCTGGAAAAGATTGCAGGTCAGCTCGGCGAGAGAGGAAAGAAAAGTCAGACCCTCAGTCAAGATTTAGACGTGGCTGGATTTGTTAGTTATCTAGGAGGTAAGGAGAATTGGTGGATAGGCCTATCCAAGGAAAAACAAGGCTCTTTCACCATTCCCTACTATGTATTGGGTCAAGACTGGCAGATTTTTATTTCTGATAAACCCCTAGATGGTTTAGTCGTTACTCCCTTTGAAGCTCCTTATCAAGAACACTTTGAACGCTGGAAGCTGAATGCTGAGAAAGCCCTCTTTTACGGTTCTGTAAATCTAAAACAGTCTGAGAGTCTCTTTGCCTATTACGAACCGATTTATAGGGTTATCATTCAGGGAAATCTCAATCAAATCGTAGAAGAGTTAAATCTCTTGGAGAAGGTGGTTCTTGAAAATACGCCGCGTGTTCCGATTACCAAACAGCTTTTTATCCAGTTTGTCATGGATGTCTTTCATTTATTTGAACATCTCAAAGCTGATGATTTGACGGATATTGTCAAAACCATTCATGCTATTCAAACCTTCGATGAATTGGTTCCTTATATCAAGGAAACTTTGACCCGATTCTTTGGACAATATCGGATGAATGAAAATGTGGTTAGTGTGCTAGAAGTCATTGGTCGTGATTATCAGAAAGAACTTTCCCTCAAGGATATCAGTAAGGATCTCTTCATCAATCCTGTCTATCTGGGACAGTTGATTAAGCGAGAAACCAATTCGACCTTCGCAGAGCTTTTAAACAAACAACGCATTAAGGCTGCCCAGCAGCTCTTGCTTTCAACTAGTGACAGTATCGAAGATATTTGTTATGCTGTTGGTTACAGTAATGTTGGATATTTCTATAAAGTGTTCCGAAAATTGTGCGGAAAATCGCCAAAAGCCTACAGAAAACAGGTAGAAACTACACTATAATATTTGTATCCCTTTACAAAAAGTGCTATAATATCGATAATAATATCAGGAGGTTCTATTATGAAAAAACCAATTTATCTATGGGTCTTGCTAATCTTGTCTGCTCTTATTTCAGCTACGTCTCTGTTTGGAATGTTGAGTCCCTTACCTAGCAAAGAAGCCCTTCGTGCCGCTCAGAAACAAGTTGCAGGGGTCAGTGCTCAGCAATTAGAAGACCAGCTTAATTACACCTATAGAGTAGCAGAATCAACTCATTCTATTTTTAATATGGCCTTGATTGTGCTATCTGCTATTTTAGTGGTAGTAGCTATTGTCTTCCTTGTTCGTAAGAATTTGCAATATGCAAACTATACTTATGTCGGCTATGTTTTGTTAGCCATTATTGGTTCGATTTATAGCTATGTGACTTTACAAGACGCTGTGCAGTTAGTTCACGATGAGACCATGCGTTTAGGGATAAGTGTTATTTCACAAGCCGTTAGCATTTTCTATATCGTCATCAATATTCTCTTCCTAGCCCTTGTCTTTTACAAGATGTGGCGTCAGCAAAAAGCTTTGGCGGAAGAAGAGGAAACAGAAGAACTTGCCTAAGTATTGACAAAAAATAACTATCAAGTTACAATTTTGGTAGTTATTTTTCGATTATAGATAAAATCATGGAGGTAAATATGAAGACAATTTCTTTAGTTTATATTAGTCTGAGTGGCAATACTGAAAGTTTTGTGACACGCTTGAAAGACTATCTCTTGTCCCAGTACGAGGGGATTGAGGTTCAAAAGATTCATATTAAGGATTTGGTCAAAGAAGGCCAAGATTTCTATGAAATGGAGCATCCCTATGTTGCTTTTTTGCCGACTTACCTAGAAGGTGGGAATGGCGTGGATAACGGAGATGTTGAGATATTGACAACGCCAGTGGGAGATTTTATCGCCTATGGTGATAATGCTAGTAAGTGTTTTGGAGTGGTTGGTTCAGGAAATCGTAACTTTAATAACCAATACTGCCTGACAGCCAAGCAATACAGTCAACGTTTTGGTTTCCCTGTATTAGCTGACTTTGAAATGCGAGGCATGCTGGAAGATATCAAACGTGTCGCAGGGATTATCGCAGATTTGTATGAGTTGGAAAGTTGAGCTTAGGCTTGACTTTTTTATTATTCCAAGTGATTTTATCAGTACTCTTACTTCCTATAATCCAAGATTTGATTGATATGGTCTACTTTTTTTGATGCTCTTTTATAGGAAATAGTCCAAATGATGAGGTAGACAATCGCAAACTCGATAATGAGCTGGAGGTAGAAATTCCAGTGGAAGGGGAACCAACCTGCTAGGGTTGCTAATGGGATAAATCCTACTAGCATAAGGAAGAAATGGGTCAGAGTTGCACGGAGCAAGCTCCAGTCACGGCTGAATAATCGCTTGCCAAAGTTGAAGAGAATACCGATAGCTGCCCAAATAAGTGTGCAGTAGAGCAAGATCAGGGCACCGTGAACCTGATGTTGAGCCATCACTTGGCCGATGAGAGACTCGGAACTTAGTGGGGCGTAGGTGTTTGGGGCATAAATGAGTGAAAAGATGATAGAGAGGATGAGGCCGATGAGGACACCAGTAGCTGCGTCGTGGAAGATTTGTTTTTTCATAGTTCTAATTTCTCCTTGATGGTTTTTAGGTAACGGCGTGAAGAGTCGGTGAAGCTTTCGTTTTTCAAGAAAATTTCTACTAGGCCGTTGGGGGTGAGCTTGAGATGAGAGATGGAATCGATATTGATGATTTCTGATTGGGAAATTTGGATAAAATTGCTTGGCAAGAGTTCAAGTACCTGATAGAGTCGCAAATCAATGCTGTAGGTCTGACTCGCGGTTTCTGCTAGAACCTTCCGATTCTCGATATAGAAGCGTTGTATCTTACCAATCTCAACGAGATAGACCTGATTCTCGATTTTCCCTTTGATTTTTTCTGTTCGGTCCAGATTTTCTGCGAACTCGATGACTTTTTGGACTTTTTCGGTTTCTTGAGGTGCTTGGACAATCAGTTTTTCCTCCTTGTAAGTCTCACTGATCTGTAGTTCTACTTTCATAAATTTCTCTCCTTGTTTTTCATACAAAATTGTGATCACTTCTTGTACACCTTTATTAAACACTATTTTTCAGCCCCTTGCAAGGGACTTTGTCTATGTGGAGGGATTTGGTTCCTATGTGGTGGAGCTTTTCTGTCCTATCTGAAATATGGTATAATAGCACTAATCAATTGCTAGGAAAATAGATACGGAAAGGGGCTGAAAGATGTCTCATATTATTGAATTGCCAGAGGTGCTGGCAAACCAGATTGCAGCTGGAGAGGTTATCGAGCGTCCAGCTAGCGTTGTTAAGGAGCTGGTAGAAAACGCCATTGACGCGGGCTCTAGTCAGATTATCATTGAGATCGAGGAAGCTGGTCTCAAGAAGATTCAAATCACGGATAATGGTCATGGAATTGCTCACGATGAGGTGGAATTGGCCTTGCGTCGTCATGCGACCAGTAAGATAAAAAATCAAGCAGATCTCTTTCGGATTCGGACGCTTGGTTTTCGTGGTGAAGCCCTGCCCTCTATCGCGTCTGTCAGTGTACTGACTCTGTTGACGGCGGTGGATGGTGCGAGTCATGGGACTAAGCTCGTCGCACGTGGGGGAGAAGTAGAAGAAGTCATCCCAGCGACTAGTCCTGTGGGGACCAAGGTTTGTGTGGAGGACCTATTTTTCAATACGCCTGCCCGTCTCAAGTATATGAAGAGCCAGCAAGCGGAGCTGTCTCATATCATTGATATTGTCAACCGTCTGGGTTTGGCCCATCCTGAGATTTCTTTCAGCTTGATTAGTGATGGCAAGGAAATGACGCGGACAGCTGGGACTGGTCAACTGCGTCAAGCTATTGCAGGGATTTACGGTTTGGCGAGTGCCAAGAAGATGATTGAAATTGAGAATTCTGATCTAGATTTCGAAATTACAGGTTTTGTGTCCTTGCCTGAGTTGACTCGAGCTAATCGCAACTATATCAGCCTCTTCATCAATGGTCGTTATATCAAGAATTTCCTACTCAATCGTGCTATTCTTGACGGCTATGGCAGTAAGCTCATGGTAGGCCGTTTTCCACTGGCTGTCATTCATATCCATATTGACCCCTATCTAGCGGATGTCAATGTGCATCCGACTAAGCAAGAGGTGCGGATTTCCAAGGAAAAAGAACTGATGACCCTGGTTTCAGAAGCTATTGCAAACAGTCTCAAGGAGCAGACCTTGATACCTGATGCCTTGGAAAATCTTGCCAAATCGACCGTGCGTAATCGTGAGAAGGTGGAGCAAACTATTCTCCCACTCAAAGAAAATACGCTTTACTATGAGCAAACAGAGGCAAATAGATCTAGTCAAGCTGAGGTGGCTGATTATCAGGTAGAATTGACTGATGAAGGGCAGGATTTAACCCTGTTTGCCAAAGAAACCTTGGACCAATTGACCAAGCCAGCAAAACTGCGTTTTGCAGAGAGAAAACCTGCTAACTATGACCAATTAGACCATCCTGAGTTGGACCTAGCTAGTCTGGATAAGGCCTATGACAAACTGGAGCGAGAAGAATCATCAAGCTTCCCAGAGTTGGAATTTTTCGGGCAAATGCATGGAACCTATCTCTTTGCCCAGGGGAGAGATGGGCTTTACATCATAGATCAACACGCAGCTCAGGAACGGGTCAAATACGAGGAGTACCGTGAGAGCATTGGCAATGTTGACCAGAGCCAGCAGCAACTGCTAGTGCCCTACATCTTTGAATTTCCTGCGGATGATGCCCTGCGTATCAAGGAAAGAATGGCACTTTTGGAGGAAGTGGGTGTCTTTCTAGCAGAGTACGGGGAAAATCAATTCATCTTACGTGAACATCCTATTTGGATGGCAGAGGAGGAGATTGAGTCAGGTATCTATGAGATGTGCGACATGCTCCTTTTGACCAAGGAAGTTTCTATCAAGAAATACCGAGCAGAGTTGGCTATTATGATGTCCTGCAAGCGGTCTATCAAGGCCAATCATCGTATTGACGACCATTCAGCTAGACAACTCCTCTATCAGCTTTCTCAATGTGACAATCCCTATAACTGTCCTCACGGACGTCCTGTTTTGGTGCATTTCACCAAGTCGGATATGGAAAAGATGTTCCGACGTATTCAGGAAAATCACACCAGTCTCCGTGAGTTGGGGAAATATTAAACTAAAAGGAAAACTATGTACGAATATTTAAAAGGAATCATTACCAAAATCACTGCCAAATACATTGTTCTTGAAACCAACGGTATCGGTTATATCCTGCATGTGGCCAATCCCTATGCTTACTCAGGTCAGGTCAATCAAGAAGCTCAGATTTATGTGCATCAAGTCGTGCGTGAGGACGCTCATCTGCTTTATGGATTTCGCTCAGAAGACGAGAAAAAGCTCTTTCTCAGTCTGATTTCGGTCTCTGGGATTGGTCCTGTATCAGCTCTTGCTATTATCGCTGCCGATGACAATGCTGGCTTGGTTCAAGCCATTGAAACCAAGAACATCACCTACTTGACCAAATTCCCTAAAATTGGAAAGAAAACAGCCCAGCAGATGGTGCTGGACTTGGAAGGCAAGGTAGTAGTTGCAGGAGATGACCTTCCTGCCAAGGTGGCAGTGCAAGCCAGCGCTGAAAACCAAGAACTGGAAGAAGCTATGGAGGCCATGCTGGCTCTGGGCTACAAGGCAACAGAACTCAAGAAAATCAAGAAATTCTTTGAAGGAACGACAGATACAGCTGAGAACTATATCAAGTCGGCCCTTAAAATGTTGGTCAAATAGGAGCAGAGCATGACAAAACGTTGTTCGTGGGTCAAGATGACCAATCCGCTCTACATCGCCTATCATGATGAGGAGTGGGGCCAACCTCTCCATGATGACCAAGCATTGTTTGAGTTGTTGTGTATGGAAACCTATCAGGCAGGCCTGTCTTGGGAAACGGTACTAAACAAACGCCAGGCTTTCCGAGAAGCCTTTCATGACTATCAAATTCAAGCAGTCGCAGAGATGACCGACACCGAATTGGAAGCCTTGCTGGATAATCCAGCCATTATCCGAAATCGAGCGAAAATTTTTGCTACACGCGCTAACGCCCAAGCCTTTCTACGACTACAGGAAGACTCTGGCTCTTTTGATGCCTATCTTTGGTCTTTTGTTGAGGGGAAAACGATCGTTAACGATGTTCCCGATTACCGCCAAGCCCCAGCTAAAACCGCTTTGTCTGAGAAATTATCCAAAGATCTCAAAAAACGAGGCTTTAAGTTCACTGGGCCAGTTGCTGTATTGTCTTTTCTACAGGCTGCAGGTCTGGTTGATGACCACGAGAATGATTGTGAGTGGAAAAGCAGGAATTAGTGAGTATAGGTAATTAGAATATCTGATACTCAATGAAAATCAAAGAGCAAACTAGGAAACTAGCCACAGGCTGTACTTGAGTACGGCAAGGCGACGTTGACGTGGTTTGAATTTGATTTTCGAAGAGTATGAGAATATAGAAAAAAGCTGAGAAACTTTTCCCAGCTTTATTTGTTATAGTCAAAGCGAATGACTTGTTCCTGTGCATCTACATAGGCGTGGACTCCGAAGGGAACAATGGCTCTTGGAGTTGCGTGGCCGACATTTAGATTATAGATAATCGGGATATTGCTGTCAATAATATCCAATAGTGCCTCTTTATAGTCGTCATAGAAAGTTTCATCCATAGGTTTTCCGACCAGGAGTCCACTGATGGCCTCAAATATGCCAGTGTCCTTTAAAGTCCGCAACATCTTTTTGAAGTCTTCTGGTTCAGGCTTTTCTTCGCTTGTTTCTAGCAAGAGGATTTTTCCTTCCCAGTCTGATAAGTCAGGGAAAAGTTTGTATTGTTGGCAGAGCTCCGTGCTATCTGCGTATCGAGAATTGTCAAAGATATCATAGAGGGATTCGAGGCAACCACCGAGGATTTTTCCCTCGAATTGGGCATTTCCTTGCAACAACTCAAAATCGGTATTTGCATGACTGACACGAGGTGTTCCCAGAGCCTTGGGACTGAAGTCAGTTCGTTCCTCATACCAGACGTCACTAGGGCGGATTTCTGAGATTCTTCCCGTCTCAATCAATTCTTTAAAGTAGTGAAGGCTATATGGCAACATTTCTTTGTCTAACTCACAAATGTCTGCTAAGAAGGATTGACCATAAAAAGTCTTGATTCCTAGTGTATGCAACATGAGATGGTTCATGGTTGTATCTGAGAAGCCAAGAAAAATCTTTTG
Organism: Streptococcus mitis B6; assembly: GCF_000027165.1. NCBI lineage: Bacteria > Bacillati > Bacillota > Bacilli > Lactobacillales > Streptococcaceae > Streptococcus > Streptococcus mitis. The sequence goes on along the minus strand of NC_013853.1, from coordinate 1,985,691 downwards.
TTTGATAACTTTCTGTAGTTGATCATTTTCAAAAAGATAAGGTAGTAAGCGATAGATATCGTCTCCACCGATGGCGCATAGGATTATGTCGATGCTATCATCAGAAAAGGCATGAATCAAATCCTCTGCACGAGCTTCAGGATGGTCCTTGATAAAGTCTAATCCTTTTAACGAATGGGGCAAAAAGATAGGATTGACTCCCAGGTCCTTGAGACGTTGGACACCCAAATCCACTTCGTGTTTGACAAAGTCCTCTCCGATAATGCCACTAGATAAACTAACAATACCAATAGTAGAAATTATATCTCATCCTCCTAGAAATAGATTGATACTCTTCGAAAATCTCTTCAAACCACGTCAGCTTTGCCTTGCCGTGTATATGTTACTGACTTCGTCAGTTCTATCTACAACCTCAAAGCAGTGCTTTGAGCAACCTGCGGCTAGCTTCCTAGTTTGCTCTTTGATTTTCATTGAGTATGAGCCTATTTTATCACAAAAGATTAGATAGGGCTATGTGGGATGTCAGAAGAATACTTTAAAATCAAAAAAGTAAGTGAAAAAGCAACCGCGCCTGCAGTTGCTTTTATGATTCTTCTTAATAACGTGTTGGTCCTGCACTTGCGCTGCGGATGTTCAAGCGTTTCTTGAGATAGAAGCGAAGGGCTAGGAGGGCTGCTCCGATAATAGCTAGTGGCAATGGAGCAAGTACTGGGTTAAGGCTAGCTGGTAGGAAGCTTGTTGCAAAGAAGACAAGCAACCAAAGGAACATAGAAGCTAGGATAACTAGTACAGATTTCCAGAAAGGTGGACGTTGACTGCGGTCCATATCTGGTCCATAGTATTGGTAAACAAAGTAGTACATCAAGTAGAAGGCAAATCCCCCAACCAGTCCAACTAATAGAAGAGTAATCAATCCATAGCCGAAAGCTTGATCTGCCGCAAAGAAAGTTGTGATGGCGCTGACAAGGGCAAAGAGGCTAGTGATGAAAAGAGCTGAGTCCATAATCATGAGTTTTGGATCATCATTTTCTTTTGGATGCTCTTTTTCATATTGTTCCTTGACAGTGAAACTATGAGCCCAATGGGTCGGTGCGCCATAAAGGGAACGAGCAGTCGTACCCTTGGCTTGCTCCTCAAGGATTTGGGGAATAACTTCCTCAAAAATAGCCTTGATTTCAGCATCTGTTTTTCCATCTTTGATGAATTGTTGGGTAGCAATGTGGACAAACTCTTGGTTTTTCTTAGTTAATTTTTGTAGATTAATCTGAGACATAGGAACTCCTCTTAGAACCATTTTTTATGGATGAGATAGAGAGTGAGCGAGACACTCATAGCAAAGGCGATAAAGACTATTAACCAGAAGGCATTTGGCTCGCCATTTAGGGGGATTTCATTATCCTTAAAGTTCATCCCGTAGGCAGAGAAGACCATGGTTGGGATGGACATGACGATGGTCACAAGGGCCAAGGTTTTCATGATGTTGTTCTGATTGTTGGAAATGATAGAGGCAAAGGTCTCCGTCATAGAGTGCAAGACGTTTCCATAAATATCTGCCATCTCGATGGCCTGTTGGGTTTCAATCAAGGTATCTTCAAGCAGGTCTTCGTCCTCAAGGTACTTCTTGATATTGCTGGTTGAGCTGGTCAATTTCTTAATCACACGCTCATTTGTTTTGAGGGAAGCCTTGAAATAGACGATGGTTTTTTCCAATTCCATGAGTTCAATCAATTCTTCATTACGAGTTGATTGATGCAGTTGACTTTCGATTTGTTCACTCTTACGGTCAATCGAACGCAGGGCTGTTAGGTAAAGCTCTGCATTGCGATAAAGAATCTGGAAGATAAAACGTGAGCGCATGAATGTATAGAAATTACGCAAACGACGGTTGATAAAGACATCGAGGACCGGTAATGGTTCCAAACAAGTAGTGATAATTGTTTCCTCTGTGATGATAATACCAAGCGGGATGGTTACGTAGTAGGTGCGGTTATTTCTTTCTTCTGTGACCGGCACGTCAACGATAATCAGGGTGTACTCGTCTTCAATCGTAATACGAGACATTTCTTCCGCATCGAGTGGTGCTCGAAGGTCGGCGATATCAATGTCGAAGGCATTGGCGATTTCGAGTGATTCATTTTGAGTCGGATTAACGAGATTGATCCAAGTACCCGGTTCAAGCGTATCGATCTCTTTAAATTCAGTTGTTGTAGAGAGAAAAACTTGTTTCATATCCCTTATCCTTTCTCATTTTTCAGATTTTTTCACACCGTACTATTATACTATAAATTCAGCCTTTTGGGTAATAGAATCTCACTTTTTTTGGTATAATGGTAAGCAATAATGGACTAGAAAGAACAAAGATGCAAGATAAAATTGTCATTCATGGGGCGCGTGCCCATAATTTAAAAAATATTGATGTGGAGATTCCACGAGACAAGTTGGTTGTTGTAACCGGCTTGTCAGGTTCAGGGAAATCCAGTCTGGCCTTTGACACCCTCTATGCTGAGGGACAACGTCGCTATGTAGAGAGTTTGTCAGCCTATGCTCGTCAATTCTTGGGGAATATGGAGAAGCCAGATGTAGATGCCATTGATGGCCTCAGTCCAGCTATTTCTATCGACCAGAAAACGACTAGCAAAAACCCTCGCTCGACGGTTGGAACAACGACTGAAATCAATGACTATCTGCGTCTCCTCTACGCGCGTGTGGGGACGCCTTACTGTATCAACGGGCACGGGGCTATCAAGGCTTCTTCTGTAGAGCAAATCGTGGATAAGGTCTTGGAATTGCCAGAACGCCAGCGCCTGCAAATCTTGGCCCCTGTCATCCGCAAGAAAAAAGGCCAACATAAGAGTGTTGTCGAGAAGGTTCAGAAAGATGGGTATGTCCGTGTCCGTGTGGATGGGGAAGTATATGATGTGACCGAAGTGCCAGAGTTGTCTAAGAGCAAGCAACACAATATTGATGTCGTGGTTGACCGTATTGTTATCAAGGAGGGTATCCGTAGTCGTCTCTTTGATTCTATTGAGGCTGCCCTTCGTATTGCAGAAGGTTATGTCATTATCGACACTATGGACAATTCTGAGTTACTCTTTTCTGAGCATTATGCCTGTCCAGTTTGTGGCTTTACTGTTCCAGAGTTAGAGCCACGTCTCTTCTCATTCAATGCTCCTTTTGGTTCTTGTAGTGAGTGTGACGGTTTGGGCATCAAGTTGGAGGTGGATACTGATTTGGTAGTGCCAGACGCCAGCAAGACCTTACGTGAGGGAGCGCTAGCACCTTGGAATCCTATCTCATCCAACTACTATCCAAACATGCTAGAGCAGGCTATGACAGCTTTTGGAGTGGATATGGATAAGCCTTTTGAGGACTTGTCAGAAGAAGATAAGAACTTGATTCTCTATGGATCAGATGGTAAGGAATTCCATTTCCACTATGAGAATGAATTTGGTGGCGTGCGCGATATCGATATTCCTTTTGAGGGAGTTGTCACTAATATCAAGCGTCGCTATCATGAAACTAATAGTGATTACACACGCACTCAAATGCGCCTCTATATGAATGAATTGACCTGCGGAACTTGTCACGGATATCGTCTCAATGACCAGGCCTTGTCTGTCCGTGTGGGTGGAGAGCAAGGGCCACATATCGGAGAAATTTCAGACCTGTCTATCGCAGACCACTTGGAATTAGTCAGTCAGTTGACTCTTTCTGAAAATGAAGCCATCATCGCTCGTCCCATTCTCAAGGAAATCAAGGATCGTTTGACCTTCCTTAATAACGTGGGTCTTAACTATCTGACTCTGTCTCGTTCAGCAGGAACCCTTTCAGGTGGGGAAAGTCAGCGTATTCGCTTGGCAACCCAGATTGGTTCTAACCTATCAGGTGTCCTTTATATACTAGACGAGCCGTCAATCGGTCTCCACCAGAGGGACAATGATCGTTTGATTGCCAGTCTCAAAAAGATGCGTGATTTGGGTAATACTCTCATAGTAGTGGAACATGATGAAGATACCATGCGTGAGGCGGATTATCTGATTGACGTTGGTCCCGGTGCCGGTGTTTTTGGTGGGGAAATTGTTGCGGCAGGTACGCCTAAACAGGTAGCTCGTAACAGTAAGTCTATCACAGGTCAGTACTTGTCAGGGAAACGTGCCATTCCAGTACCAACAGAGCGCCGTGTTGGTAATGGTCGTTTTATCGAAGTGATAGGTGCGCGTGAGAATAACTTGCAAAATATTACTGCTCGATTCCCACTAGGAAAATTCATCGCAGTGACAGGAGTATCTGGTTCAGGGAAATCGACCCTAATCAACGGTATCCTCAAAAAAGCTATTGCCCAGAAGCTCAACCGTAATTCAGACAAGCCTGGTAAATTCAAGACCATCACAGGGATTGAGCATGTAGACCGCTTGATTGACATTGACCAAAGTCCTATCGGACGAACGCCGAGGTCCAACCCTGCTACCTATACAGGAGTTTTTGACGATATACGTGACCTTTTTGCTCAGACTAATGAAGCCAAGATTCGAGGCTACAAGAAGGGTCGTTTCAGTTTCAATGTCAAGGGTGGTCGTTGTGAAGCCTGCTCAGGTGACGGGATTATCAAGATTGAGATGCACTTCTTGCCAGATGTTTATGTGGCTTGTGAAGTCTGCCATGGAACCCGCTACAACAGTGAGACTCTAGAAGTTCATTACAAGGAAAAAAATATCTCGCAGATCTTGGATATGACCGTCAACGATGCGGTAGAATTCTTCCAACACATTCCAAAGATTCAACGCAAACTCCAGACTATCAAGGATGTAGGGCTAGGATATGTGACCTTGGGACAGCCAGCTACCACCCTTTCTGGGGGAGAAGCCCAACGTATGAAACTAGCTAGCGAACTCCACAAACGCTCAACAGGAAAATCTTTCTACATTCTGGATGAGCCGACGACAGGGCTTCATACTGAGGATATTGCTCGCTTGCTCAAGGTTTTAGCTCGCTTTGTTGACGATGGCAATACAGTTCTTGTCATTGAGCACAATCTGGATGTCATTAAGACGGCAGACCATATTATCGATTTGGGACCTGAGGGCGGTGTCGGTGGTGGAACCATCATCGCAACAGGAACTCCAGAAGAAGTAGCGGCCAACGAAGCCAGCTACACAGGACATTATTTGAAAGGAAAGTTACATCATGAATAAACGCGTACAAGCATTTCTAGATAAAATGCAAGAAAAAGAACTAGATGGCATCATCATCAATAACCTTAAAAACGTCTATTATTTGACTGGTTTTTGGGGCTCAAACGGAACAGTCTTTATCAGCCGTGATCGTCAGGTCTTGGTGACAGACTCTCGCTATATCATTGCAGCCAAGCAAGAAACCAGTGGCTTTGAGATTGTGGCTGACCGTGATGAATTGGCTGTCATTGCAGGCATTGTTAAGGACATGGGCTTGTCTAGAATCGGTTTTGAGGATGAGATTTCAGTATCTTATTATCATCGTATGCAGGCAGCTTTTGCAGGTTTGGACTTGCTTCCACAAACTCAGTTTGTTGAAGGTCTTCGAATGATTAAGGATGAGGCAGAGATTGCAGCGATTCGCAAGGCTTGTTCTATCTCAGACCAAGCTTTTCGCGATGCGCTTGACTTTATCAAACCAGGAAAGACTGAAATTGAGATTGCCAACTTCCTTGACTTCCGCATGCGTGAGTTGGGAGCATCTGGCTTGTCTTTTGACACAATTCTAGCTAGCGGTATCAACTCTTCCAAACCCCATGCCCATCCTATGCACAAACCAGTGGAGCTAGGAGAAGCTATTACCATGGATTTCGGCTGCCTCTATGACCACTATGTCAGTGATATGACACGGACTATCTATCTAGGACATGTTAGCGACGAGCAGGCAGAGATTTACAATACGGTTCTCAAAGCCAATCAAGCCTTGATTGACCAGGCTAAGGCTGGCTTAGGTTTCCGTGACTTTGACAAAATCCCTCGTGATATTATCATCGAGGCAGGCTATGGCGACTACTTTACCCACGGTATTGGACACGGTATTGGACTGGATATCCATGAGGAACCATACTTTAGCCAGACTTCTACAGAAACTATTAAGGCAGGTATGGCATTGACAGATGAGCCAGGTATCTATATCGAAGGCAAATATGGCGTTCGTATCGAGGATGATATCCTGATTACAGAGACAGGTTGTGAATTATTGACCCTTGCTCCAAAAGAGTTGATAGTTATTTAAGAGTTAAACAACTCAAATGATTGACTTTTAAATTTTAAAGGTTTATACTGAAAGACGAAAACGGTAGGTGAGGCTACCATAGGGATACGGATGACTACCGCAAAGCAGTGGAGACACTACTCGTTGGTCAACAGTCCTGGTCGCGAAGGCCAAGACTAAGCTCATTACATTGCCCTATGGAGTTAAAGCTTGAACGAAAAACAGATAATTAGTTTTTTAATCCTGCCATTTTATGGTGGGATTTTCTACTGTTTAAATCAAAGAAAGGAGATAAACGATGCAAATTGACGATCATCCGGAACCGCACATACACAGCCAATCGCTGATTTGTGTCGTTCTGTCCTTATAAAGTGATTGGTCTCTGTGTATGAAACACATCATTCATACAGATAGGAGAAACCAATGAAAACTACAAAAGAAAGATTAGCAACAGCTATTCATACATCTTTAAACGAAACTCTATCTTTTTATAAGACAAGTCTAACAGGCCTGACTGAGGAGCAGGTGGAGAAAAATCGTGACCTATATGGCGAAAATACCATCACAAAGGGTCAAGAAGACAGTATCCTCAAAAAGATTTACGAATCCATTATCAATCCTTTTACGATCATCTTACTGGTCATCGCCGTGATTTCCTTGGTGACCAATGTCTGGTTGGCAAAACCAGGTCAAGAAGATCCGACAACTTCCATTATCATCGTTGTCCTAGTCCTCATTTCTGGTGGCATACGCTTTGTTCAAGAACTCCGTAGTGATAAGGCTGCGACAAATCTATCAAAAATGATTGTCAACACAGCGACTGTCATTCGTCAAGGAGAAATTCAAGAAGTACCTATCGATGATTTGGTAGTGGGTGACGTGGTTAAATTAAGCGCTGGAGACATGATTCCAGCAGATCTTCTTTTATTTGAGTCGCGCGATTTCTTTGTACAACAGTCGGGCTTGACAGGTGAAAGTGAATCGGTTGAAAAATTGGCCTTGACCAAGGCAACAGTTCAACAATCTGATAGTCTGCTAGAAGCAGAAGCGCTCGCCTTTATGGGAACCAATGTCTTGTCTGGTAGTGCCAAGGCCGTGGTTTTAGCAGTTGGTGATGATACCATGATGGGAGCCATTGAGCAGACTCTAAACACCTATGATGAGCCCACTTCGTTTGAACGGGAGATGAATAGTATTTCTTGGCTCTTGATTCGCTTGATGTTGGTTATGGTTCCCATCGTTTTCTTGTCCAATGGTTTAACAGATGGTGATTGGTTAGAAGCAGGTGTATTTGCTTTGAGTGTCGGTGTTGGATTGACACCTGAGATGCTTCCTATGATTATCACGGCTAGCCTAGCAAAGGGTTCTATTATCATGGCCAAGGAAAAAGTGGTTATCAAGAAACTCAATGCCATACAGGACTTAGGGGCGATTGATATCTTGTGTACGGATAAAACCGGAACCCTCACCCAAGACGAAATTGTCCTTGAATATCCCTTGGATATCCACGGACGCTTGGATTTGACCGTCTTGAGACGAGCTTATCTCAATTCTTATTTTCAAACGGGCTTGAAAAATTTGATGGACAGAGCCATCATCAAACGGACTGAAAAGGAAGCCAAAGAACACGCCCTCTTGCAAAATCTGGCTCAAACTTTTCAAAAAATAGATGAGCTTCCCTTTGATTTTGAACGTAGACGTATGAGTGTTATCGTTAAGGATGAACACGAAGTTGTTAGTTTGGTAACCAAGGGTGCCCTAGAGGAAATGCTGACGATTTCCAGTTATGCGGAATACCAAGGAGTGATTACTCCCTTGACAGATGTTATTAGAGAAGAAATTTTAGCAGAAGTCAGACAACTAAATCAACAAGGTTTGCGTGTCTTGGGAGTGGCCTATAAGTCAGGTTTGAGGGAAGGTCATGCCTATACAGTTGATGACGAAGGGGACATGATTCTAACTGGTTATTTAGCCTTTCTAGATCCACCAAAACCATCTGCTGCACCAGCAATTAAGGCTCTGTTAGAACATGGAGTTCAAACAAAAATTTTGACGGGAGACAACGAAAAAGTTACCCAAGCAGTTTGTGAAAAGGTTGGTTTGGATATCAATCAGATGCTGTTGGGGTCCGAAATTGATCAAATGAGTGATCAAGAATTGGCTCAAGCCGTGGAGGAGGTAACAGTCTTTGCCAAACTTTCTCCTGACCAAAAAGCAAGGATTATTTTGCAATTTAAGGCTAATGGTCATGCTGTAGGCTATATGGGGGATGGAATCAATGACGCTCCTTCTATGAAAGTTGCAGATGTGGGGCTTTCTGTTGATACAGCAGTAGATATTGCCAAAGAAACAGCTGATGTTATCCTACTTGATAAGGATCTCATGGTGCTGGAAAAAGGACTTGTTGAAGGTCGTAAGGTCTATGCCAACATGACTAAATATATCAAAATGACAGTGAGTTCTAATTTTGGAAATATCTTATCCCTATTGGTCTCTGGAATCTTTTTGCCATTTTTACCAATGGCACCAGTCCATTTGATTATCCTAAATCTAGTCTATGATTTGTCTTGTATTGCCTTGCCTTTTGACAAGGTGGACAAAGATTTTTTGAGAAATCCGCATACTTGGGAAGCCAAGTCTATCACACGTTTCATGGTTTGGATGGGGCCTATCTCTTCTGCCTTTGATATTTTGACCTTCATTTTGCTTTATTTTATCATTGTACCCATGACAACAGGTCAAACCTATGTCCATGGATCAGAGTCTGCCGTAGGATTTATTGTCTTGTTTCAGACAGGTTGGTTTATCGAGTCCATGTGGTCACAGACCATGGTTATTCATATGTTGCGTTCAGCCAAAATTCCCTTTTTACAAAGTCGTCCAGCTTGGCTAGTCCTTGTGACAACTTTATTGGCTGCAGCCTTTGTGACCTTCCTTCCCTACAGTCCACTATCTAGCCTTCTCCATCTAACTCCTTTAAAACCGATTTATTTCATCTTTTTACTTTTCATCATTATTTTGTATATGATTAGCGTGACAATTGTGAAAAAAATTTATATCAAGAAATATCAAGAATGGCTGTAAATTTCATTTTGTCAAGAAAAAAGTACGAAAATGACGAAAAAAGTCAAAAAAATTTAAAAATAGGTCGCAAGTCGGATGTTTTTTATGGTATAATAGACTAAACTGATAGTAACATGTAGCGAAAGGGGTAGGTACATGATTAAAATTTATACAGTCTCAAGTTGTACTAGCTGTAAAAAAGCAAAAACCTGGCTCAATGCCCACCAGTTAAGTTATAAAGAACAAAACCTTGGTAAAGAAGGAATTACGAGAGAAGAATTACTGGATATTCTAACCAAAACAGATAACGGAATAGCCAGCATCGTTTCGTCTAAAAATCGCTATGCCAAAGCCCTTGGAGTGGATATTGAAGATTTGAGTGTCAACGAAGTCCTCAATCTGATTATGGAAACACCGAGAATTTTAAAGAGCCCAATCCTTGTAGATGAAAAACGCCTGCAAGTTGGCTATAAGGAAGACGATATTCGTGCCTTCCTACCACGCTCTGTCCGTAATGTAGAAAATGCAGAAGCACGTTTGCGTGCAGCTCTATAAACATCAAGGCTGGGAGCAATTCCCAGTCTTATTCTATTTTAATTTCAAAAAGAAAGAAGAAAGAAATGAAAAAAATAGTTCTTGTTAGTCTAGCTTTCCTTTTTTTCCTGGTTGGTTGCGGACAGAAAAAAGAAACTGGGCCAGCTACAAAAACAGAAAAAGATACGCTTCAGTCGGCATTGCCAGTTATTGAAAATGCTGAGAAGAATACAGTTGTAACCAAGACTTTGGTCTTGCCCAAGTCAGATGATGGTAGCCAGCAGACACAAACCATTACATACAAGGACAAGACTTTTTTGAGCTTAACGATTCAACAAAAACGTCCAGTTTCTGATGAGTTGAAAACTTATATCGACCAACATGGAGTGGAGGAAACTCAAAAAGCTCTCCTTGAGGCGGAGGAGAAGGATGAGTCTATCATAGAAGCTCGCAAATTAGCAGGATTTAAGCTTGAAACAAAACTATTAAGCGCAACAGAACTTCAAACAACGACTAGTTTTGATTTTCAAGTTTTGGATGTCAAGAAGGCTTCTCAGTTAGAATATTTGAAGAACATTGGCTTGGAAAATCTTTTGAAGAATGAACCAAGCAAATATATTTCAGACAGATTGGCAAATGGTGCGACAGAACAATAGAAAATCCAAATAAATAGACTGCCTGAATTGTAGAAGGTAAGGAATTATGCTATAATGGTACTATTCTAAGGAAAGAGGGTGTTAGAATGGGATTTACTGAAGAAACAGTACGTTTTAAATTGGACGATTCCAATAAAAAAGAAATTAGCGAAACTTTGACTGATGTCTATGCTTCGTTGAACGATAAGGGCTACAACCCAATTAACCAAATCGTAGGTTACGTATTGAGTGGAGACCCTGCCTACGTTCCTCGTTATAATAATGCACGAAATCAAATCCGTAAGTATGAGCGTGATGAAATCGTTGAGGAATTGGTCCGCTACTACCTTAAAGGACAAGGAGTCGATCTGTAACCTATGAGAATTATGGGATTGGACGTCGGTTCAAAAACGGTAGGGGTGGCTATTAGCGATCCGCTCGGTTTTACAGCTCAAGGACTTGAAATCATCCAAATCAATGAGGAGCAAGGCCAATTTGGTTTTGACCGCGTTAAGGAGTTGGTTGATACTTACAAGGTGGAACGATTTGTAGTGGGCTTGCCTAAAAACATGAACAATACAAGCGGACCGCGCGTGGAAGCTAGTCAAGCCTACGGAGCAAAGTTAGAAGAGCTTTTTAGTTTACCAGTAGACTATCAGGATGAACGCTTGACAACAGTGGCTGCTGAGCGCATGTTGATTGAACAAGCAGATATCAGCCGTAACAAGCGCAAGAAAGTCATTGATAAGTTAGCAGCTCAGCTGATTTTACAAAATTATTTAGATAGAAAATTTTAATATAAAGGAGAGGCTATGTCACACGATCATAACCACGACCACGAAGAACGTGAACTAATCACACTAGTAGATGAGCAAGGAAATGAAACCTTGTTTGAAATCCTTTTGACGATTGACGGAAAAGAAGAATTTGGTAAAAACTATGTTCTTCTAGTACCAGTTAATGCAGAAGAAGACGAAGACGGACAAGTTGAAATTCAAGCTTACTCATTCATCGAAAACGAAGATGGAACAGAAGGCGAATTGCAACCAATCCCAGAAGACTCAGAAGACGAATGGAACATGATTGAAGAAGTTTTCAATAGTTTTATGGAGGAGTAAAAATGTTCAGTGAACATTTTTACCCTTACGCTAAAAATAAAGACCGTAAGTAAGTCTGGGAGACTGTATCAGCCCAACTCCCAGAAATTGGGAAGAGTTGGAACGTCCGGGGGACGTTTTTAGCCCTGCGCTAGAAATTAGAAACGCAGGTAGTCTGGGAGACTGTATCACCCCAACTCCTAGAAATTGGGAAGAGTTGGAACATCCAGTGGATGTTTTTAGCCCAAGTGAATATTCATAGTAGCTAGTTATTAGCTAACCAGGTAAGAGGTCGGGACGAAAATCCTGACCTCATTTTTTGTTATCTACGGAATTTTGCTAGATAATTGATTAGACATTTGTCAAGGAGATGTGTATGTTTGAAGTAGAAGAATGGCTCCATAGTCGGATTGGTTTGAATTTTCGATCAGGTTTGGACCGAATGCAACAAGCGGTGGATTTGTTGGGGAATCCCGAGAAATCTTATCCTATTATCCACGTAACAGGGACTAATGGGAAAGGATCTACCATTGCTTTTATGAGGGAGTTATTTATGGGGCATGGTAAAAAAGTCGCGACCTTTACCTCTCCTCATATCGTATCCATCAATGACCGAATCTGCATTAATGGACAACCTATAGCAGACGCAGACTTCATCCGTTTGGTTGAGCAGGTCAAGGAGATGGAAAAAACGCTTCTGCAAACCCATGATCAGTTGTCCTTTTTTGAATTGCTGACTTTGATTGCTTTCCTCTACTTTAGGGAGCAAGAGGTGGACTTGGTTTTACTAGAAGTGGGAATTGGTGGCTTACTTGACACGACCAATGTGGTAACTGGAGAGATTGCCGTCATCACCTCCATCGGACTTGACCATCAGGAGACTCTGGGTGACAGTATAGCAGCAATTGCAGAGCAGAAAGCTGGTATTTTCAAGGCTGGTAAAAAGGCAGTGATTGCGAAATTGCCTCCAGAAGCTAGACTTGTCTGTCAGAAAAAAGCAGACTCTTTAGCTGTTGACCTTTATCAGGCAGGTAAGGATTTTTCAATGTTGAATGGGGATTTTTCAAGCTCTTTGGCCAACCTTTCACAGCTGAACATAGGCTTAGAAGGAGCTTATCAGCAGGAAAATGCGGCCTTGGCGCTACAAACGTTTCTTCTCTTTATGAGAGAAGGAAAGGAAGCTGTTGATGAGCAGGTTGTAAGACAGGCTTTGGAGAAGACCCATTGGGCTGGGCGTTTGGAGCGTATTCGTCCGCAGATTTACTTGGACGGTGCCCATAACCTCCCTGCCTTGACTCGCTTGGTTGAGTTTGTCAAAGAAAAAGAGCGGGAAGGCTATCGTCTTCAAATCCTCTTTGGAGCTTTGAAACGGAAGGATTATCAAGGGATGTTAGGTTATCTGACTGAGAATTTGCCTCAGGTGGAACTCAAGGTGACTGGTTTTGACTATCAAGGTTCTCTGGACGAGACAGATGTAACAGGTTACCATGTAATTCCCTCTTACCGAGAATTTATTAGCGATTTTGAAGAAAGAGCAGATGCCCAGGGTTTGTTGTTCATTACAGGGTCTCTCTATTTTATCTCAGAAGTACGGAACCACATACTGGAACGTGAGCAGATAAATTGACCACCTTTTTTTAACTTGTTATACTAGGGGAATTGCTGGTTAGAGAAAATTTCTCTAAATTGGTAGCAGAAAGGAAATCCATCATGAAAATTAAAAAGATTCAACTTTCTCTTGCTTCTCTAGCAAGTCTTAGTCTCTTAGTAGCTTGTTCACAAAGAACTCAACAGGTTCAACAACCAGCAGCTCAAGCGCAAACACAACAAACTCAGCAATCACAACCTGCTGCTTCATCGTCTACAGAAAATACAAACCAGGTAGCAACAAGTTCTTCACAAAATGCACCTGTTGCTCAACCGACTGATATTGATGGGACTTATACAGGTCAAGATGACGGAGACCGTATCACTTTAGTGGTCACTGGAACGACTGGTACATGGACTGAGCTCGAATCTGACGGGGATCAGAAAGTCAAACAGGTTACATTTGATGCAGCAAATCAACGCATGATTATTGGTGATGATGTCAAAATTTACACTTTAAACGGTAATCAAATCGTCGTAGACGATATGGATAGAGACCCATCGGACCAAATCGTTTTAACTAAATAAGACTATGCAAGTAGGAAGGGCTGGATTTTTCAGCCTTTTTACTTTTGCTTAGAAAATAATCATAAATACTTGCCTTCTGTCGAATACCTGAGTTATACTAGTATCAATTACTTGTTTTTAGCATTCAAAATATCAAGGAGGGGATATGAAATATAGAAAATTTCAATTATTGATGTCCAAGTATGGCTTTAGTCTTTCGATTATGCTACTTGAACTTTGTCTGGTTTTTGGTCTCTTTCTCTATTTAGGGCGTATGGCCCCTATTCTATGGGTAATTGTCTTAATTTTTATGAGTATGGCGACTATTGTCGCAATTGTCAATCGCTCTATGGCGCCTGAAAGTAAAGTAATGTGGTTAGTGGTAACTTTTGTCCCTGTCATCGGCCCCTTGCTCTATCTGATGTTTGGTGAAAGGCGATTGTCCAAAAAAGAAATCAAGCAGTTGGATAGACTTGGTTCTATGCATTTTCGGGAGGATAACAGTCAAGCTCTCCGCCAGAAATTGAAGGAAGAGGATAAGGCGGCTTACGGAGTTATCAAATCTTTGCTAAGTATGGATAGCAATGCCGATGTCTATGATCGAACAGATTCACAATTCTTTTCTTCGGGTGAAAGCATGTGGCAACATATGTTGGAAGACCTCAAGAAAGCTGAGAAATTTATCTTTCTAGAGTACTATATTGTCGAAGAAGGTCTGATGTGGAATAGCATACTAGATATACTAGAGCAAAAGGCAGCTCAGGGTGTAGAGGTCAAGATGCTCTATGATGATATCGGCTGTATGGCGACTTTACCTGGAGACTACACTATTCAGCTTCGTAGTCGAGGAATTGAAGCCCATAAGTTTAACAAGGTGATTCCTCGTTTGACGGTGGCTTACAACAATCGGGACCATCGTAAAATCCTTGTCATAGATGGTCAGGTAGCCTATACAGGAGGCATTAACTTAGCCGATGAGTACATCAATCATGTAGAACGCTTCGGCTATTGGAAGGACAGTGGGATTCGTTTAGATGGCCCTGGTGTCAAGGCTCTAACCCGTCTCTTTTTGATGACTTGGTACATCAATCGTGGGGAAATCAGCGATTTTGACCAGTATCACTTGGAAAATCAGCCTTGTTCTGGTCAAGGGCTCTGCATTCCTTACGGTAGTGGACCCAAGCCCATCTTCCGTACCCAGGTAGGGAAAAAAGTCTATCAAAGTTTGATTAATCAGGCCACTGATTCAGTCTATATCACAACACCCTATTTGATTATTGACTATGATTTAACAGAGAGTATTAAAAACGCGGCCATGAGAGGTGTTGATGTCCGCATTGTGACTCCTTTCATTCCGGATAAAAAATTAATCCAGCTCATCACAAGAGGAGCCTATCCAGATCTTTTATCAGCAGGAGTAAGGATTTTTGAGTATAGTCCAGGCTTCATCCACAGTAAACAAATCTCAGTGGATAAGGACTTTGCTGCAGTTGGGACCATTAACTTAGATTATAGAAGTTTGCTTCACCACTATGAAAATGCAGTCTTGCTATATAAAACAGAATCCATCGCTGAGATTCAAAAAGATTTTCAAGAGATTTTTTCAGTATCGCAAGAAATTTTTCCTCATACGATAAAAAATAGCTGGTATCAGAAATTGATTAAGGAAATCGCCCAGTTATTCGCCCCTATCTTATAAGAAATCTAGGACTGAGGACACAAACCAGTCCTATTTTTCTTGCCTTTTACGAATAAGAAGATGTAGGAGGAACGATGCTGACTCAGAAAGAATTGGATTATATCATAACATTTAAACAGACACATTTACATCGATTTCGGGAAATTGAAACCTTTGTGAAACTATGTAAAAAATCACTCAAACACCCATCGCAAGCTGACAATCCTAGGACTTTTTGATATACTAAGACAGATAAATTGAATAGGAGAAACGATATGAGTGTGTATGGTAGAGTAGAAGAAGTTCATCAAGAGAATCGTGAACCTCTAGAATACCAAATCGAACAAGAATCGCATCATCGTGAATCAAGTCGTCTTCCTTTGGTGAAAATTTTACTATGGAGTACGCTTGTAACGGGGATAACTCTAGGAGTACCGCTATTACTCGATTTAATGAGTACACAGGAAGTGCAGGATTTTTATGCAGGTTGGGCGCTTCATCAGACAGGGAAGATTTACAGCGACTATTATGGAAGTCAAGGTTTGCTTTATTATTTGCTGACTTACGTGACTCAGGGCGGATTTTTCTTTGCCATCTTTGAGTGGTTAGCCTTGGTAGCAGGAGGATTTTTCCTCTTTCGATCGGCAGACACCTTGACAGAGCAAGGAGACCAGGCTGGACAAGTGGTGACTATTTTTTATATGCTGGTTACAGGTCTTGCTTTTGGTGGAGGCTATGCGACTCTTTTAGCGCTTCCTTTCTTATTCGCGGCCTTTAGTTTAGTTGCGGCTTATCTAAGCAATCCAAGTCATGATAAGGGATTTGTACGGATTGGGCTAGCTTTGGCAGGCGGATTTTTCTTTGCTCCCTTGGCATCGCTCCTGTTTATTGCTGTGGTGAGTTTAGGCTTGTTGGTCTTTAACCTTGGGCATAGACGTTTTGCACATGGATTTTATCAGTTTCTTGCAGTGGCTTTAGGTTTTTCACTGGTCTTTTATCCCACTGCCTACTATAGTGTTGCAACAGGAAGTTTTGGGGATGCCATTAGTGGTATTCGTTATCCTATTGACAGTATTCGCTTTGATTTTACTTCTAAAATTTTAGAGAATATGGCTTTTTATGGCTTGTTGTCCCTTGGTTTGGGATTTGTGGTTTGTATCTTTTTAGGTCTCTTTCAATCCAAACCCTCTAAACTATACGTCATTTCGGTTCCTGCAAGTCTATTCCTGATTTTAGGTTTGGTAGTGATTTTCTTTACACAGGATCCTCTACATGCATCCCGTTTGATGCTCATTTTCCCTGTCTTTCTTCTGCTTTTAGTATCCAATATCAAGGGGCAACAGAGTGGTCGTAGCGTTAGAAGAAGACGCAGAGAAGAGCCTGTTAGTCTCTGGCATCGCTATACCAAAGGAAATCTTTACCTACCGATTTTAACTTTGTTATATCTTTTGGCTGTTCCTTTTTTGATGAGGTTTGTCCTTTATCCAGTATCTTATCAAGAACGTGATCGTCTTGCTGATTTGGTGAAAGAGGAGACAAGTACGGAAGATGCTATCTATGCATGGGATGATACTGCAACTCTTTATCGTAAGAGTGATCGCTTATCGCCATCGGCTATTTTATCCCCGTTGCACTATACAGCAACTGAGGAAAATCGGAATAAGCTACTCAATGACTTAAAAGAAAATCAACCCAAGGTGATTGTGGTGAATGATAAGGTGCCAGTCTGGTCTGAAGTGGAAACAATTTTGAAAGAAAATTACCAACCAGTAAAGACGGATTACTCAGAGTTTAAAGTCTATAAAATTAAATAACTAAATCAATATCTTGTGTATTTTTAAAATTTTTAGGATTTTTACCACAAGATATTGATTTTTCTTTTTAGAGTGGTATAATACTTTTTAGAAAGAACATTTTAGAAAAGAGAATGCATATGATTGCACTAGAAGAAAAAATTACAATTTTGCCAACTCTCTTCGTCGAGAAACGAGATGGGAGACGTGTTGTATTTGATGTGGACAAGATTGACAAGGCTCTCCACAAGGCGGCAGACAAGGTTATGGATGTGACACCCTTGGTCGAAAAACGCCTC
Source organism: Streptococcus mitis B6 (assembly GCF_000027165.1). Taxonomy (NCBI): domain Bacteria; kingdom Bacillati; phylum Bacillota; class Bacilli; order Lactobacillales; family Streptococcaceae; genus Streptococcus; species Streptococcus mitis. Next base: position 1,968,213 of record NC_013853.1, on the reverse strand, counting down.
AATGCTCTGACCGAGCGAATTGTCACAGAAATTCATAGTCGTTTTCCGCAGGGAGTTAAGATTTACGAAATCCAAAATATCGTAGAACATGAACTCCTTGAAGCCAAAGAATATGCGCTGGCTGAGGAGTATATTACTTATCGGACACAGAGAGATTTTGAGCGCTCAAAAGCGACAGATATTAACTTTAGTATCCATAAACTACTCAACAAAGACCAGGCAGTTGTCAATGAAAATGCCAATAAAGACAGTGATGTCTTTAACACTCAGCGTGATTTGACAGCAGGCATTGTTGGGAAATCAATCGGACTGCAAATGCTTCCTAAGCACGTAGCCAATGCCCACCAAAAGGGGGATATCCACTATCACGATTTGGACTACAGTCCCTATACACCTATGACCAACTGCTGTTTGATTGATTTCAAGGGTATGTTGGAAAATGGTTTTAAGATTGGAAATGCAGAGGTAGAAAGTCCTAAGTCTATTCAGACTGCAACAGCTCAGATTTCGCAAATCATCGCAAACGTTGCTTCTAGCCAGTACGGAGGTTGTTCAGCTGACCGTATCGATGAAGTTTTGGCGCCTTATGCAGAGAAGAATTACCAAAAACACCTCAAGGATGCAGAAGAGTGGGTTTTACCTGACAAGCGGGAAGATTACGCTTGGAAGAAAACCCAAAAAGACATCTATGATGCCATGCAATCTCTTGAGTATGAAATTAATACTCTCTTCACCTCAAATGGACAAACACCCTTTACTTCGCTAGGTTTTGGTCTGGGAACCAGTCGTTTTGAACGTGAAATTCAAAAAGCTATTTTGAGTATTCGGATAAAGGGTCTTGGTTCAGAACACCGCACAGCTATCTTCCCAAAACTCATCTTTACGCTTAAAAGAGGTCTTAACTTAGAGGAAGGGACTCCAAACTACGACATCAAGCAGTTGGCTCTAGAGTGCGCAACCAAACGGATGTACCCAGATGTTTTGTCCTATGATAAGATTGTTGACTTGACAGGTTCTTTCAAAGTTCCTATGGGTTGCCGTTCGTTCCTTCAAGGATGGAAGGATGAAAATGGTGTAGAAGTCAATTCGGGTCGCATGAATCTGGGTGTTGTGACGGTTAACCTGCCTCGTATTGCTCTTGAGTCTGAGGGCGACATGAATAAGTTCTGGGAAATCTTCAACGAGCGGATGAATATCGCTGAAGATGCTCTTGTTTACCGTGTCGAACGCACGAAAGAGGCGACACCAGCGAATGCTCCTATCCTTTATCAGTACGGTGCTTTTGGCCATCGTCTAGGTAAAGAAGAAAGTGTTGACCAGCTCTTTAAGAATCGTCGGGCAACCGTTTCGCTGGGTTACATCGGTTTGTACGAAGTGGCAACTGTTTTCTTTGGTAATAGCTGGGAACACAATCCAGAAGCCAAGGAATTCACGCTGGATATCATTCGTGATATGAAACGCCGTGTAGAAGAGTGGTCAGACCAATATGGCTACCATTTCTCTATCTACTCAACACCATCTGAAAGTCTGACAGACCGTTTCTGTAGACTAGATACAGACAAGTTCGGTTCTATTCCTGATATTACAGATAAGGAATACTACACTAACTCTTTCCACTACGATGTTCGTAAAAATCCAACACCGTTTGAAAAATTAGACTTTGAGAAAGTCTATCCAGAAGCAGGTGCGTCAGGTGGTTTCATCCATTATTGTGAGTATCCAGTTCTTCAACAAAATCCAAAGGCCTTAGAAGCTGTCTGGGATTATGCCTATGACCGTGTGGGCTATCTTGGGACCAATACACCAATAGACCGTTGCTACAAGTGTGACTTTGAAGGGGATTTTGAACCAACCGAGAGAGGATTTGCTTGTCCCAACTGTGGCAATAGCGACTCTAAAACAGTAGACGTTGTTAAACGGACTTGTGGCTATCTAGGCAATCCTCAAGCGAGACCGATGGTCAATGGGCGTCACAAGGAAATCGCTGCGCGTGTCAAACATATGAATGGCTCAACGATTAAAATAGCTGGCCATCAAGTAACAAATTAGAAGGAAATGAAATGGGAAAATATCAATTAGACGATAAGGGGCGTGCACAAGTGACCCGTTATCACGAGAAACACTCTAAAGGTGGAGCTGGTAAAAAAGAACGCTTGCTCAACCTCAAAGAACAATTTTTAAATAAGAATAAGAAGAAATAAAAGTGAGAGTCAGCTCTCGCTTTTCTCTTAGTGGGAGGTAAGGATGGAATTACGCAGACCAAGATTAGCAGATAAAGAAACAGTTTTAGAGATGATGGCAGAGTTTGAAAAATATCAGTCGCCTCACGACGGTGGTTTCTGGGATACAGAGAACTTTGTGTACGAAGAGTGGTTGGAAACAAATATGCAAAAAGAGATGGGAATAAACTTGCCTGAAAATCGTGTTCCTTCTATTCAATTTGTATCATTTGATGATGTAGGTCGTGCTCTAGGATTTTTGAATCTGCGATTGAGACTGGATGAGGGTTTACTGAATTATGCTGGTCACATTGGCTACTCCATTCGTCCATCTGAAAGAGGCAAAAGTTATGCTAAGGAAACTCTACGTCAGGGCTTGCAAGTTGCTAAGGAAAAGAACATCAAGAGAACTCTTGTGACCTGTAGCGTGAATAATCCTGCTAGCAGAGCAGTCATTCTAGCAAATGGAGGAATTCTTGAGGATGTTCGTAATGGAGTCGAGCGTTATTGGATAGAGGTAGCGAATGAATAATCCAAAACCACAAGAATGGAAAAGCGAGGAACTCAGTCAAGGGCGTATCATTGACTACAAGGCTTTTAACTTTGTGGATGGAGAAGGTGTGCGGAATTCCCTCTATGTATCAGGTTGCATGTTTCACTGCGAGGGATGTTATAATGTTGCGACTTGGTCTTTTAATGCTGGCATTCCCTATACAGCAGAATTAGAAGAACAGATCATGGCAGACCTTGCCCAGCCCTATGTTCAAGGATTGACCTTGCTGGGAGGGGAACCTTTTCTCAATACTGGTATTCTCTTGCCCCTCGTGAAGCGGATTCGGAAGGAATTGCCAGATAAAGATATCTGGTCCTGGACGGGTTATACATGGGAAGAAATGATGTTGGAAACTCCAGATAAATTGGAACTCTTGTCGCTGATTGACATTCTTGTTGATGGAAGATATGACCGAACTAAGAGAAATCTCATGCTCCAGTTTCGAGGTTCTTCCAATCAACGCATCATCGATGTGCAAAAATCTTTCAAAAGTGGGCAAGTAGTGATTTGGGATAAGCTTAATGACGGAAAAGAAAGTTATGAACAGGTGAAGAGAGAATGAAGAAAAAAGACTTAATAGAAGGACTGGTTTCAGAGATAGAAGCTGGAAAAGTCAAGACACTGGGAATATACGGTCATGGGGCTTCAGGAAAATCAACCTTTGCACAGGAATTGTACCAAGCTTTAGATTCTACTACAGTAAATTTGCTAGAAACAGATCCTTATATCACCTCAGGACGCCATCTGGTAGTACCCAAGGACGCGCCAAATCAAAAGGTGACAGCCTGTCTGCCAGTGGCGCATGAACTGGCGAGTTTGCAAAGAGATATCCTCGCCTTACAAGCGGGTATGGATGTCTTAACAATTGAAGAACCTTGGAAGGCTAGTGAGGTCTTGTCTGGAGCAAAACCGATTTTGATTGTCGAAGGGATGTCTGTGGGCTTTTTACCCAAAGAACTCCTTGACAAAACCATTTGTTTCTACACGGATGAGGAGACCGAATTAAAGCGGCGTCTAGCTCGAGATACGACTGTGAGAAATCGCGATGCATCCTTTATATTGGCTAGCCATCAGATGAGACGGGAGCAGTATCTGCTATACTATAAAGAAACTGAGTCAAAGGCGGACATTCTAGTGGACCAATCAGAAGGTAAAATTGATGTCAAGAGAACTCAACTTATATAGAATATAGAAGAAAATCCCTAATTTTAGAAAGAAAAAATAGGAAAACAGTTTCATTGTAAAAAAAGGTAACTTCTAAAACTAACTTCCAGTTTCCCACAACCTAGCTTTTAGTATGAGAAAAACGCGTGAAATCAGTGGAAATCCGTCTTAGACTAACTTCCACTGGTTTTCTTTTTCTTGATATATAAGGGTTCAAAAGCGAAAAGACTCAGAAAAAAGTGCACGACAAATAGCCCTAAAACAGAGTCGTCTTAGAGTAAATTCCAGTTGCTAGCGTTTAGTGTGAGACTTTTCGATGGTGATAAGATGTGTAGTTAGAGGGGAAAATTCCCTTTATTTCAATAAATCAGGTGATAGGTGTGTGTCTTCTGGTTTGACAAATTGGCAACCCAGAAGAGCAGCGATGTCCTCGCCAAAGGTGAAGGTGAAGATGTCGTAAGCAGATTTTCCTTGAAACTCTTCTCGTTTCAAGGAATTGACATGGGAAATGACTAGATTGACGTCTTTCTGAGTCAGCTGGTCAAAGGAAGTGCCCTTGGGAAGAATGGCTCGCAAAACCGTATGGTTCTTCTCAATCCGCCCCTTCTGGTCAGGACGGCTAGGGTCGCAGAAGTAGAGGTGAGACTTCCCATCAATGTCTCGCTCAAGCTCCTCCACATAGGCGAACTCAGATCCGTTGTCTGTGAGAATGACAGGGAACAGCTGATGGAACGCACACCCTCCGTCCATGACTCTTTCTTTCAAAGCTGCGAATTTAGTGGCGACCTCCAGAGCGGTCTTGTTGTTCAAAAGCAGGGCGAAGAGGAAGTTGCAGAAGGAAACGTTGAAGGTGAGCAGTAGCTTTCCACCAGGTCTGCCGATGACCGTGTCCATTTCCAACCATTTGAAGAAATCATCTGTTTCTCGTAACTCTTGGAAATCTTGATAGGTCCGCCCAATTTTCAGCTCTTTAGGAATAGCTACTTTTCTGGATTTTCTGCGTTCCTTGAACGTGACCATCCGAGGGAAATCAATGGGCTTGGCTGTCAGATAGCCCAGCTTGGCATGCCGATACACCGTAGCTTTCGACACAGGTAGGTTATGTGTCTGAATGATATGGTAGATGCTTTGTTTCTTCTGGATGCCTTGGGTTAAGACCTTGTCCATCTGATAAAAACTTTCCTTGTTTAGGGGAATGCCCTGTCTGGATTCCCTCAACATAGTCTCGTACTGCTCCTGTGCCTTTTTCGCGTAGTAAAGATAGCGGTTAAACCCACAATCCGTCCTCTTTTTTGGACAGTTGTTACAGACATAAGGAGCTTTTTTGAGAAGAGGGCAATCCGTGCAATCAGATTTGACGGATGTTGGATGCATGATGCGATTGCGCTTGATTTCCTTTGAAATCGTTGACGGGTCTTTCCCCATCTTCTCAGCGATGGAACGGAAAGTCTCCTGTTGGCTGATTCCAGTTTGGATGTCAATACGGTCTTCTAGAGTGAGATGTTTTTGTTTTTTCGTCATGAGGTGCCTCCTCACGAAAAGTCTCAGACTTAATTCTAGCATAATTCATCGTCTGAGACTAACTTCCAGTTTTGGGAGAGAGATGGAAGTTACTTTGAGAAGTTACGCATTGTAAAAAAACGGAAAAACAGCAACAAATCCCTTGCAATCGCAGGGGGTTTGTGTTATTCTATTATGGTGCTGTAAAAACAGCTATAGCTTTGATGCAAGAGGTTGCGACACGCTCGGTTGCATTGCCACGCAACGCGCGTCGGTTTTCTTGTGGAGCTAGCCTATTATCTTAAATAGACGAAAAGGAGAAAAAGATGGCAAACAAAAAAATCCGCATCCGTTTGAAAGCGTACGAACACCGTACACTCGACACAGCGGCTGCAAAAATCGTAGAATCAGCTACTCGTACAGGTGCACAAGTTGCGGGTCCAATCCCACTTCCAACTGAGCGTAGCCTCTACACAATTATTCGTGCGACTCACATGTACAAAGATTCTCGCGAACAATTCGAAATGCGTACACACAAACGTTTGATCGACATCATCAACCCAACTCAAAAAACAGTTGATGCCTTGATGAAATTGGATCTTCCAAGTGGTGTAAACGTAGAAATCAAACTTTAATTTAAAGCTTGATACCTTGAGCATGAAAAACGCTCGTTAAAAACTTTTTGAATAAAAAATATAGAAAAGGAACTATTTTCTCATGACAAAAGGAATCTTAGGGAAAAAAGTGGGAATGACTCAAATCTTCACTGAAGCTGGCGAATTGATCCCTGTAACAGTTATCGAAGCAACTCCAAACGTTGTTCTTCAAGTTAAAACTGTTGAAACAGATGGTTACAACGCTATCCAAGTTGGTTTCGATGACAAACGCGAAGTATTGAGCAACAAACCTGCTAAAGGACATGTAGCAAAAGCTAACACGGCTCCTAAGCGCTTCATTCGTGAATTCAAAAACGTTGAAGGCTTGGAAGTTGGTGCTGAAATCACAGTTGAAACTTTCGCAGCTGGAGATGTTGTTGACGTAACTGGTACTTCTAAAGGTAAAGGTTTCCAAGGTGTTATCAAACGCCACGGACAATCACGTGGACCTATGGCTCACGGTTCTCGTTACCACCGTCGTCCAGGTTCTATGGGACCTGTTGCACCTAACCGCGTATTCAAAGGTAAAAACCTTGCAGGACGTATGGGTGGCGACCGTGTAACCATTCAAAACCTTGAAGTTGTACAAGTCGTTCCAGAAAAGAACGTTATCCTTATTAAAGGTAACGTACCAGGTGCTAAGAAATCTCTTATCACAATCAAGTCGGCAGTTAAAGCTGGTAAATAATAAGGAAAGGGGAATACAGTCAAAATGGCAAATGTAACATTATTCGACCAAACTGGGAAACAAGCGGGCGAAGTTGTTCTTAACGATGCAATCTTTGGTATCGAACCAAATGAATCAGTTGTGTTTGATGTCATCGTTAGCCAACGTGCTAGCCTTCGTCAAGGAACTCACGCAGTTAAAAACCGCTCTGCTGTTTCAGGTGGCGGACGCAAACCATGGCGTCAAAAAGGAACTGGACGTGCTCGTCAAGGATCTATCCGCTCTCCACAATGGCGTGGTGGTGGAATCGTCTTCGGACCAACTCCACGTAATTATGCGTACAAACTTCCTCAAAAAGTTCGTCGCCTTGCACTTAAATCTGTTTATTCAGAAAAAGTTGCTGAAAACAAATTTGTAGCCGTTGATTCTCTTGAATTTACAGCTCCAAAAACTGCTGAATTTGCAAAAGTTCTTGCAGCTTTGAGCATCGATTCTAAAGTCCTTGTTATTCTTGAAGAAGGAAATGAATTCGCAGCTCTTTCAGCTCGTAACCTTCCAAATGTGAAAGTTGCGACTGCTACAACTGCAAGTGTTCTTGACATCGCAAATAGTGACAAACTTCTTGTTACTCAAGCAGCTATCTCTAAAATCGAGGAGGTTCTTGCATAATGAATTTGTATGATGTTATTAAAAAACCTGTTATCACTGAAGGCACAATGGCTCAACTTGAAGCAGGAAAATACGTATTTGAAGTTGACACTCGTGCACACAAACTTTTGATCAAGCAAGCTGTTGAAGCTGCTTTTGAAGGCGTAAAAGTTGCCAACGTTAATACAATCACTGTAAAACCTAAAGCTAAACGCGTTGGACGTTATACTGGTTTTACTAACAAAACTAAGAAAGCTATCATCACACTTACAGCTGATTCAAAAGCAATCGAGTTGTTTGCTACTGAAGCTGAATAATCTAAGGAGGAAATATCGTGGGAATTCGTGTTTATAAACCAACAACAAACGGTCGCCGTAATATGACTTCTTTGGATTTCGCTGAAATCACAACAAACACACCTGAGAAAACTTTGCTTGTTTCTCTTAAAAACAAAGCAGGTCGTAACAACAACGGTCGTATCACTGTTCGTCACCAAGGTGGTGGACATAAACGTCATTACCGTTTGATCGATTTCAAACGTAACAAAGATGGAGTTGAAGCAGTCGTTAAAACGATCGAATACGATCCAAACCGCTCAGCTAACATCGCGCTTGTACACTACACTGACGGTGTGAAAGCTTACATCATTGCCCCTAAAGGTCTTGAAGTAGGTCAACGTATCGTATCAGGACCAGAAGCAGATATCAAAGTCGGAAACGCTCTTCCACTTGCTAACATCCCAGTTGGTACTTTGATCCACAACATCGAATTGAAACCTGGTAAAGGTGGAGAATTGGTACGTGCTGCTGGAGCTTCTGCTCAAGTGTTGGGTTCTGAAGGTAAATATGTACTTGTTCGTCTTCAATCAGGCGAAGTTCGTATGATTCTTGGAACTTGCCGTGCTACAGTTGGTGTTGTCGGAAACGAACAACATGGACTTGTAAACCTTGGTAAAGCGGGACGTAACCGCTGGAAAGGTGTTCGCCCTACAGTTCGTGGTTCTGTAATGAACCCGAATGATCACCCACACGGTGGTGGTGAAGGTAAAGCACCAGTTGGACGTAAAGCGCCATCTACTCCTTGGGGTAAACCTGCGCTTGGTCTTAAAACTCGTAACAAGAAAGCGAAATCTGACAAACTTATCGTTCGTCGTCGCAACCAAAAATAATCATAAGCGACTAGCTTACACTTTCCGCCAGCTCGGTAGCGCTGCTTAGCAGCGCAAGCCGCTGTGGTACTAAATTTTAAAGGAGAAAATTACAAAATGGGACGTAGTCTTAAAAAAGGACCTTTCGTCGATGAGCATTTGATGAAAAAAGTTGAAGCTCAAGCAAACGACGAAAAGAAAAAAGTAATTAAAACTTGGTCACGTCGTTCAACGATCTTCCCAAGTTTCATCGGATACACTATCGCAGTTTATGATGGACGTAAACATGTACCTGTTTACATCCAAGAAGACATGGTAGGTCACAAGCTTGGTGAATTTGCACCAACTCGTACTTACAAAGGTCACGCGGCAGACGACAAGAAGACACGTAGAAAATAAGGAGAACATAAATGGCAGAAATTACTTCAGCTAAAGCAATGGCTCGTACAGTGCGTGTTTCACCTCGTAAATCACGTCTTGTTCTTGACAACATCCGTGGTAAAAGCGTAGCCGATGCCATCGCTATTTTGACATTCACACCAAACAAAGCTGCAGGGATCATCCTTAAAGTGTTGAACTCAGCAGTAGCAAACGCTGAAAATAACTTTGGTTTGGAAAAAGCTAACTTGGTAGTATCTGAAGCATTCGCAAACGAAGGACCAACTATGAAACGTTTCCGTCCACGTGCGAAAGGTTCAGCTTCACCAATCAACAAACGTACAGCTCACATCACAGTAGCTGTTGCAGAAAAATAAGGAGGTAAACTCGTGGGTCAAAAAGTACATCCAATTGGTATGCGTGTTGGTATCATCCGTGATTGGGATGCCAAATGGTATGCTGAAAAAGAATACGCGGATTACCTTCATGAAGATCTTGCAATCCGTAAATTCATTCAAAAAGAATTGGCTGACGCAGCCGTTTCAACTATTGAAATCGAACGCGCAGTAAACAAAGTTAACGTTTCTCTTCACACTGCTAAACCAGGTATGGTTATTGGTAAAGGTGGAGCAAACGTTGATGCACTTCGTGCAGCTCTTAACAAATTGACCGGTAAACAAGTACACATCAACATCATTGAGATCAAACGTCCTGACTTGGATGCTCACCTTGTTGGTGAAGGAATCGCTCGTCAATTGGAACAACGTGTTGCTTTCCGTCGTGCACAAAAACAAGCGATCCGACGTGCTATGCGTGCTGGAGCTAAAGGAATCAAAACTCAAGTATCAGGTCGTTTGAACGGTGCAGATATCGCCCGTGCTGAAGGATATTCTGAAGGAACTGTTCCACTCCACACACTTCGTGCAGATATCGATTACGCTTGGGAAGAAGCAGATACTACATACGGTAAACTTGGTGTTAAAGTATGGATCTACCGTGGTGAAGTTCTTCCAGCTCGCAAAAACACTAAAGGAGGTAAATAACCAATGTTAGTACCTAAACGTGTTAAACACCGTCGTGAATTCCGTGGAAAAATGCGCGGTGAAGCAAAAGGTGGAAAAGAAGTAGCATTCGGTGAATACGGTCTTCAAGCTACAACTAGCCACTGGATCACTAACCGCCAAATCGAAGCTGCTCGTATCGCCATGACTCGTTACATGAAACGTGGTGGTAAAGTTTGGATTAAAATCTTCCCACACAAATCATACACTGCTAAAGCTATCGGTGTGCGTATGGGATCTGGTAAAGGGGCACCTGAAGGTTGGGTAGCACCAGTTAAACGTGGTAAAGTGATGTTCGAGATCGCTGGTGTATCTGAAGAGATTGCACGCGAAGCGCTTCGTCTTGCTAGCCACAAATTGCCAGTTAAATGTAAATTCGTAAAACGTGAAGCAGAATAAGGAGAAGGCATGAAACTTAATGAAGTAAAAGAATTTGTTAAAGAACTTCGTGGTCTTTCTCAAGAAGAACTCGCGAAGCGCGAAAACGAATTGAAAAAAGAATTGTTTGAACTTCGTTTCCAAGCTGCTACTGGTCAATTGGAACAAACAGCTCGCTTGAAAGAAGTTAAAAAACAAATCGCTCGTATCAAAACAGTTCAATCTGAAGCGAAATAATAGACTAGGGAAGGAGAAATTTCAATGGAACGCAATAATCGTAAAGTTCTTGTTGGACGTGTTGTATCTGACAAAATGGACAAGACAATCACAGTTGTAGTTGAAACAAAACGTAACCACCCAGTCTATGGTAAACGTATTAACTACTCTAAGAAATACAAAGCTCATGATGAAAACAATGTTGCCAAAGAAGGCGATATCGTACGTATCATGGAAACTCGTCCGCTTTCAGCTACAAAACGTTTCCGTCTTGTAGAAGTTGTTGAAGAAGCGGTCATCATCTAATCAAACCTGAAAGGAGAAAACTGAAATGATTCAAACAGAAACTCGTTTGAAAGTCGCAGACAACAGCGGTGCTCGCGAAATCTTGACTATCAAAGTTCTTGGTGGTTCAGGACGTAAATTTGCAAACATCGGTGATGTTATCGTGGCATCTGTAAAACAAGCTACTCCTGGTGGTGCGGTTAAAAAAGGTGACGTTGTTAAAGCAGTTATCGTTCGTACTAAATCAGGTGCTCGTCGTGCTGATGGTTCATACATCAAATTTGACGAAAACGCAGCAGTTATCATCCGTGAAGACAAGACTCCTCGCGGAACACGTATCTTTGGCCCAGTTGCACGTGAGTTGCGTGAAAGTGGCTTCATGAAGATTGTATCACTTGCTCCAGAAGTACTTTAATTTTTAGAAACAAACTAGTCCCCTAGCTTCAAACTAGGGTGCCCTTATGGGCGTAAGAAAAATCAAGGAGAAACCTAATGTTTGTAAAAAAAGGCGACAAAGTTCGCGTAATCGCTGGTAAAGATAAGGGAACAGAAGCTGTTGTCCTTACTGCCCTTCCAAAAGTAAACAAAGTTATTGTTGAAGGTGTTAACATCGTTAAGAAACACCAACGTCCAACTAACGAGCTTCCTCAAGGTGGGATTATCGAAAAAGAAGCAGCTATCCACGTGTCAAACGTTCAAGTTTTGGACAAGAATGGTGTAGCTGGTCGTGTTGGTTACAAATTTGTAGACGGTAAAAAAGTTCGCTACAACAAAAAATCTGGCGAAGTGCTTGATTAATCACGAAGGAAAGGAGAAGTATAATGGCAAATCGTTTAAAAGAAAAATATCTTAATGAAGTAGTTCCTGCTTTGACAGAACAATTCAACTACTCATCAGTAATGGCTGTGCCTAAAGTGGATAAGATCGTTTTGAACATGGGTGTTGGTGAAGCTGTATCAAACGCTAAAAGCCTTGAAAAAGCTGCTGAAGAATTGGCACTTATCTCAGGTCAAAAACCACTTATCACTAAAGCTAAAAAATCAATCGCCGGCTTCCGTCTTCGTGAAGGTGTTGCGATCGGTGCAAAAGTTACCCTTCGTAGTGAACGTATGTACGAATTCTTGGATAAATTGGTTTCAGTTTCACTTCCACGTGTACGTGACTTCCACGGTGTTCCAACAAAATCATTTGACGGACGCGGAAACTACACACTTGGTGTGAAAGAACAATTGATTTTCCCAGAAATCAACTTCGATGACGTTGACAAAACTCGTGGTCTTGATATCGTTATCGTAACAACTGCTAACACTGACGAAGAGTCACGTGCATTGCTTACAGGCCTTGGAATGCCTTTTGCAAAATAATATAGGAGGTAAATCTAATGGCTAAAAAATCAATGATTGCTAAGAACAAACGTCCAGCGAAGTTCTCTACTCAAGCTTATACTCGTTGTGAAAAATGTGGTCGTCCACATTCAGTTTACCGCAAATTTAAACTTTGCCGTATTTGCTTCCGTGAATTAGCTTACAAAGGACAAATTCCTGGTGTAACAAAAGCATCTTGGTAATTTAAGATATCAAGGACGTCAAAACTCTAAGTGAAAATAGGAAACTTGACGAAGAAACTGAAGTTTCTAGGAAAGTTTATCTTTTTCACACAGAGTTTAGCCCGAGTTCAGTTGGGCTTGCCAATTTGAACACGAGCTACAGCTTTGGCAAAAAAGACCAGTTTTCTTTGGAGCATCGCTCCTGCATCAAATTGCCTATTTTTGCTCTTGCTGTTACGCTCTTTGTATCATGTATTAACTAGCAAGTGCAACTTGCAAACTACTAGTAAGAGGAGAAAAACAAAATGGTTATGACTGACCCAATCGCAGACTTCCTAACTCGTATTCGTAACGCTAACCAAGCTAAACACGAAGTACTTGAAGTACCTGCATCAAACATCAAAAAAGGGATTGCTGAAATCCTTAAACGCGAAGGTTTTGTAAAAAACGTTGAAATCATCGAAGATGACAAACAAGGCATCATCCGTGTATTTCTTAAATACGGACCAAACGGTGAAAAAGTTATCACTAACTTGAAACGTGTTTCTAAACCAGGACTTCGTGTCTACAAAAAACGTGAAGACCTTCCAAAAGTTCTTAACGGACTTGGAATTGCTATCCTTTCAACTTCTGAAGGTTTGCTTACTGATAAAGAAGCACGCCAAAAGAATGTTGGTGGTGAGGTTATCGCTTACGTTTGGTAATTGATGATGTGAGAGCGTTAAAAGAATGCAGTGAAAATAGGAAGTTTGTAGCAGGAGAGCTGCTCCAAGACAAACTTATCTTTGTCACCAAATTCTTAGCTCAAACTCAAATCAAGATACAAAGCTCGTAAAGAACAAAGCAAAATTAGAAAGTCGGAGAAGTTTGCATACAAACAAGCCAACTTATCTATTTTGCACAGTTCTTAGAGCGTGTTTAGTTCAGCTCTTGAACTAAATAAGTATCTGAACCCCGTGAAAACTGGCCGTTCTGGCCTGACAATTTAACAGGAGAATTAAAAACATGTCACGTATTGGTAATAAAGTTATCGTGTTGCCTGCTGGTGTTGAAATCACTAACAATGACAACGTTGTAACTGTAAAAGGACCTAAAGGAGAACTTACTCGTGAGTTCTCAAAAGATATTGAAATCCGTGTGGAAGGTACTGAAGTAACTCTTCACCGTCCAAACGATTCAAAAGAAATGAAAACTATCCACGGAACTACTCGTGCCCTTTTGAACAACATGGTTGTTGGTGTATCAGAAGGATTCAAGAAAGAACTTGAAATGCGTGGGGTTGGTTACCGTGCACAACTTCAAGGATCTAAACTTGTTTTGGCTGTTGGTAAATCTCATCCAGACGAAGTTGAAGCTCCAGAAGGAATTACTTTTGAACTTCCAAACCCAACAACAATCGTTGTTAGCGGAATTTCAAAAGAAGTAGTTGGTCAAACAGCTGCTTACGTACGTAGCCTTCGTTCACCAGAACCATATAAAGGTAAAGGTATCCGTTACGTTGGTGAATTTGTTCGCCGTAAAGAAGGTAAAACAGGTAAATAATGTTGAGTGGTTGATTTTCAACCACCAACCTATTTTCCAACTTTGTGCATAGCACACGATTTAAAACTAAAGAGGTGAAAACTGTGATTTCAAAACCAGATAAAAACAAACTCCGCCAAAAACGCCACCGTCGCGTTCGCGGAAAACTCTCTGGAACTGCTGATCGCCCACGTTTGAACGTATTCCGTTCTAATACAGGCATCTACGCTCAAGTGATTGATGACGTAGCGGGTGTAACGCTCGCAAGTGCTTCAACTCTTGACAAAGAAGTTTCAAAAGGAACTAAAACTGAACAAGCCGTTGCTGTCGGTAAACTCGTTGCAGAACGTGCAAACGCTAAAGGTATTTCAGAAGTGGTGTTCGACCGCGGTGGATATCTATATCACGGACGTGTGAAAGCTTTGGCTGATGCAGCTCGTGAAAACGGATTGAAATTCTAATAGGAGGACACTAGAAAATGGCATTTAAAGACAATGCAGTTGAATTAGAAGAACGCGTAGTTGCTGTCAACCGTGTTACAAAAGTTGTTAAAGGTGGACGTCGTCTTCGTTTCGCAGCTCTTGTTGTTGTTGGTGACCACAACGGTCGCGTAGGATTTGGTACTGGTAAAGCTCAAGAAGTTCCAGAAGCAATCCGTAAAGCAGTAGACGATGCTAAGAAAAACTTGATCGAAGTTCCTATGGTTGGAACAACAATCCCACACGAAGTTCTTTCAGAATTCGGTGGAGCTAAAGTATTGTTGAAACCTGCTGTAGAAGGTTCTGGAGTTGCCGCTGGTGGTGCAGTTCGTGCCGTTGTGGAATTGGCAGGTGTGGCAGATATTACATCTAAATCACTTGGTTCTAACACTCCAATCAACATTGTTCGTGCAACTGTTGAAGGTTTGAAACAATTGAAACGCGCTGAAGAAGTTGCTGCCCTTCGTGGTATTTCAGTTTCTGATTTGGCATAAGAAAGGGGATAAAATGGCTCAAATTAAAATTACTTTGACTAAGTCTCCAATCGGACGCATTCCATCACAACGTAAAACTGTTGTAGCACTTGGACTTGGCAAATTGAACAGCTCTGTTATTAAAGAAGACAACGCTGCTATCCGTGGTATGATCACAGCAGTATCTCACTTGGTAACAGTTGAAGAAGTAAACTAATGAATCTTTAGGGGATGTGCAGTATACCATCCCCTAAAACTAGATATAGTCATCTATGATGACGTCGTATAGGCGAGTTGATGGGGGAGACAACCTTTTCTCCCTTATCGGCGCTAGCATTTTACAAAAGAGGAGAAAATAAAAATGAAACTTCATGAATTGAAACCTGCAGAAGGTTCTCGTAAAGTACGTAACCGCGTTGGTCGTGGTACTTCATCAGGTAACGGTAAAACATCTGGTCGTGGTCAAAAAGGTCAAAAAGCTCGTAGCGGTGGCGGAGTTCGCCTTGGTTTTGAAGGTGGACAAACTCCATTGTTCCGTCGTCTTCCAAAACGTGGATTCACTAACATCAACGCTAAAGAATACGCAATTGTGAACCTTGACCAATTGAACGTCTTTGAAGATGGTGCTGAAGTTACTCCAGTTGTTCTTATCGAAGCAGGAATTGTTAAAGCTGAAAAATCAGGTATTAAAATTCTTGGTAACGGTGAGTTGACTAAGAAATTGACTGTGAAAGCAGCTAAATTCTCTAAATCAGCTGAAGAAGCTATCACTGCTAAAGGTGGTTCAGTAGAAGTCATCTAAGAGAGGTGACCTATGTTTTTTAAATTATTAAGAGAAGCTCTTAAAGTCAAGCAGGTTCGATCAAAAATTTTATTTACAATTTTTATCGTTTTGGTCTTTCGTATCGGAACTAGCATTACAGTTCCTGGTGTGAATGCCAATAGCTTGAATGCTTTAAGTGGATTATCCTTCTTAAACATGTTGAGCTTGGTGTCAGGGAATGCCATGAAAAACTTCTCAGTTTTTGCTCTTGGTGTTAGTCCCTACATTACGGCCTCTATCGTTGTCCAACTCTTGCAAATGGATATTTTACCCAAGTTTGTAGAGTGGGGTAAACAAGGGGAAGTAGGTCGAAGAAAATTAAATCAAGCTACTCGTTATATTGCTCTTGTTCTAGCCTTTGTGCAATCTATCGGGATTACGGCTGGTTTTAATACTTTGGCTGGAGCTCAATTGTTGAAAACAGCTCTTACTCCACAAGTCTTTATCATGATTGGTATCATCTTAACAGCTGGTAGTATGATTGTGACTTGGTTGGGAGAGCAAATTACAGATAAGGGATACGGAAATGGTGTTTCTATGATTATCTTTGCCGGGATTGTTGCATCAATTCCTGAGATGATTCAGGGCATATATGTGGACTACTTTGTGAACGTCCCAAGTAGCCGTATCAACTCATCTATCATTTTCGTAATCATTTTGATTATTACTGTATTGTTGATCATTTATTTTACAACTTATGTTCAACAAGCAGAATACAAAATTCCAATCCAATATACTAAGGTTGCACAAGGTGCTCCTTCTAGCTCTTACCTTCCTTTGAAGGTAAACCCTGCTGGAGTTATCCCTGTTATCTTTGCAAGTTCGATTACTGCAGCGCCTGCGGCTATTCTTCAGTTTTTGAGCGCTACAGGTCATGATTGGGCTTGGGTAAGAACAGCACAAGAAATGCTGGCAACAACTTCACCAACTGGTATTGCCATGTATGCTTTGTTGATTATTCTCTTTACATTCTTCTATACGTTTGTACAGATTAATCCTGAAAAAGCGGCAGAAAACCTACAAAAGAGCGGTGCCTATATCCACGGAGTTCGTCCTGGTAAAGGTACAGAGGAATATATGTCTAAACTTCTTCGTCGTCTTGCAACTGTTGGTTCTCTCTTCCTTGGTGTGATTTCTATTTTACCGATCGTAGCAAAAGATGTTTTCGGACTTTCAGAAGCGGTCGCTTTTGGAGGAACCAGTCTTTTGATCATTATCTCTACAGGTATTGAAGGAATCAAACAATTGGAAGGTTACCTATTGAAACGTAAGTATGTTGGTTTCATGGATAGAACAGAATAAAAGTATTTACTGATACTCTTCGAAAATCTCTTCAAACCACGTCAGCTTTATCTGCAACCTCAAAGCAGTGCTTTGAGCAGCCTGCGGCTAGCTTCCTAGTTTGCTCTTTGATTTTCATTGAGTATGAATTAGTAAATACTGAGGGAGTGGAGGTTTAAACTCTAACATTTGTGAGAGTTTGGTCTCCCCTCTTCTATTTTGTTTTTAAATAGGGGTGAAAAGACTTTTTGCTTCTATTTAAAAATAAAATAAGGAGATCGAATCATGAATCTTTTGATTATGGGCTTACCTGGTGCAGGTAAGGGAACTCAAGCAGCAAAAATCGTAGAACAATTCCATGTTGCACATATCTCAACAGGTGATATGTTCCGCGCTGCTATGGCAAATCAAACTGAAATGGGTGTTCTTGCTAAGTCATACATTGACACGGGTGAATTAGTTCCTGATGAAGTTACAAATGGGATCGTAAAAGAACGTCTTTCACAAGATGATATTAAAGAAACAGGATTCTTATTGGATGGTTACCCACGAACAATTGAACAAGCTCATGCCTTGGATAAAACATTGGCTGAACTTGGCATTGAACTAGAAGGTGTCATCAACATTGAAGTGAATCCAGATAGCCTCTTGGAACGTTTGAGTGGTCGTATTATCCACCGCGTAACTGGAGAAACTTTCCACAAGGTTTTTAACCCACCAGTTGACTATAGAGAAGAAGATTACTACCAACGTGAAGATGATAAACCTGAGACAGTCAAACGTCGTTTGGATGTAAATATTGCTCAAGGAGAGCCAATCATTGCTCACTACCGTGCCAAAGGTTTGGTTCATGACATCGAAGGTAATCAAGATATCAATGATGTCTTCTCAGATATCGAAAAAGTATTGACAAATTTGAAATAAAGCGTTTTTCACACTTGCAAAAATCCGCTACAAATGTTATACTGAGATAGTCTGACTTATAATTGTTGTCTCTGTGTCTAGAGGCATCGAATCGAAATTTATGGAGGTGCTTTTGCGTGGCAAAAGACGATGTGATTGAAGTTGAAGGCAAAGTAGTTGATACAATGCCGAATGCAATGTTTACGGTTGAACTTGAAAATGGACATCAGATTTTAGCAACAGTTTCTGGTAAAATTCGTAAAAACTATATTCGTATTTTAGCGGGAGATCGTGTTACTGTCGAAATGAGTCCATATGACTTGACACGTGGACGTATCACTTACCGCTTTAAATAATCGAAAAACTTGGAGGGATAAGAAATGAAAGTAAGACCATCGGTCAAACCAATTTGCGAATACTGTAAAGTTATTCGTCGTAATGGTCGTGTTATGGTAATTTGCCCAGCAAATCCAAAACACAAACAACGTCAAGGATAAGATAGAAAGGAGAAAACATGGCTCGTATTGCTGGAGTTGACATTCCAAATGACAAACGCGTAGTAATCTCATTGACTTATGTTTATGGTATCGGACTTGCAACATCTAAGAAAATTTTGGCTGCTGCTGGAATCTCAGAAGATGTTCGTGTACGTGATCTTACATCAGATCAAGAAGATGCTATCCGTCGTGAAGTGGATGCAATCAAAGTTGAAGGTGACCTTCGTCGTGAAGTAAACTTGAACATCAAACGTTTGATGGAAATCGGTTCATACCGTGGTATCCGTCACCGTCGTGGACTTCCTGTCCGTGGACAAAATACTAAAAACAACGCTCGCACTCGTAAAGGTAAAGCTGTTGCGATCGCTGGTAAGAAAAAATAATATAGGAGGTAAAAGTCTTGGCTAAACCAACACGTAAACGTCGTGTGAAAAAGAATATCGAATCTGGTATTGCTCATATTCACGCTACATTTAATAACACTATTGTTATGATTACTGATGTGCATGGTAATGCAATTGCTTGGTCATCAGCTGGTGCTCTTGGTTTCAAAGGTTCTCGTAAATCTACACCATTCGCTGCTCAAATGGCTTCTGAAGCTGCTGCTAAATCTGCACAAGAACACGGTCTTAAATCAGTTGAAGTTACTGTAAAAGGTCCAGGTTCTGGTCGTGAGTCAGCTATTCGTGCGCTTGCTGCCGCTGGTCTTGAAGTAACAGCAATTCGTGATGTGACTCCAGTGCCACACAATGGTGCTCGTCCTCCAAAACGTCGCCGTGTATAATCATCGCATTACACTGCTTTTCGTTTAAGAGGGAGTAACTAAATGATCGAGTTTGAAAAACCAAATATAACAAAAATTGATGAAAATAAAGATTATGGCAAGTTTGTAATCGAACCACTTGAACGTGGCTACGGTACAACTCTTGGTAACTCTCTTCGTCGTGTACTTCTAGCTTCTCTACCAGGAGCAGCTGTGACATCTATCAATATTGATGGTGTGTTACATGAGTTTGACACAGTTCCAGGTGTTCGTGAAGACGTGATGCAAATCATTCTGAACATTAAAGGAATTGCAGTGAAATCGTACGTTGAAGACGAAAAAATCATCGAACTGGATGTTGAAGGTCCTGCTGAAGTAACAGCTGGTGACATTTTGACAGATAGCGATATTGAAATTGTAAATCCAGATCATTATCTCTTTACAATCGGTGAAGGTTCTTCTCTAAAAGCGACTATGACTGTTAACAGTGGTCGTGGATATGTACCTGCTGATGAAAATAAAAAGGATAATGCACCAGTTGGAACACTTGCTGTAGATTCTATTTATACACCAGTTACAAAAGTCAACTATCAAGTGGAACCTGCTCGTGTAGGTAGCAATGATGGATTTGACAAATTAACCCTTGAAATCTTGACAAATGGAACAATTATTCCAGAAGATGCTTTAGGGCTTTCAGCACGTATTTTGACAGAACATCTTGATTTGTTTACAAATCTTACTGAGATTGCTAAGTCAACTGAAGTGATGAAAGAAGCTGACACTGAATCTGACGACCGTATTTTAGATCGTACGATTGAGGAACTGGACTTGTCTGTGCGTTCATACAACTGTTTAAAACGTGCCGGTATCAATACTGTGCATGATTTGACAGAAAAATCTGAAGCAGAGATGATGAAAGTACGAAATCTTGGACGCAAGAGTTTGGAAGAAGTGAAACTCAAACTCATTGATTTGGGTCTTGGATTAAAAGATAAATAAAGGAGGAATACATGGCTTACCGTAAACTAGGACGCACTAGCTCACAACGTAAAGCAATGCTTCGCGATTTGACAACTGACCTTTTGATCAACGAATCAATCGTGACAACTGAAGCTCGTGCTAAAGAAATCCGTAAAACTGTTGAAAAAATGATTACTCTAGGTAAACGTGGTGATTTGCATGCACGTCGTCAAGCAGCTGCTTTCGTACGTAATGAAATCGCATCTGAAAACTATGATGAAGCAACTGATAAGTACACTTCTACTACAGCACTTCAAAAATTGTTCTCAGAAATCGCACCTCGTTATGCTGAACGTAACGGTGGATACACTCGTATCCTTAAAACTGAACCACGTCGTGGTGATGCAGCGCCAATGGCGATCATCGAATTAGTATAAAATCATCAATTTTGTTGAGTGTTATGATGATGGAGTCTTGTGCTCTTAGTCTAGCTCTGGTCTACCGCTAGGATTTCGGTCCTAGCGGGAACACTCATCATAAGTTGGGATAGTAGACGCTTGTTTACGAAATTGTTTTTTGCTTAAGAACAACTTCGTAAGCAGGCGTTTTTGAGTATTTTCGTTAGAATTATGCTATACTATTTGAAAAGAATCCTGTTTAATGTTCAGGTTTCTTATTTTAAGAAGAATTGGAGTTTGCTTATGAAAGCGATTATAACTGTTGTTGGTAAAGATAAATCTGGAATTGTTGCAGGTGTTTCTGGTAAAATTGCAGAATTGGGTTTGAATATTGATGATATCTCTCAAACTGTCTTGGATGAATAT
This sequence comes from Streptococcus mitis B6, assembly GCF_000027165.1. Lineage (NCBI taxonomy): Bacteria > Bacillati > Bacillota > Bacilli > Lactobacillales > Streptococcaceae > Streptococcus > Streptococcus mitis. Next base: position 1,947,271 of record NC_013853.1, on the reverse strand, counting down.
TTCACGATGATGGCTGTCGTCTCTAGTGATGAAAAGCAGGATTTTACTTATCTGCGAAATGAGTTTGAAACTTTTGGGCAAACTTTGAATGTGAAAATCAATATTCAGAGTGCAGCGATTTTCGAAGCTATGTATAATATCTAGGAGGTGCACATGGATATTAGACAAGTTACTGAAACCATCGCCATGATTGAGGAGCAAAATTTCGATATCAGAACTATTACCATGGGGATTTCCCTTTTGGACTGTATCGATCCAGATATCAATCGTGCTGCGGAGAAAATTTATCAAAAGATTACGAGCAAGGCAGCTAATTTAGTGGCTGTTGGCGATGAAATTGCAGCTGAGTTGGGAATTCCTATCGTTAATAAGCGTGTATCGGTGACTCCTATTTCTCTGATTGGAGCAGCGACAGATGCGACAGACTATGTGGTTCTGGCAAAAGCGCTTGATAAGGCTGCGAAAGAGATTGGTGTGGATTTTATTGGTGGTTTTTCTGCCTTGGTACAAAAGGGGTACCAAAAGGGAGATGAGATTCTTATCAATTCTATTCCTCGTGCTTTGGCTGAAACGGATAAGGTCTGCTCGTCAGTCAATATCGGCTCAACCAAGTCTGGCATCAATATGACGGCTGTAGCAGATATGGGACGAGTTATCAAGGAAACGGCTAATCTATCAGATATGGGAGCGGCCAAGCTGGTTGTATTCGCTAATGCTGTTGAGGACAATCCATTTATGGCGGGTGCCTTCCATGGTGTTGGTGAGGCAGATGTTATCATCAATGTCGGAGTTTCCGGTCCTGGTGTGGTAAAGCGTGCCTTGGAAAAAGTTCGTGGACAGAGCTTTGATGTAGTAGCAGAAACAGTTAAGAAAACTGCCTTTAAAATTACTCGTATCGGTCAATTGGTTGGTCAGATGGCTAGTGAAAGACTGGGTGTGGAATTTGGTATTGTGGACTTGAGTTTGGCGCCAACTCCTGCGGTTGGAGATTCTGTAGCACGTGTCCTTGAGGAAATGGGGCTAGAGACAGTTGGTACGCATGGAACGACGGCTGCCTTGGCTCTCTTGAATGACCAAGTTAAGAAGGGCGGAGTTATGGCTTGCAACCAAGTCGGTGGTTTGTCTGGTGCCTTTATCCCTGTTTCTGAGGATGAAGGAATGATTGCTGCAGTGCAAAATGGCTCTCTTAATCTGGAAAAACTAGAAGCTATGACGGCTATCTGTTCCGTTGGTTTGGATATGATTGCCATTCCGGAGGATACACCTGCTGAAACCATTGCGGCTATGATTGCAGATGAAGCTGCAATTGGTGTCATTAACATGAAAACAACAGCTGTTCGTATCATTCCAAAAGGAAAAGAAGGTGATATGATTGAGTTTGGTGGTCTATTAGGAACTGCACCTGTTATGAAGGTCAATGGGGCTTCGTCTTTCGATTTCATCTCTCGCGGAGGACAAATCCCAGCACCAATCCATAGTTTTAAAAATTAAGAAAGTAGGAGAAAATGATGAAAAAAGAAATGAAACATGCTTTAGTAGCTTTAGGACTGTCGACTTTACTAGTCCCAACTTTTACCAATCAAGTAGTTTATGCACAGGAAGAAAGTCATGAAACTGCTACTAGTGTAAGTCCAGAAGAGGTTAGGAAAGTAATTGCAGAATATAAAAAAGCAAACCTAGAGTATATTGAGAAAGACAAAGAAAAACTACTTAAATTAGTTGAACAATTAGACTGGAGTTTAGTTTCTTTCTCACAAAACGATGTAGCATTAGTTAGAAATAAAATATCAGCACATTTTAGTAGAATTATTAGAGAGTTTATAGATTCTATTGATAAAGAAGAAAAGGAAATATTATCACATATAGGAGAATGGGAATATAGAAAAGAAAGATTTCAATTTCGTGAACCTCAAAATGAGAATAGAAATTATAATCTAGAAATAAAATGGTATATTTTTAGTACAATAGTAGAGAAGAAGAAAGAACTTGTCACTGCTCAAATTAAGAAAAATCCGCATTATACAAATCTTGAAAGAGAAAAAATGTTGCAATATATCAATCCCAATTATAGTTGGGGAGGACCAGGTGGACCTAATTGGTTAGATCAATATGAAGTATATAATGGTAAAGAGCAATTAACTGAATTTTTAAAAAGGTTACCAACTTTTCTATCAGATGATTTTCAAGCATTTTCATTAGCACCTACTGAAAAGAATATCAGAGAAGTTAATGCTGTTGCCTTTATGGAGAAGACAGCCATTAGTAATGACGATTCACTTTCGAAAGCAGATAAAGTTTCTATGTTTAGTAAGATTGATGACATAGTAGGAGAAGCTGTTAAAAAGATAAAAACAGAAGCGGATATACATGAGGATGGTAATTACAAAAATAGTCGAATGCTATCCCCTGAAGAGTTATCTGTCTTTACTAAGCGTATTGAAGATGTTTACCAAGGAAAAGCTAATCCTAAGGTTACGAAAGAGGAAGCTATTCAAGCGGTTTCTACTGGAACTTCATCCTCAGTTTCAACTTCATCTCAATCTACTGTTACATCTAATGAAGAGACTAAGAAAAATCATCAAGCAAGTAAGTGGTTTAAAGAGTCTGGCAAATGGTACTATAATGACCTTTCGGGTAACCTTGTAAGAAACCGTTGGGTAGGGCGTTATTATCTAAAAGCAGATGCTTCAATGGCTGCAAGTGAATGGATTTATGATGAAGATTATAAGAGCTGGTTTTATGTAGATTCAACTGGTAGTTATGTGGAGAAAGCTTGGCAGGGCGAATACTACCTAAAACGTGGCGGTTACATGGCTAAGAGTGAGTGGGTATTTGATTCTCAGTATGATAGTTGGTACTATCTTAACCAAGACGGCAAGTACGCTCGTAACCAATGGATTAAAGATGGAGATAAGTGGTATTACTTGTTAGCTGATGGGAAATTGGCAAAAAATATGACCATTAATGGCTATAAAGTAAACGAAAAAGGTGAATGGGTATAATTTTTTAAGCTCTATTTAAGGTTGGATGTGTATACTATAATCATTAAATAAAGACCTCCTAATATTATTTGAAACAGATAACTCTGATTTAGTTTGAATTTGATTTTCATCTAATATCTTTATTTAATAGAACTCCTAAACTTTTTCATAATAATCTCCTGCAAAAGTCACCTGTCTGGGTGGCTTTTGTTTTATCATCCATGATATAATAGAAGCAAACGGAGGACGGAAAATGGTAAAAGTACGATTGTATTTGGTACGTCATGGCAAGACCATGTTTAACACGATTGGTCGAGCGCAAGGTTGGAGCGATACTCCCTTAACAGCTGAAGGTGAGCGAGGGATTCAAGAATTAGGAATCGGTTTGCGAGAGTCTGGTCTACAGTTTGAGCGTGCTTATTCGAGTGATTCTGGTCGCACCATTCAGACAATGGGAATCATCCTTGATGAACTTGGTTTGCAGGGAAAAATCCCTTATCGCATGGACAAGCGTATCAGAGAATGGTGTTTTGGTAGCTTTGACGGGGCCTACGATGGCGATCTTTTCATGGGCATTATTCCTCGTATCTTTAATGTGGACCATGTTCACCAATTGTCTTATGCTGAACTGGCTGAGGGCTTGGTAGAGGTTGATACAGCTGGTTGGGCTGAGGGCTGGGAAAAACTCAGTGGCCGAATCAAGGAAGGTTTTGAAGCGATTGCCAAAGAAATGGAAGAACATGGTGGGGGCAATGCTCTTGTCGTTAGCCACGGAATGACCATTGGAACCATTGTTTATCTGATTAATGGCATGCATCCGCATGGTCTAGATAATGGTAGCGTGACGATCCTTGAATATGAGGACGGCCAGTTTAGCGTAGAAATTGTCGGCGACCGTAGTTACCGAGAACTAGGACGGGAGAAGATGGAAGAGACAAATAGTTAATAGAAGTTAGCTCCAAATGGGGGCTAATTTTTTATACTGCTAAATAAGCTGGATTTGCGATTCAGTCTTTCTTGCTATCCAAGTCTAAAAGAACATTTCTCGTCTTTCAAATTCCCCCAAAAATGGTATAATAGTAACATCACAAAATTGGAGAGAGACCATGAGTTTTTATAATCATAAAGAAATTGAGCCTAAGTGGCAGAGCTACTGGGCAGAACATCATACATTTAAGACAGGAACAGACGCATCAAAACCTAAGTTTTATGCGCTTGATATGTTCCCTTATCCGTCTGGAGCTGGTCTGCACGTAGGACACCCAGAAGGTTATACTGCAACCGATATCCTCAGTCGTTACAAACGTGCGCAAGGCTACAATGTCCTTCACCCAATGGGTTGGGATGCTTTTGGTTTGCCTGCAGAGCAATACGCTATGGATACTGGTAATGACCCCGCAGAATTCACAGCGGAAAACATTGCTAACTTCAAACGCCAAATCAATGCGCTTGGATTTTCTTACGACTGGGATCGTGAAGTCAATACAACAGATCCAAACTACTACAAGTGGACGCAATGGATTTTCACTAAGCTTTACGAAAAAGGCTTGGCCTATGAAGCTGAAGTGCCAGTAAACTGGGTTGAGGAATTGGGAACAGCCATCGCCAACGAAGAGGTCCTTCCTGACGGAACATCTGAGCGTGGAGGCTATCCAGTTGTCCGCAAACCAATGCGCCAATGGATGCTCAAAATCACGGCTTACGCAGAGCGTTTGCTCAATGACTTAGATGAACTAGATTGGCCAGAGTCTATCAAGGACATGCAACGCAACTGGATTGGTAAATCAACTGGTTCCAATGTAACCTTCAAGGTTAAGGGAACTGATAAGGAATTTACTGTTTTTACCACTCGTCCTGATACTCTTTTCGGTGCGACTTTCACCGTTTTGGCTCCTGAGCATGACTTGGTTGACGCTATCACAAGTCCAGAGCAAGCAGAGGCAGTAGCAGACTATAAACACCAAGCCAGCCTCAAGTCAGATTTGGCTCGTACAGACCTTGCCAAAGAAAAAACAGGGGTTTGGACTGGTGCTTATGCCATCAACCCTGTCAATGGTAAGGAAATCCCAATCTGGATTGCGGACTATGTTCTTGCTAGTTATGGAACAGGTGCTGTCATGGCTGTGCCTGCCCACGATCAACGTGACTGGGAATTTGCCAAACAATTTGACCTTCCAATCGTCGAAGTACTTGAAGGTGGAAATGTAGCAGAAGCTGCCTACACAGAAGATGGTCTTCATGTCAATTCAGACTTCCTAGATGGACTCAACAAAGAAGACGCTATTGCCAAGATTGTGTCTTGGTTGGAAGAGGAAGGTTGTGGACAAGAGAAAGTTACCTACCGTCTCCGCGACTGGCTCTTTAGCCGTCAACGTTACTGGGGTGAGCCAATCCCAATCATTCATTGGGAAGATGGAACTTCAACAGCTGTCCCTGAAAGTGAATTGCCACTTGTTTTGCCTGTAACCAAGGACATCCGTCCCTCAGGTACTGGTGAAAGTCCACTAGCTAACTTGACAGACTGGCTTGAAGTGACTCGTGAAGATGGTGTTAAAGGTCGTCGTGAAACCAACACCATGCCACAATGGGCAGGTTCAAGCTGGTATTACCTTCGATATATTGATCCACACAATACTGAGAAATTGGCTGATGAGGATCTTCTCAAACAATGGTTGCCAGTAGATATCTACGTGGGTGGTGCAGAGCATGCTGTACTTCACTTGCTCTACGCTCGTTTCTGGCATAAATTCCTCTATGACCTCGGTGTTGTTCCAACTAAGGAACCATTCCAAAAACTCTTTAATCAAGGGATGATTTTGGGAACCAGCTACCGTGACCACCGTGGGGCTCTTGTGGCAACCGACAAGGTTGAAAAACGTGACGGTTCTTTCTTCCATGTGGAAACAGGAGAGGAGTTGGAGCAAGCGCCAGCCAAGATGTCTAAATCGCTCAAGAACGTTGTTAATCCAGACGACGTGGTGGAGCAATATGGTGCCGATACCCTTCGTGTCTATGAAATGTTTATGGGACCACTCGATGCTTCCATCGCTTGGTCAGAAGAAGGTCTGGAAGGAAGTCGTAAGTTCCTCGACCGTGTGTACCGTTTGATTACAAGTAAAGAAATCGTTGCGGAAAACAATGGTGCTCTAGACAAGGTTTATAACGAAACCGTTAAAGCTGTCACAGAGCAAATCGAGTCCATGAAATTCAACACAGCCATTGCCCAACTCATGGTCTTTGTCAATGCTGCTAACAAGGAAGACAAACTCTATGTGGATTACGCCAAAGGCTTCGTCCAATTGATCGCTCCATTTGCGCCTCACTTGGCAGAAGAACTCTGGCAAACAGTCGCAGCAACAGGTGAGTCTATCTCTTACGTAGCTTGGCCAACATGGGACGAAAGCAAATTGGTTGAAGACGAAATCGAAATCGTTGTTCAAATCAAAGGTAAAGTCCGTGCCAAACTCATGGTTGCTAAAGACCTATCACGCAAAGAGTTGCAAGAAGTAGCTCTTGCTAACGAAAAAGTCAAAGCAGAGATTGACGGTAAAGAAATCGTGAAAGTGATTGCGGTACCTAATAAACTCGTTAATATTGTCGTTAAATAACGAGTTTATTAGCTCTATCTGCCACCTTCAATAGTCCACTGGACTATTGAAGCCAACCAAGCTTGTAAATATCGTAACGAAATAAATTTAAAAGTCCTTCAGAGTAGAATCTGGAGGATTTTTAATCAAAAAATATAATTCTATTCCCACTATCACACCACTTAACCTGGCATTTTAACCACTTGTCTTTGAAAGCCGTTTTTCCGACGGCTTTTTTGTTAGACTAAATGTGTTAGAAGGAGGGAGAAATATGATTTTACAAGCTAAACATTTAACAAAACGGTACGGCAATTACACGGCTGTTGACGATATTCAATTACAGTTTGAAAAAGGAAGTTTCAATGCTACTTTGGGTCCCAACGGTGCAGGAAAATCAACAACTATTTCCATGTTAATCGGTTTGAAAGAAGCAACACAAGGTCAGGTGCTATATGCTCCAAATACGAAAATCGGAGTTGTTTTTCAAGCTAGTGTACTGGACGAGATGTTGACAGTTAGGGAAAATCTCACGATTCGTGCTCAACAGTATAAGGGGATTGAAGCAAATCGTGTAGAGGATTTGATCCATCAACTGGGTTTGGCTGCCTTCCAGAAACAACTCTATGGAACTTTGTCAGGTGGACAAAAGCGTCGGGTTGATATCGCGCGTGCTCTTCTTTCGAAACCAGATATCCTTTTCTTGGATGAGCCAACAACGGGACTCGATATTCAGACTCGCAAATCTATCTGGGATCTCCTGTATCGACTACAAAAGGATGAAGGAATGACCATTGTTTTAACGACGCATTATCTGGATGAAGCTGATGAAGCGGACCAGATCTATATCGTTGATCATGGAAAAGTGATTGCGAAAGGTTCTGCGACAGCTATCAAGAGTCAGTATGCATCTAATATCCTAAAAATTCGTTTTAAAGAAATGAAGGACTTAGAAAAATGGCTACAGACTGAAATGACAGTAGAAGCAGAAAATGAGTTGGAATATCTTTTTTATCCAAAAACGTCACTCGAAGCCATTGAATATTTGGCACAAGTTCGAGAGGAAATTGATTCTTTTGAGTTTCGCCCAGGTACTATGGATGATGCCTTTATTGCACTTACAGGAAGAGAGGTTCGCTAATGCTAGCTTTATTGAAACGGAACTTTACCTTATATTTTCGTAATCGTTCAGGAGTATTTTTCTCATTATTGGGGGCATTGATTTCCTTCCTCCTTTATATCATTTTTCTGCAGAAGAACTTGACGGATGCTTGGTCCCAACTCCCTGATAAAACGAGCCTTTTAAATAATTGGCTGATGGGTGGAACCTTGGCTGTGACTGGGATTACAACCAGTTTTACGGCTCTTACACAAATGGTGCAGGATCGTGAACATCAAGTGGATCAAGATTTATTCTTGACAGATTTAGGTAGCTGGGGCTTACAGGCCTCCTATCTAATCAGCAGTATTGTCATTTCTTTTGTGATGCAGTTGTTTATGTTTGTGGTGATGAGCCTGTATTTTCAGGAGGCCCCAGTTTGGAGTCATCTAGCAGAAGTAGCTTTGATCATGTTGCTCAGTAGTGTGCTTTCTAGCTTGGTCAATGCTATTTTGATTCACCGGTTTCAATCTGTGGATAGCCTTGGAAAGCTAGCCACCATAGTGGGAACAGCTTCTGGATTTCTAGTGGGGACTTATGTCCCTCTTGGAGTATTGCCTAACTTTGCTCAACTTCTTATGAAGTGTACACCTGCAACCTATATTGCCTCTCTCTATCGACAAGTCCTTATGAAAGAACAACTAGCAGATACCTTTGTCGGGAATAGCGATTTATTAGCAGAATTTCAAGAAAAAATGGGGATCGAGTTAAAATGGCAGGAGCTGTTGACAAAGGAGAAAACATATCTTATAGTGGTAAGTATCAGTCTTGTAGCTATCCTTCTTTGGCTTTTATTGGTTAAAGTGTCTAGCAAGAGAAAATAAAGATGTATGGGAGTAAAGATGAAGATTCATTTTGAGATAACCCCAGAATTTTCAGAAAAGGATCCTCACATTCTCATTCAGGCAGCTCAGTTAACTGACCAAGCTCGAGAAGTGATGGATTATTTAGAACAATTTTCAACGAGCAATCAGGTGGTCATTCCTATTCGAACGGATGATCATCTGGTTATGGTGAAAATTGAGGATCTTATTCTAGCAGATATCGATAAGAACTTGTTGACCATTTATACGGTAGACGGGATTTATAAAACTAAGGAAACATTGATAAATTTTCAGAATCGGATTAATCGGCGTAACTTTATACAGATATCACGTCATTCAATCATAAACATTGACCACTTAGAATCGTTATCAGATAGTTTTTCAGGGAACATGATGGCTAAAATGACTCGGGGCATCAAATCTAGTGTGAGTCGGAAATACGTTAAGTCCTTAATGAATTATCTAGGTTTATAGGAGAAAATCATGAAACGATTAATTGATTATTTTGTATCGGGAATGCGTACGGCTTCCTTCTTTTATTTGAGTATGATGTTATTAGCTCAGTGTTATCCAAGCATTACCTATCCTGCACCAATGGCAAAAAATATTCTAGCTCTGTTTTTAATGGGTGGAATTATGGGGGTATTGACTTTAATACTTGAAAAGCTAGAGTTTCTTGCTTTTAGTATGCGTGTTGGAGTTCATTTATTAGTGACAGCTACTATTTTAGTATTGACCTCTCTAATTTTTGGCTGGGGTGCAGCCTTGTGGAGCCCTTTGCTTTGGTTCTTTTTCTTGTTAATTTATGGATTGATATGGCTGTATCAAATTTGGCGGACTCACAAACTCACCCAACGAATTAATCAAGCCTTAGAGGATAAAAGACAGAAAGCGGGTCACTAATATAGTGTTGAAAATGAAGTTTTAAGCCAGTGCTAGTTTCCAAAGAGAACAATTTGTGATATACTATTTTCAGCGTAAAACAAGGAGAAGAAAGATGCCAGTAAATGAATATGGTCAGATGATTGGTGAGTCAATGGAAGGTTATACACCAGGTGGACTGCCTTCTATTGATTTCTTAGAAGGGCGATATACGATTATAGAAGCTCTATCGGTGGAAAAGCATGCAGAGGATTTATTAGCTGTTTATGGCCCAGATAGTCCTCGTGAGATGTGGACCTACCTTTTTCAACCACCTGTGGCTAATCTAGAAGAGTTAATGGTAGCTTTGAAGCAGATGATTGAGCGAAAGGATCGCTTTTACTACGCGATTATCGATAAATCAACTGGTAAAGCTCTGGGTACTTTTTCGCTTATGCGCATTGACCAAGCCAATCGCGTCATTGAAGTTGGAGCAGTGACCTTTTCTCCGACTCTCAAGCACACAAGAATGGGGACAGAAGCCCAGTTTTTATTAGCCCGTTATGTCTTTGAAGAGCTCAACTATCGCCGTTATGAGTGGAAATGTGATGCACTAAATCTACCTTCTAGAAAAGCAGCAGAACGTTTGGGCTTTATCTACGAGGGAACCTTCCGTCAGGCAGTGGTTTATAAGGGGCGCACCAGAGATACGGATTGGATGTCTATGATCGATAAGGACTGGCCCAAAGTCAAAGCTCGTTTGGAAACATGGTTGCGTCCTGAAAATTTTGACAAAAATGGACGGCAGTACAAGAGCTTGAGAGAGCTTTAATAGGTGTTGAGATGATTACTATTAAAAAGCAAGAAATTGTCAAGCTAGAGGATGTTTTGCATCTCTATCAGGCTGTCGGTTGGACAAATTATACCCATCAACCTCTGATGCTGGAGCAGGCCTTGTCTCATTCACTAGTGATTTATGTGGCGCTTGATGGCGATACTGTGGTGGGCTTGATTCGTTTGGTTGGAGATGGTTTTTCATCAGTTTTTGTTCAGGATTTAATCGTTTTACCAATCTATCAGCGTCAAGGGATTGGTAGTGTCTTGATGAAAGAGGCTTTAGAAGATTACAAAGATGCCTATCAAGTCCAGCTGGTGACAGACCAGACAGAAAGAACCTTGGGATTCTATCGTTCTATGGGCTTTGAAATCTTATCCACCTATAATTGTATAGGAATGACTTGGATGAATCGTAAAAAATAACAAAACTTGTTTGTTCTTAAGCAAAGTTTAAGGATGATCTAGTATTATATAGTCATTAAATAAAGACCTCCTAACTTTATTTAATGAAATCCTAAAACTTTTTTCATCATAATCTCCTAATGAAGTCACCCAATCAGGTGGCTTTTTTGTGGGGTGAGGTGATGGTAATAGAAATTTTTTGCAAAATGGTAGAATCTGCGAAAAGTTAAGCTAGTTTTAAGCTTCGTCATGTATCATATAGTTATTAAATAAAGACCTCCTAACTTTATTTAATAAAATCCTAAACTTTTCTTTTTCATAATAATCTCCCTTAACTCCACCCAATCAGGTGGAGTTTTTTGGCTCTATTTCAGGCTTTTGGGGAGTTTTATAAATATCATTTTCCGATAACTTTCTCTTAAACTTGAAAGTCTTGTTGTAAAGCGGTTAAAGCTGGTAAATTCCCAAACTAACTTCCACCGCTAATCCAAGTGGAAGTTAGTGTGATAAAAATCGTAAAAACCAGTGAGAATCCGTGTCAGGGTAAGTTCCACTGGTTTTACTCATGCTTGATTTCATCGCTTTTGTAACCAAAATGAATCGAAAAAAAGAGCGCACAAAATCCCCTCATCTGAAAGCGTTTCAGATTAAGTTCCGCTATGGTGGAAGTTAGTGTGAGACGTTTGAATGGGGTTGAAGATTAGTTTTTAGAACTTATGTTGGAGTAATGTAGACGACTGGCAGACGTCTTCTGCAGGTATTTTAGAAATGCCTAGAAGCTTAGGAATCTCTTCTCCATAGGTAAAGGCAAAGAGTTCATAGGCTGACTTTCCATTCAAAGCAGCACGTTTGACACTGTTGACATGAGAACAAACGAGATTGATGTCCTCTTGAGTTAAATTGTCAAAAGAAGTTCCTTTAGGTAGAATGTCGCGAATCAGCGTATGATTTTTCTCAATTCTGCCTTTCTGGTCAGAGCGATTGGGTTCACAAAAGAAGAGTTTACTCTCTCCCCGCACATCCATTTCTATATCATCGACTCTGGCAAACTCTCCACCATTATCTGTCAGGATGACAGGAAAGAGTTGGAAGAAATCTTTGTCAGCTTGGTGAAGAGTGTTCTTGAGTTTATAGAGGTGTTTGGTAACCTCAAGGGCAGTTTTATTATCCAGCAGTCTAGCGAAGATAAAGTTACAGAAAGAGAGATTGAAGGTGAGTAGAACTTTACCTCCCATTCTGCCCATAACCGTATCCATTTCCAGCCAAGAGTCTAGTTGATTCAGTGCTAAATAGTTTTGGAAATCCTCATAGGAGCGACCTTTTTTAGCTTCTTTAGGAATGGAGGGGAGATTACGTTTCCGTCTTTCTTTGAATTTAACGGCTCTGGCTAGGTCAATAGGAGCGATAGATAGGTATCCTTTTCGGATATGTCGATATACAGTTGAGGAGCTGACATCAAGGTTATGAGTTTTGAGGATATGATAGATGTGTTGTCCCTTTTTAACCCCATCAGAAATGACTTTGTCCATTTCCCAGAAGGTCTTGGAATTGAGGGGAGTTCCTTCACGTGCTTCGACAAGAGTTTGTTCGTACTGTTTTTGAGCTTGCTTAGCTAGGTAGAAAATCTTCTTATAGTCACAATTTTGTCTTCTTTTAGGACATCCATTACAGACAAAGGGAGCTTTATCGAGTAGAGGGCAAGGAAGGTTATGGCATGTAGACTCTCGGACTTGTCTGTTTCGTTTGACTTCTTTGGAAACAGTAGTTGGGTCTTTTAGAATGGATTGTCCAATAGCTTTGAAGGTTTCACCGCGCTCTAAGCCTAGTTGGATGTCATTACGGTCTGAAAGGGTAAGGTGTTTATGTTTTGTCATAGTAGACCTCATTTCTAACTCAAACGTCTCATACTTAATTCCACCATAAAAATCCGTTTTAGACTAATTTCCACTTCGGTTAGGTAAGTGGAAGTTACTTTGAGAAGTTAGCAGCGGTTAAAGCTTGAGAAGCTGAGGATGTAAAGTTTTGACAAATTTTGTGAACTATGGGATAATAAAAGGGAATTAAGTATTGTGTCTATATCATAGGCTAGAAAAGACCCCAAGCTCACGACCAAATAAGCTTGGGGTCTTTTTGACACTATTTGTCCTTGTTTAGCCATTTATCGACTAATCGAAGAACGACACCGACCACAATTGGTCCGATGATAGTTTTAAGTATTGTATCCATCATGGGCTATCTCACCTCCTTTCGCAGGCGGTGTAGCAGTGCCGTAAAATATTATATCACATAAGTGCTAAAGTTGGGAGTGGCCTAATCAAGTGAAGTTTTTTGGCTCTATTTCAGGCTTTTTGGGACTATTCTAAAAATCATTTTCCGATATTTTTCGGATTTTGGTCGGGGAATTGGCGGGGACTTTTTGAGATTTTGGCGGGGATTTTTTATCGAATATGAGTAAGAAATAGGTCTGTTGTCGCTTCAGCAAGTTCAACCTCACTTTGAATTTAAGTGACTGTTAATTGAAGGACTAGAACTACTGTAATAATGCTCTTGGTTGTCAAGGAGTGAGTCATCATATTGTTAGCCGGCGGTTAAAGCTTGAAAAGCCGAGGATATAAACCTTTGACAAAATTTTTGAACTGTGGGATAATAAAAAGGAATTGAGTACTAGTTCTATATCATAGGCTAGAAAAGACCCCAAGCTCACGACCAAATAAGCTTGAGGTCTTTTTTGACACTATTTGTCCTTGTTTAACCATTTATCGACTAATCGAAGAACGACACCGACCACAATTGGTCCGATGATAGTTTTGAGTACTAATTCCATCATGGGCTATCTCACCTCCTTTCGTAGGCGGTGTAGAAGTGTCGTAGAATATTATACCACATAAGTGCTAAACTCAGGAGTCACCTAATCGGGTGGCTTTTTTGTTTGTGGCTTGGTTTTTTGATATAATAGAGCCATGAGTAGAATTTTAGATAATGAGATAATGGGGGATGAGGAGTTAGTAGAACGCACGCTCCGTCCTCAGTATTTACGTGAATATATCGGACAGGATAAGGTCAAGGACCAGCTCCAAATCTTTATCGAAGCTGCCAAAATGCGGGATGAAGCGCTGGATCATGTGCTCTTATTTGGCCCTCCAGGCTTGGGAAAAACGACCATGGCTTTTGTTATTGCCAACGAACTAGGTGTAAATCTCAAGCAGACGTCTGGGCCTGTCATTGAAAAAGCTGGTGATTTGGTAGCGATTTTAAATGACTTAGATCCTGGGGATGTCCTTTTTATTGATGAGATTCATCGCTTGCCCATGTCGGTGGAGGAGGTGCTTTATAGTGCCATGGAGGACTTCTACATTGATATCATGATTGGGGCTGGTGAAGGTAGTCGCAGTGTTCATTTGGAGTTACCACCTTTTACATTGATTGGTGCGACGACTCGGGCTGGTATGCTCTCAAATCCGCTACGGGCACGTTTTGGAATTACAGGTCATATGGAGTATTATGACCATGCTGATTTGACGGAAATTGTCGAGCGGACGGCAGATATTTTTGAGATGGAAATTACTCATGAGGCAGCATCTGAGTTGGCTCTACGTAGCCGTGGAACTCCTCGTATTGCCAATCGTCTCCTCAAGCGCGTGCGCGATTTTGCCCAGATAATGGGGAATGGGGTGATCGATGATCTTATTACCGATAAGGCTTTGACTATGCTGGATGTTGATCATGAAGGTTTGGACTATGTGGACCAAAAAATCCTTCGCACCATGATTGAGATATACGGTGGTGGCCCTGTCGGATTAGGAACTCTCTCTGTTAATATTGCCGAAGAGCGTGAGACTGTAGAAGACATGTATGAGCCTTACTTGATTCAAAAAGGCTTTATCATGCGGACACGTTCTGGACGGGTGGCGACTGCTAAGGCATATGAGCATTTGGGGTATGAATACAATGAAAAATAAGCAAGAAATCCTAGAGGCTTTTAGAAAAAATCTAGATATGATGGCTATTCTGACTGTCATCCGAAACTTGGAGTTGACAGATTCCTGGTTGGCAGCAGGTTCTGTCAGAAATTTTATCTGGAATCTCTTGTCAGACAAATCCCCTTTTGACTGTGAAACAGATGTAGATGTGATTTTCTTTGATCCAGATTTTTCTTATGAGGAAACCTTATTACTGGAGAAAAAGCTGAGAGAGGATTTTCCTCAGTACCAGTGGGAATTGAAAAATCAGGTCTATATGCATCAGCACAGTCCTCACACTGCTCCCTATACCAGTTCTCGTGATGCTATGAGTAAGTATCCAGAACGGTGTACGGCAGTTGGACTGCGCTTGAATGAAGAATCAGATTTTGAACTCTTTGCACCTTATGGTTTGGAGGATATTTTGAATTTTCAAGTTCGTCCAACTCCTTATTTCTTAGAAAATGAAGACCGAATGGAACTTTATCGAACACGTCTATCCAAGAAAAATTGGCAGGAGAAATGGAAAAATTTGATTTTTAAAAATACTTAAGGAAACTTTAAGCTAGGGAGTGTATACTAAGTCCATAAGTTAAGAAGACCTTAACTTAAACTCCTAAAACTTTTTCATAATAATCTCCCTATAAAAAATAAAGTCGCCCAATCAGGCGGCTTATTTTTTTGAAAAATGGGCTTTGTACCTGAGAATAATACTCAATGAAAATCAAAGTGCAAACTAGGAAGCTAGCCGCAGGTTGCTCAAAACACTGTTTTGAGGTTGCAGATAGAGCTGACGTGGTTTGAAGAGATTTTCGGTAAATTCCCAAACTAACTTCCACCGCTAATCCAAGTGGAAGTTAGTGTGATAAAAATCGTAAAAACCAGTGAGAATCCGTGTCAGGGTAAGTTCCACTGGTTTTACTCATGCTTGATTTCATCGCTTTTGTAACCAAAATGAATCGAAAAAAAGAGCGCACAAAATCCCCTCATCTGAAAGCGTTTCAGATTAAGTTCCGCTATGGTGGAAGTTAGTGTGAGACGTTTGAATGGGGTTGAAGATTAGTTTTTAGAACTTATGTTGGAGTAATGTAGACGACTGGCAGACGTCTTCTGCAGGTATTTTAGAAATGCCTAGAAGCTTAGGAATCTCTTCTCCATAGGTAAAGGCAAAGAGTTCATAGGCTGACTTTCCATTCAAAGCAGCACGTTTGACACTGTTGACATGAGAACAAACGAGATTGATGTCCTCTTGAGTTAAATTGTCAAAAGAAGTTCCTTTAGGTAGAATGTCGCGAATCAGCGTATGATTTTTCTCAATTCTGCCTTTCTGGTCAGAGCGATTGGGTTCACAAAAGAAGAGTTTACTCTCTCCCCGCACATCCATTTCTATATCATCGACTCTGGCAAACTCTCCACCATTATCTGTCAGGATGACAGGAAAGAGTTGGAAGAAATCTTTGTCAGCTTGGTGAAGAGTGTTCTTGAGTTTATAGAGGTGTTTGGTAACCTCAAGGGCAGTTTTATTATCCAGCAGTCTAGCGAAGATAAAGTTACAGAAAGAGAGATTGAAGGTGAGTAGAACTTTACCTCCCATTCTGCCCATAACCGTATCCATTTCCAGCCAAGAGTCTAGTTGATTCAGTGCTAAATAGTTTTGGAAATCCTCATAGGAGCGACCTTTTTTAGCTTCTTTAGGAATGGAGGGGAGATTACGTTTCCGTCTTTCTTTGAATTTAACGGCTCTGGCTAGGTCAATAGGAGCGATAGATAGGTATCCTTTTCGGATATGTCGATATACAGTTGAGGAGCTGACATCAAGGTTATGAGTTTTGAGGATATGATAGATGTGTTGTCCCTTTTTAACCCCATCAGAAATGACTTTGTCCATTTCCCAGAAGGTCTTGGAATTGAGGGGAGTTCCTTCACGTGCTTCGACAAGAGTTTGTTCGTACTGTTTTTGAGCTTGCTTAGCTAGGTAGAAAATCTTCTTATAGTCACAATTTTGTCTTCTTTTAGGACATCCATTACAGACAAAGGGAGCTTTATCGAGTAGAGGGCAAGGAAGGTTATGGCATGTAGACTCTCGGACTTGTCTGTTTCGTTTGACTTCTTTGGAAACAGTAGTTGGGTCTTTTAGAATGGATTGTCCAATAGCTTTGAAGGTTTCACCGCGCTCTAAGCCTAGTTGGATATCATTACGGTCTGAAAGGGTAAGGTGTTTATGTTTTGTCATAGTAGAGCTCATTTCTAACTCAAACGTCTCATACTTAATTCCACCATAAAAATCCGTTTTAGACTAATTTCCACTTCGGTTAGGTAAGTGGAAGTTACTTTGAGAAGTTAGCTGAAGAGATTTTGGTAACTTCTAAAACTAACTTCCAGTTTCCCACAACCTAGCTTTTAGTATGAGAAAAACGCGTGAAATCAGTGGAAATCCGTCTTAGACTAACTTCCACTGGTTTTCTTTTTCTTGATATATAAGGGTTCAAAAGCGAAAAGACTCAGAAAAAAGTGCACGACAAATAGCCCTAAAACAGAGTCGTCTTAGAGTAAATTCCAGTTGCTAGCGTTTAGTGTGAGACTTTTCGATGGTGATAAGATGTGTAGTTAGAGGGGAAAATTCCCTTTATTTCAATAAATCAGGTGATAGGTGTGTGTCTTCTGGTTTGACAAATTGGCAACCCAGAAGAGCAGCGATGTCCTCGCCAAAGGTGAAGGTGAAGATGTCGTAAGCAGATTTTCCTTGAAACTCTTCTCGTTTCAAGGAATTGACATGGGAAATGACTAGATTGACGTCTTTCTGAGTCAGCTGGTCAAAGGAAGTGCCCTTGGGAAGAATGGCTCGCAAAACCGTATGGTTCTTCTCAATCCGCCCCTTCTGGTCAGGACGGCTAGGGTCGCAGAAGTAGAGGTGAGACTTCCCATCAATGTCTCGCTCAAGCTCCTCCACATAGGCGAACTCAGATCCGTTGTCTGTGAGAATGACAGGGAACAGCTGATGGAACGCACACCCTCCGTCCATGACTCTTTCTTTCAAAGCTGCGAATTTAGTGGCGACCTCCAGAGCGGTCTTGTTGTTCAAAAGCAGGGCGAAGAGGAAGTTGCAGAAGGAAACGTTGAAGGTGAGCAGTAGCTTTCCACCAGGTCTGCCGATGACCGTGTCCATTTCCAACCATTTGAAGAAATCATCTGTTTCTCGTAACTCTTGGAAATCTTGATAGGTCCGCCCAATTTTCAGCTCTTTAGGAATAGCTACTTTTCTGGATTTTCTGCGTTCCTTGAACGTGACCATCCGAGGGAAATCAATGGGCTTGGCTGTCAGATAGCCCAGCTTGGCATGCCGATACACCGTAGCTTTCGACACAGGTAGGTTATGTGTCTGAATGATATGGTAGATGCTTTGTTTCTTCTGGATGCCTTGGGTTAAGACCTTGTCCATCTGATAAAAACTTTCCTTGTTTAGGGGAATTCCCTGTCTGGATTCCCTCAACATAGTCTCGTACTGCTCCTGTGCCTTTTTCGCGTAGTAAAGATAGCGGTTAAACCCACAATCCGTCCTCTTTTTTGGACAGTTGTTACAGACATAAGGAGCTTTTTTGAGAAGAGGGCAATCCGTGCAATCAGATTTGACGGATGTTGGATGCATGATGCGATTGCGCTTGATTTCCTTTGAAATCGTTGACGGGTCTTTCCCCATCTTCTCAGCGATGGAACGGAAAGTCTCCTGTTGGCTGATTCCAGTTTGGATGTCAATACGGTCTTCTAGAGTGAGATGTTTTTGTTTTTTCGTCATGAGGTGCCTCCTCACGAAAAGTCTCAGACTTAATTCTAGCATAATTCATCGTCTGAGACTAACTTCCAGTTTTGGGAGAGAGATGGAAGTTACTTTGAGAAGTTACGCTGAAGAGATTTTCGAAGAGTATAAATAGCTTAGTGATAGAAGAAAATGGGGAAATATGGTATAATGAAATGATAGATTTTTGAATAGGAATAAGATCATGTTTGGATTTTTTAAGAAAGATAAGGCTGTGGAAGTAGAGGTTCCGACACAGGTTCCTGCCCATATCGGCATCATCATGGATGGAAATGGGCGTTGGGCTAAAAAACGTATGCAACCGCGAGTTTTTGGACACAAGGCGGGCATGGAAGCATTGCAAACTGTGACTAAGGCAGCCAACAAACTAGGTGTCAAGGTGATTACGGTCTATGCTTTTTCTACAGAAAACTGGACCCGTCCAGATCAGGAAGTCAAGTTTATCATGAACTTGCCAGTAGAGTTTTATGATAATTATGTCCCGGAATTGCATGCGAATAATGTTAAGATTCAAATGATTGGGGAGACAGACCGCCTGCCTAAGCAAACTTTTGAAGCACTGACCAAGGCTGAGGAATTGACTAAGAACAACACAGGTTTGATTCTTAATTTTGCCCTCAACTATGGTGGACGTGCTGAGATTACACAGGCTCTTAAGTTGATTTCCCAGGATGTGTTAGATGCCAAAATCAACCCAGGTGACATCACAGAGGAATTGATTGGCAACTATCTTTTTACCCAGCATTTGCCTAAGGAGTTACGAGACCCAGACTTGATTATTCGTACCAGTGGAGAATTGCGTTTGAGCAATTTCCTTCCATGGCAGGGAGCCTACAGTGAGCTCTATTTTACGGACACCTTGTGGCCTGATTTTGACGAGATAGCCTTGCAGGAAGCCATTCTTGCCTACAATCGTCGTCATCGCCGATTTGGAGGAGTTTAGGAGGAAATATGACACAGGATTTACAGAAAAGAACCTTGTTTGCAGGGATTGCTCTGGCTATTTTCCTACCAATTTTAATGATTGGGGGACTCTTGCTTCAGATAGCAATTGGAATCATAGCCATGCTAGCCATGCATGAACTTTTGAAGATGAGAGGTCTAGAGACCATGACAATGGAGGGCCTCTTGACCCTCTTTGCAACCTTTGCCTTGACCATTCCTTTGGAGAATTACCTGACTTTTTTGCCAGTTGATGGGAATGTGGTTGCTTATAGTGTATTGATTTCAATCATGTTAGGAACGACTGTTTTTAGTAAGTCTTATACGATTGAGGACGCTGTTTTTCCTCTTGCTATGAGCTTCTACGTGGGCTTTGGTTTTAATGCTCTATTAGATGCTAGAATTGCAGGTTTAGATAAGGCTCTCTTAGCCTTATGTATCGTCTGGGCGACAGACAGTGGTGCCTATCTTGTTGGGATGAACTATGGTAAACGAAAACTAGCTCCAACAGTTTCTCCAAATAAAACCTTTGAGGGCGCCTTGGGTGGTATTTTAGGTGCGATTTTAGTAACCATCATCTTTATGATGTTTGACAGAACAGTTGCTCTTCCGTATGGAATTTACAAGATGTCAGTCTTTGCTATTTTCTTTAGCATTGCTGGACAATTTGGTGATTTACTAGAAAGTTCGATTAAGCGTCACTTTGGTGTCAAGGATTCTGGGAAATTTATCCCTGGACATGGTGGTGTTTTGGATCGTTTCGATAGTATGTTGCTTGTATTTCCAATCATGCACTTGTTTGGACTCTTTTAATCAAAAGACGGAGGAAATACTATGCTCGGAATTTTAACCTTTATTCTGGTTTTTGGGATTATTGTAGTGGTGCACGAGTTCGGACACTTCTACTTTGCCAAGAAATCAGGGATTCTAGTGCGTGAATTTGCCATTGGTATGGGACCCAAAATCTTTGCTCACATTGGCAAGGATGGGACGGCCTATACCATTCGAATCTTGCCTCTGGGTGGCTATGTTCGCATGGCTGGTTGGGGTGATGATACAACTGAAATTAAGACAGGAACTCCTGTCAGTTTGACCCTTACTGATGATAGTAAGGTTAAACGCATCAATCTTTCAGGTAAAAAATTAGATCAAACAGCCCTCCCTATGCAGGTGACCCAGTTTGATTTTGAAGACAAGCTCTTTATCAGAGGATTGGTTCTGGAAGAAGAAAAAACATTTGCAGTGGATCACGATGCAACGGTTGTGGAATCAGATGGTACTGAGGTTCGGATTGCACCTTTAGATGTTCAATATCAAAATGCGACTATCTGGGGAAAACTGATTACTAACTTTGCAGGTCCTATGAACAACTTTATCTTAGGTGTCGTTGTTTTTTGGATTTTAATCTTTATGCAGGGGGGTGTCAGAGATGTAGCTACCAACCAGTTTCATGTCATGCCCCAAGGGGCTTTAGCTAAGGTAGGAGTGCCAGAAACGGCTCAAATTACCAAGATTGGCTCACATGAGATTAACAACTGGGAAAGCTTGATTCAGGCTGTAGAAGCAGAAACTAAAGATAAGACGGCCCCAACCTTGGATGTGACTATTTCTGAAAAGGGTAGTGACAAGCAAGTCACTGTTACTCCAGAAGAAAATCAAGGTCGTTACCTTCTAGGTGTTCAACCGGGGATTAAGTCAGATTTTCTATCCATGTTTGTAGGTGGTTTTACAACCGCTGCTGACTCGGCCCTCCGAATTCTCTCAGAACTGAAAAATCTGATTTTCCAACCGGATTTGAACAAACTAGGTGGACCTGTTGCCATCTTTAAGGCAAGTAGTGATGCTGCTAAAAATGGAATTGAAAATGTCTTGTACTTCTTGGCAGTGATTTCCATCAATATTGGGATTTTTAATCTTATTCCGATTCCAGCATTGGATGGTGGTAAGATTGTGCTCAATATCCTGGAAGCCATCCGCCGTAAACCATTAAAACAAGAAATTGAAACCTATGTCACCTTGGCCGGAGTGGTCATCATGGTTGTCTTGATGATTGCTGTGACCTGGAATGACATCATGCGACTCTTTTTTAGATAATCGAGGAATATTATGAAACAAAGTAAAATGCCTATCCCAACGCTTCGCGAAATGCCAAGCGATGCTCAAGTTATCAGCCACGCTCTTATGTTGCGTGCTGGTTATGTTCGTCAAGTCTCAGCAGGTGTTTATTCTTACCTACCACTTGCCAACCGTGTGATTGAAAAAGCTAAAAATATCATGCGCCAAGAATTCGACAAGATTGGTGCCGTTGAGATGTTGGCTCCTGCCCTCCTCAGTGCAGAATTGTGGCGCGAATCAGGTCGTTACGAAACTTATGGTGAAGATCTTTACAAACTAAAAAACCGTGAAAAATCAGACTTCATTCTAGGTCCAACTCACGAAGAAACATTTACAGCTATCGTTCGTGATTCTGTTAAGTCTTACAAGCAATTGCCACTCAACCTTTACCAAATCCAACCTAAGTATCGTGATGAAAAACGCCCACGTAATGGACTTCTCCGTACACGTGAGTTTATCATGAAGGATGCTTACAGCTTCCACGCTAACTATGATAGCTTGGACAGTGTTTACGATGAGTATAAGGCTGCTTATGAGCGTATTTTCACTCGTAGTGGCTTAGACTTCAAGGCTATCATCGGTGACGGTGGAGCCATGGGTGGTAAGGACAGCCAAGAATTTATGGCCATTACACCTGCGCGTACAGACCTTGACCGCTGGGTTGTCTTGGACAAGTCAGTTGCCTCATTTGATGAGATTCCTGCAGAAGTGCAAGAAGAAATCAAGGCAGAATTGCTTAAATGGATGGTTTCTGGTGAAGATACCATTGCCTACTCAAGTGAGTCTAGCTATGCAGCTAACTTGGAGATGGCAACAAATGAGTACAAACCAAGCAACCGTGTTGTCGCTGAAGAAGAAGTGACTCGGGTTGTAACACCAGATGTTAAATCAATTGATGAAGTGGCAGCCTTCCTAAACGTCCCAGAAGAACAAACAATCAAGACCCTCTTCTACATGGCAGATGGTGAGCTTGTTGCAGCCCTTCTAGTTGGAAATGACCAGCTCAATGAAGTTAAGTTGAAGAACCACTTGGGAGCAGATTTTTTTGACGTTGCGAGCGAAGAAGAAGTGGCAAGTGTTGTTCAAGCAGGATTTGGTTCACTTGGACCAGTTGGTTTGCCGGAGAATGTTAAAATCATTGCCGACCGTAAGGTGCAAGATGTCCATAATGCAGTTGTCGGTGCTAACGAAGATGGCTACCACTTGACTGGTGTGAATCCAGGTCGTGACTTTACTGCAGAATATGTGGATATCCGTGAAGTTCGTGAGGGTGAAATTTCTCCAGACGGACAAGGTGTCCTTAACTTTGCGCGTGGTATCGAAATTGGTCACATCTTTAAACTCGGAACTCGCTATTCAGCAAGC
The DNA here is from genome assembly GCF_000027165.1 of Streptococcus mitis B6. Taxonomy (NCBI): domain Bacteria; kingdom Bacillati; phylum Bacillota; class Bacilli; order Lactobacillales; family Streptococcaceae; genus Streptococcus; species Streptococcus mitis. The sequence continues at coordinate 1,924,428 of NC_013853.1, read as the reverse complement.
ATGGGAGCAGATGTTTTGGATGAAAATGGCCGTGCTGTGCCAATTATCATGGGATGTTACGGTATCGGTGTCAGCCGTCTCCTTTCAGCAGTGATGGAGCAACACGCTCGCCTCTTTGTTAACAAAACACCAAAAGGTGAATATCGTTACGCTTGGGGAATCAATTTCCCTAAAGAATTGGCACCATTTGATGTGCACTTGATTACTGTCAATGTCAAGGATGAAGAAGCGCAAGCCTTGACAGAAAAGCTTGAAGCAAGCTTGATGGGAGCTGGTTACGAAGTCTTGACAGATGACCGTAACGAACGTGTTGGTGTTAAATTCAGCGATAGCGACTTGATTGGATTGCCAATCCGTATCACTGTTGGGAAGAAAGCGGCCGATGGCATCGTAGAAGTTAAGATTAAAGCGACTGGTGATACCATCGAAGTTCATGCAGATAACTTGCTTGAAACGCTTGAAATCCTTAGTAAGAAATAAAAACTATAATCAGAAGAAAAACAAGGAAAAAATGTAACTAGTTTTTACCTTGTTTTTTCTGTATAATGGGAAAAATGAGTAGATAAAGAGGTAAATGTATGCTAAGATTTCCAAAGGATTTTGTCTGGGGATCCTCTACTTCTGGACCGCAGACAGAAGGACGTATAGCTGGTGACGGTAAGGGAGATAATCTCTGGGATTATTGGTACCAAGCGGAGCCAAATCGCTACTATAATGGAATTGGTCTAGATAAAACATCGACCTTTTATGAAAACTGGGAACAGGATATTGAGCTACTGGTAGAAACTGGTCACACGGCCTTTCGGACTTCTATTCAGTGGTCACGGATTTTTCCACAAGGCTGTGGGAAAGTCAATCCTCAAGGTGTAGACTTTTACCGTAAGGTTTTTGAGGCTATTAAGGCCAAAGGGATTCGTCTTTTAGTCAATCTTTACCATTTTGATCTGCCTTTTGCTCTTCAAGAGGATGGTGATGGTTGGGAAAATAAGGCGACTGTCTCAGCCTATGAAGACTATGCTCGTTTTTGTTTTGAGACTTATGGAGATTTAGTGGATCAATGGATTACCTTTAACGAGCCCATCGTTCCAGTAGAATTCGGCTATTTTTACGATGCACATTATCCACATAAGGTGGATGCAGAAGCGGCGGTTAAAGTAGCCTACCACACACAATTGGCTAGCAGTCGGGCGGTTAAGGCTTGTCATGAACTCTTGCCTGATTCCAAGATTGGGATTGTCCTCAACTTGACACCGGCTTATCCACGTAGCCAGCATCCTGCTGATGTCAAGGCAGCTCGTATTGCGGACCTTTTTCAGGCCCAATCTTTCTTAGATCCGTCTGTTTTGGGGACTTATCCACAGGAGTTGGTAGAAATCTTACATGAATACGGTCTCTTGCCTGATGCTACAGAGGAGGAGTTGGAGCTCATTCGTGAAAATACGGTGGACTTCCTCGGTGCCAACTACTATCAACCTTTGCGTGTTATGGCTCCTCGATTTGCTAAGCATCCAGAGAGTCCACTCTTACCAGAACATTTTTATGAGCCTTATGTGATGCCTGGACGTAAAATCAATCCTCACCGTGGCTGGGAGATTTATGAGCAAGGGATTTATGATATCGCCCAAAATATCAAGGAAAATTATGGCAATATCGAGTGGATATTGACTGAGAATGGAATGGGTGTTGAAGGGGAAGAAAAATTCCGTGAGAATGGAATGATTCAAGATGATTACCGTATTGAATTTGTAAAAGGTCATCTGCGTGAACTTCACCGTGCCATTGAAGACGGAGCCAATTGTAAGGGCTACTTAATTTGGACCTTTATCGATTGCTGGTCATGGCTCAACAGCTATAAAAATCGCTATGGTTTGGTCGAATTAGACTTGAAAACGCAAGAACGTCGTCTGAAGAAATCGGGTCACTGGTTCAAGGAATTAAGCGATAATAATGGATTTTAAAAAGGACTCTGGCTGATTATCCTAATTGGTCAGAGTTTTTTGGTTGCAAAAAAGTTAATTTGAACTATACCAATTTTTGCTCTTGACAAGTGAAAGAAACAAGTATATACTGTTTTTGCTGATTCTATAAAAGAGGAATTAGACTATACCAATTTTAAGGAGAAAGCACAGCTTGCCTGTGTCGTATATACTATGTGTGGAATTGTTGGTGTTGTTGGAAACACAAATGCAACTGATATTTTGATTCAAGGACTTGAAAAGCTCGAATACCGTGGTTATGATTCTGCGGGGATTTTTGTCCTAGGTGGTGCTGAAAGCCATCTAGTCAAGGCTGTAGGTCGTATTGCAGAATTGTCTGCTAAGACAGCTGGTGTTAAGGGAACAACTGGGATCGGACATACTCGTTGGGCTACTCACGGAAAACCAACGGAAGACAATGCTCACCCACACCGCTCTGAGACAGAACGTTTTGTCTTGGTTCACAATGGGGTGATTGAGAACTACCTTGAAATCAAGGAAGAATACCTTGTAGGTCACCACTTTAAGGGGCAAACAGATACTGAAATCGCCGTTCACTTGATTGGAAAATTTGCGGAAGAAGATGGCTTGTCAGTTCTTGAAGCCTTCAAAAAAGCCCTTCATATCATCCGTGGTTCTTATGCCTTTGCCTTGGTTGACTCACAAAATCCTGAAGTCATCTACGTGGCTAAGAATAAATCACCACTCTTGATTGGTCTTGGGGAAGGCTACAACATGGTTTGTTCAGATGCTATGGCTATGATTCGTGAAACCAACCAATACATGGAAATTCATGACCAAGAGTTGGTAATCGTCAAGGCTGATAGCGTAGAAGTTCAAGACTATGATGGTAACAGCCGTGAACGTGCTAGCTATACTGCTGAGCTTGATTTGTCAGATATCGGTAAGGGAACTTACCCTTACTACATGCTCAAGGAAATTGACGAGCAACCAACGGTTATGCGTAAACTCATCCAAGCCTACACAGATGAGGCTGGTCAAGTTGTCGTAGACCCAGCTATCATCCAGGCTGTTCAAGACGCAGACCGTATCTACATCCTTGCAGCTGGAACATCTTACCACGCAGGATTTGCTTCTAAGAAGATGTTGGAAGAATTGACAGATACACCAGTTGAACTTGGAATCTCATCTGAGTGGGGCTACGGTATGCCACTTCTCAGCAAGAAACCACTCTTCATCTTTATCAGCCAGTCTGGTGAAACAGCGGATAGTCGTCAGGTTTTGGTCAAGGCTAATGAAGTGGGAATCTCAAGCTTGACAGTGACAAACGTACCAGGTTCAACTCTTTCACGTGAGGCCAGCCATACTATGCTCCTTCATGCAGGTCCTGAAATTGCCGTAGCATCAACAAAGGCTTATACAGCACAAATCGCAGCCCTTGCCTTCCTAGCAAAAGCAGTTGGAGAAGCAAATGGCAATGCCAAAGCGCAAGCCTTTGACTTGGTTCATGAGTTGTCAATCGTAGCTCAATCTATCGAATCAACTCTTTCAGAAAAAGAATTGATTGATAGCAAGGTTAGTGAGCTTCTTGAAACAACTCGCAACGCCTTTTACATCGGGCGTGGTCAAGATTACTATGTAGCCATGGAAGCAAGCCTTAAACTCAAAGAGATTTCTTACATCCAGTGTGAAGGCTTTGCGGCAGGAGAACTCAAGCACGGAACTATTGCCTTGATTGAAGAAGGAACGCCTGTCTTGGCTCTCTTGTCAGATCCAGTCCTTGCTAACCACACTCGTGGAAATATCCAAGAGGTGGCAGCCCGTGGTGCCAAGGTCCTCACTATCGCAGAAGAGAATGTTGCTAAAGAGACAGACGACATCGTGCTTATGACCGTCCACCCTTACCTCTCACCAATCTCAATGGTTGTGCCAACGCAATTGGTCGCTTACTTTGCAACACTCCACCGTGGCCTTGATGTGGACAAACCACGTAACCTTGCTAAATCAGTAACGGTAGAATAGCTAAAAAGTCTAGTTATCTAGGCTTTTTCTTGTGAGCAGATTGGTTGCTTGTACTCAAGATTCGTGTTATACTCTTCGAAAATCAAATTCAAACCACGTCAGCTTCACCTTGCCGTACTTAAGTACAGCCTGCGGCTAGCTTCCTAGTTTGCTCTTTGATTTTCATTGAGTGTTAGAATAATTTGTCAAAATGAAGGACCGGAATAGACAAGGAGAATCACTGTGGTAGAATTGGGAATTTCAACATTTGGGGAAACAACGGAGCTTGAGGGGACTGGGCAAACTTACAGTCATGCTGAACGCATTCGCCAGTTGCTGGCAGAGATTGAACTGGCTGACAAGGTTGGTTTGGATGTGTATGGGATTGGGGAGCACCATCGAGCGGATTTTGCGGTATCTGCGCCAGAGATTGTCCTGGCAGCTGGGGCAGTCAATACCAAGAAAATCCGTTTGACCAGTGCAGTCAGCATTCTCTCAAGTATGGATCCGATTCGCTTGTTCCAACAGTATGCCACTATCGATGCTTTGTCAAATGGACGTGCGGAGATGATGGCCGGAAGGGGTTCTTTCACGGAATCTTTTCCCTTGTTTGGATATGATTTGAAAGACTACGAAGCCCTTTTTGATGAGAAATTAGACTTGCTTCAGTTAGTCAATGAAAAGACCAAGTTAGACTGGAAAGGTCGATTGACCCAAACAATCTCTGGCAAAGAAGTTTATCCCCGTCCAGTTCAGGATAAATTACCCTTGTGGATAGCGACAGGTGGTCATGTCGAATCAACAGTGAAGATTGCTCAGGCAGGTCTACCGATTGTTTATGCTATTATCGGTGGCAATCCTCGTTATTTTAAAAAGTTGATTCAGGCTTATCGTGAGATTGGGAGCGAAGCAGGCTATGCCAGTCAGGAACTAAAGGTTGGAGCTCATTCTTGGGGTTGGATTGCTGAAGATGGCGAGCAGGCTGTGAAAGATTATTTTCATCCGACCAAGCAAGTGGTGGATGCTATTTCCAAAGACCGTCCGCACTGGCAGGAATTGCGTTATGAGCAATATTTGGAGCAAGTTGGGCCAAATGGTGCTATGTTTGTGGGCAATCCAGATCAGGTGGTCGAAAAATTGATTCGTATGATTGAGAATTTAGGTTTGGATCGCTTTATGTTGCACCTACCTCTTGGCTCCATGCCTCATGATCAAGTTCTAAGAGCTATTGAACTCTTCGGCACGCAAGTGGCTCCAAAAGTACGGGCTTATTTTGCCATGAAAGATGCTTAATAAAAAATCCTAATCAAGCTTATTAGGAAAATAAATATTGTACAAAAATCAATCCCCCGGAGCGTTAAGGCTTGGGGGATTGTTCTATAGGAGGGCTAGTTTAGTTCTCTCTTTTGTTTTTTAACAAGAACCCGAGACCTAGAAGGGAAAGAATGCTGATTCCTGCAAACAGGAGTTTGTGATCGTTTTTGGTTCCTGTATTTGGAAGTTCAGCTTGTTTAGCTAGGGGTGCAGGTGTATTATCCTTGCTAGAGTTTTCTACCGATTCGTTTTGAACTTCCTCTTTTACAGATGATGCTTGTGCTTCTTGTGCTGGTTGTTGAGCTTGTGAATCAGCTGTAGATTGGCTAGGTTTATTTTCCGCATCAGCTACTTTGGCATCTGGTTTAGTAGAGTCAGGTCTAGCTTGTGGAGCTGGAGTTTGCTGTTCCGGTTTGACTACTCGGTTTGACATATTGTCTTGGATATTATATTGCCCTTGTTCTTGTTTTAAGCTAGAAAGGTCAAATTCTGGTTTATCTTCCACAGCTGGGGCAACGATGGCACCGCCTTGAGAGACTCGAAGAACAGTAGCTGTAAGGGCATTTAATTTCAAGCCTTTTTCAGTCCATTCGAGTCCTTTCGGGTTGGTAATTCCGACTGGCCCTGCTTGGTTTTCATCTGCCAAAACTTCAGCATTTCTGAGGTGGGCAAAGGCAGTTCCTAAGTTAAATTCGCGAGTTTTTTCGTCCGCATTGACAAAGACTGCGTAGATATCCCCATTTGGAGCAGTGATTTGGTAGCCAATTACTACGTCCTCTTTTTCCACGCCGTTTTGGCCTGGGACAGTGATGAGGTGGACGCGGTCTTTGATATCTTGGAGACTCTTAAGTCGGAAGGCATCTGTAGATTGACGAAGGGCAATCAAACCTTTCATATAGTCACGGCTCTTGACATTTTCAGGATATGCTTTTCCATCTGTAGCCTTAGTCCAGTCAAACTTGTTAACAGCATCACTCGAATCGTAAGAGTCATGGATGAAGTAAGGATAGTCAAATGGGTTGCCGTCCTTATCACGCAACAAGTGAGATTTGTTTGGAACCTTGTCTTCTGCGACTGGAGTCTTGTAGGCTGGGTCACGGAATTGTTTGGTGCGACCATATTCCTGACCAGAGTGGATAAATGGAGTTCCTTGAGCTGTCAAGACCATGAGGTTTCCAAGTCGCAAACGACGGTGGATTTCAGCATAGTTCTCAGCCTTGCTTGGGTCTTTTTTGATAGATTGGGCAATGATGTCAAAGAGGGTCAAGTTATCATGGGCTGCGATATACTGGATAACATCTCCAGGACTATCTGCTTCAAAGTTGGTTGGTTGAGCAATGAGATTTTTGAAGATGGTGTTGATATCACGCTTACCACCTGTGATAAAGGCAGGTTGCCCTTCGTTTGGATAACCAGATTTGAGGTTGTTACGGATGTCATCTGAGAAGACTGCTACAGTATCGGTATGTTTCATCCAATCTTGGTCAGCAGCTTTAGTAGGCATATTTTCATCACCGGCATAGGTTCTCCAACCTTCACCAAGCATGATTAGGTTTGGATTGAGGGCGCGTGCAGCCTTGTAAGCTTCTTCGATAGAAGCGGCATCATGGTCTCCCATCATATCGAAACGGAAGCCATCCACTTTGTAGGTATCAACTAGATATTTGATAGAGTCAACTAGGAGTCGTTTGGTCATATGGTGGGTTGTCCCCAAGCGTCCACCACCAAAGCTAGTGCGAGGTGTACCATCAGCATCCATAAAGTGGTAGTAGTTTGGTTCTAAGTCTTCAAAGATATCTACCTTGGCTGTATGGTTATAAACGACATCCAGGATGGCTCCCATACCACGTTTGTGGATCTCGTTGATGAGGTTTTTAAATTCTGCGATTCGTTTTTCTGGATTCTTAGGATCGCTTGAATACATACCAGTCAAGGAGAAGTAGTTTTGAGGGTCATAACCCCAGTTGTAGTTGCTGTTGCTTGAAGCATAGTCAGACAAGCGTTCATGGTTTTTCAATTCATTGACAAAGTAGTAAGACAAGACTGGAAGGAGCTGGATGTGGGTCACACCCAAGTCTTTGAGATAGTCTAGCTTTTCAATAAAGGCTTCAAAGGTACCAAATGGTTTGGTCAAGTCTTTTGCAATGGCGGGATCTGAAGTGAAGTCACGCACATGAGCTTCATAGATAACGGCATCTTCACGAGTCTTGAAGTTGTGAATCTTACCATAAGTCAAGTCTTGCGGTCCTAGTTTGGCTGGATCTACAAAGGCAGCTTTAGCCACTTTATGGGCATCGTCAATCTTGGCATCGTCACTATTCCAAGCAGCGAGGGACTTAGCGTAAGGATCGAGTGCAAGAACAGTTTTGCCCTGACGCTCGATTTGGTATTGATAATAGTATCCAGTGAAATCTGTGATGCCTAGTTTGTTTGTGCCATCTAGAGTTTGTTTCCAAGTTCCTCTTTCCCCTTTTTCAAGAGCGACAGTTCCAACCACTTTTTCAGGATTATTCTTGTCGTAGACAACGACAGAAACCTTATCAGCACTTGGTGACCAGAGAGTCAAATCAACTTCTTTTCCTTCTTCTTTTAGGTCAGCTCCAAGTTTACCATCATAGCTGTATGTCTCATCTTTAAGTCGCCAGCTTGTTTTGGTAGTGAATTGGTCGGAATTGTAGCTAACAGTATAGGGATGTTTTGTGTCAGAGAAATCTCCGCTGTAGGTCACTTTCTTACCAGCTTCATCGATTGCAACATCAGTAATAGCTACTTTATTTCCTAGGTGATTAGTGATGTTGGAGTGTTTGAGGATATCCTCTTTTTTAGCACCGACAAGTGTTGAAAAACTACTCTCAATGCTAGAAGTGCCTACGTGTTGGGCTCCTGTCATACGGATATCATGGACATAGTATGGATTTGTGTAAATCGATTCATCATCGTCTTTTAGGAAAATTTGGCTATGATTTTTTAAATCTGTGAACTTATAATCTTCTTTACGGATTTTCACATCGTCTCCTTGTTTGTTTCTGTCTAGTAATAAAAATCCAAGGTCTTTAGCTGCATCTTTGAGTGGAATATCGATATAGCGACCATATTTGCCTGTAGCCGTAAAGTCTGTTCCGTTAGGCCATTCACCACTACTTGGCTCTTTCACATCTCCCCAGTACCAGAGAGACTTTTTGTCATAGTTGCCATCTGTGCGGTAGTAGTTGACGCGAATAGTTCCTGCAGGCTGTGGTTCGTAAGAGAAAACCTTGTGATCTTGGTCTAACCAAGCCTCATTCATCTTTGGTGCCAGTTTTTCTACCGATTTATCGCCGGTTAGATTTTTCCCAGCTGTATTATTGATGAGGAAGCTAATTTTCTTGGCTTGTTCTCCCTTTAATTTGACATCTAGGTAATAGCCATAGTCATCTTTTTTGGCATCTTTGAAGGACAAGGCTCCGTTAGGCCAGTTTTCAGATGGTTTTTCAACATCGTCCCAAGTCCATAGTCCTTGAGAATCCTTGTTTTCTTCAGGAAGTTTTTTGACATGGATACGGAAGTAGTTGTCTTCGATGGGCTCTTCTGCCTTAGTTTCAGTCGTTACTGGACTCGTAGAAGTAGTTGGCTCATTTGAACGATCTTGTCCAGTTTGTGGTGCTGAATCGGCTGGAGTTGCAGCAGGAGTTGGTGCCTCTGTTGCAGGTTTTTCTTCTTTTTTCTCTAGGGAAGCGTTTGCACTATCGGGTGAAGAAAGAACGCTTTCGTTCTTACCAGCGATGTTTGTTGCATCAGTAAGAGGTTGAGCAAGGGCAGTAGTAGCTTCATTATCAGTTCCCTTATTGCTTGTAGTATTTTCATTAGCTGAGATAGTTGGTGTAGCCATGGCAAGCAGAACAAGGCTTGCTCCAATAAGGACAGAACCAGTTCCATTCTTGAGGGAACGGATGCTGTAGACCATTTTTTTCTCAGTTTGAGCTGGTGTTTTTCTCATGATGATTCTCCAATCAATAAATTTCTATATCAGTATAGCATGTAGTAAAACAATATGCAAGCGTTTTCTCGAAATTAAACTAAAAGAAAAATCGCAACAGGTTTTGCTACGATTTAGCTAGTATTTCTCATAGGAAAAGATTTTGTCAAAAATTCGTCAATCCCCTTGAAAAATCTAGCTAAATAGGGTATAATATGAATAATCATTTGTCGTAGGTTTTGTCTGAAATATTGTCCAGACAAGGCTCACAGCAGTTAAATCTTCTGAAAAAGTCAGATTTAGCTGCTCTTTTTGTGCTTTTTTTCAGGATTTCGCGTGTTTGTAACAAAGACTTAAAGATTCTGAAAATTCATCAAGAGGACACGGTGATAGGGGTTTTTAAAACCATATGACGATTAGAAAAGCCTGATTGACAAGGCTTGGAACTTATTTACAAAGGAGAATCATCTTGGCAGGACATGACGTTCAATACGGGAAACATCGTACCCGTCGTAGTTTTTCAAGAATCAAAGAAGTTCTTGACTTACCAAATTTGATTGAAATTCAAACTGACTCATTCAAAGATTTCCTAGACCATGGTCTGAAGGAAGTGTTTGAAGATGTATTGCCAATTTCAAACTTCACAGACACAATGGAGTTGGAATTTGTTGGATATGAAATCAAGGAACCAAAATATACGCTAGAAGAGGCTCGTATTCACGATGCTAGCTACTCAGCACCAATTTTTGTAACCTTCCGCTTGATCAATAAAGAAACAGGCGAAATTAAAACCCAAGAAGTTTTCTTTGGTGATTTCCCAATCATGACAGAAATGGGTACTTTCATCATCAATGGTGGTGAACGTATCATCGTATCTCAGTTGGTCCGCTCACCAGGTGTTTACTTTAACGATAAAGTTGATAAAAACGGTAAAGTGGGCTACGGTTCAACTGTTATCCCTAACCGTGGAGCTTGGTTGGAACTTGAAAGCGACTCAAAAGATATCGCCTACACTCGTATCGACCGTACTCGTAAGATTCCATTTACGACATTGGTTCGTGCGCTTGGTTTCTCAGGTGATGATGAAATCTTTGATATCTTTGGTGATAGCGAATTGGTTCGCAACACTGTTGAAAAAGATATCCACAAGAACCCAATGGACTCTCGTACAGACGAAGCCTTGAAAGAAATTTACGAACGCCTTCGTCCAGGTGAGCCTAAGACTGCTGAAAGCTCACGTAGCTTGCTTGTGGCTCGTTTCTTTGACCCACGTCGTTATGACTTGGCAGCTGTCGGTCGTTACAAAATCAATAAAAAACTCAATGTTAAAACACGTTTGCTTAACCAAACTATTGCTGAGCCATTGGTAGACCCTGAAACAGGCGAAATCTTGGTAGAAGCTGGAACAGTCATGACTCGTAGCGTGATTGAAAGTATTGAAAGCCATTTGGATGGCGACTTGAACAAGATTGTCTACATTCCAAATGATGCAGCCGTTGTGACTGAGCCAGTTGTTCTTCAAAAATTCAAGGTTGTTGCTCCAACTGATCCAGACCGTGTTGTAACTATTATTGGTAATGCTAACCCAGATGACAAGGTTCGTACGGTGACTCCTGCAGATATCCTTGCTGAGATGAGCTACTTCCTCAACTTGGCTGAAGGACTTGGCCGTGTAGATGATATCGACCACCTTGGGAACCGTCGTATTCGTGCGGTTGGTGAATTGCTTGCCAACCAAGTACGCCTTGGACTTTCTCGTATGGAACGTAATGTCCGTGAACGTATGTCTGTTCAGGACAATGAAGTCTTGACACCACAACAAATCATCAATATCCGTCCTGTAACAGCTGCGGTGAAAGAATTCTTTGGTTCATCACAGTTGTCACAGTTCATGGACCAACACAACCCACTTTCTGAGTTGTCTAACAAACGCCGTTTGTCAGCCTTGGGACCTGGTGGTTTGACACGTGACCGTGCTGGATATGAAGTACGTGACGTGCACTACACTCACTATGGTCGTATGTGTCCAATCGAGACACCTGAAGGACCTAACATCGGTTTGATCAATAACTTGTCATCTTACGGACATTTGAACAAGTATGGTTTTGTTCAAACACCATACCGTAAAGTTGACCGTGAAACAGGTGTTGTTACGAACGAAATCGTTTGGTTGACAGCCGATGAAGAAGATGAATTTACTGTAGCACAGGCTAATTCTCGTCTGAATGAAGATGGAACATTTGCTGAGAAAGTTGTCATGGGTCGTCACCAAGGGGTCAACCAAGAGTATCCAGCTAATGTTGTTGACTACATGGACGTATCACCAAAACAGGTAGTTGCCGTTGCGACAGCATGTATTCCTTTCTTGGAAAACGATGACTCCAACCGTGCCCTCATGGGAGCCAACATGCAACGTCAGGCTGTGCCATTGATTAATCCAAAAGCACCTTACGTTGGTACTGGTATGGAATACCAAGCAGCCCACGATTCAGGAGCTGCTGTGATTGCTCAGTATGACGGCAAAGTTACCTATGCAGATGCTGACAAGGTAGAAGTTCGTCGTGAAGATGGTTCATTGGACGTTTACCACATCCAAAAATTCCGTCGTTCAAACTCAGGTACTGCTTACAACCAACGCACTCTCGTAAAAGTTGGCGATGTCGTTGAAAAAGGCGATTTCATTGCTGACGGACCTTCTATGGAAAATGGAGAAATGGCGCTTGGACAAAACCCAATCGTTGCCTACATGACTTGGGAAGGTTACAACTTCGAGGATGCTGTTATCATGAGCGAACGCTTGGTGAAAGACGATGTCTACACATCTGTTCACCTTGAAGAATACGAATCAGAAACACGCGATACAAAGCTTGGGCCTGAAGAAATCACTCGTGAAATTCCAAACGTTGGTGAAGATGCCCTTAAAGACCTTGACGAAATGGGTATTATCCGTATCGGTGCTGAGGTTAAAGAAGGCGACATCCTTGTAGGTAAAGTAACACCTAAGGGTGAGAAAGACCTTTCAGCTGAAGAACGTCTCTTGCACGCTATCTTCGGAGATAAATCTCGTGAAGTGCGTGATACTTCTCTTCGTGTACCACACGGTGCCGATGGTGTCGTTCGTGATGTTAAGATCTTTACACGTGCAAATGGAGATGAATTGCAATCAGGTGTTAATATGCTGGTTCGCGTCTACATCGCTCAAAAACGTAAGATCAAGGTCGGAGATAAGATGGCCGGACGTCACGGAAATAAAGGGGTTGTCTCTCGTATCGTTCCTGTAGAAGACATGCCTTATCTTCCAGACGGAACTCCAGTCGATATCATGTTGAACCCACTTGGGGTGCCATCACGTATGAATATCGGTCAGGTTATGGAGCTTCACCTTGGTATGGCTGCTCGTACTCTTGGTATTCACATCGCAACACCAGTCTTTGACGGAGCAAGTTCAGAAGACCTTTGGTCAACTGTTAAAGAAGCAGGTATGGATAGCGATGCCAAAACGATCCTTTACGATGGACGTACTGGTGAACCATTTGATAACCGTGTTTCTGTCGGAGTCATGTACATGATCAAACTCCACCACATGGTTGATGATAAATTGCACGCGCGTTCAGTCGGACCTTACTCAACCGTTACCCAACAACCACTCGGAGGTAAAGCTCAGTTTGGTGGACAACGTTTCGGTGAGATGGAGGTTTGGGCTCTTGAAGCCTATGGTGCGTCAAATGTCCTCCAAGAAATCTTGACTTACAAGTCTGACGATATCAACGGACGTTTGAAAGCTTATGAAGCCATTACAAAAGGAAAACCAATTCCAAAACCAGGTGTTCCAGAATCCTTCCGAGTTCTTGTCAAAGAATTGCAATCTCTTGGTCTTGATATGCGTGTCCTTGACGAAGATGAGCAAGAAGTGGAACTTCGCGACTTGGATGAAGGAATGGACGAAGATGTCATCCACGTAGATGACCTTGAAAAAGCCCGCGAAAAAGCAGCACAAGAGGCTAAAGCAGCCTTTGAAGCTGAAGAAGCTGAAAAAGCAACAAAAGCGGAAGCAACAGAAGAAGCTGCTGAAGAATAAGCAGTTCACTTAGAATAGAAAGGGAAGAAATAGTGGTTGATGTAAATCGTTTTAAAAGTATGCAAATCACCCTAGCTTCTCCAAGCAAAGTCCGTTCATGGTCTTATGGAGAAGTCAAAAAACCTGAAACAATCAATTACCGTACCTTGAAACCAGAACGTGAAGGACTCTTTGATGAAGTTATCTTTGGTCCTACAAAAGACTGGGAATGTGCTTGTGGTAAGTACAAACGCATTCGTTACAGAGGGATTGTTTGTGACCGTTGTGGGGTTGAAGTAACGCGTACAAAAGTTCGTCGTGAGCGTATGGGGCACATCGAGTTGAAAGCTCCTGTATCTCACATCTGGTACTTCAAGGGGATTCCAAGCCGTATGGGCTTGACCCTTGATATGAGCCCTCGTGCCCTCGAGGAAGTTATCTACTTTGCGGCTTATGTGGTGATTGATCCTAAGGATACACCACTTGAGCACAAGTCTATCATGACAGAGCGCGAATACCGTGAGCGCTTGCGTGAGTATGGTTATGGATCATTCGTTGCCAAGATGGGTGCCGAAGCTATCCAAGACCTTTTGAAACAAGTAGATCTTGAAAAAGAAATTGCTGAACTCAAAGAAGAGTTAAAAACAGCTACTGGACAAAAACGTGTCAAAGCCATCCGTCGTTTGGATGTTTTGGATGCCTTTTACAAATCTGGAAACAAACCGGAATGGATGATTCTCAACATCCTTCCAGTTATTCCACCAGATCTTCGTCCAATGTTGCAGTTGGATGGTGGCCGTTTTGCCTCATCTGACTTGAACGACCTTTACCGCCGTGTTATCAACCGTAACAACCGTTTGGCTCGCTTGCTTGAGTTGAATGCACCAGGTATCATCGTTCAAAATGAGAAGCGTATGCTTCAAGAAGCGGTTGACGCTTTGATTGACAATGGTCGTCGTGGTCGTCCAATCACAGGACCAGGTAGCCGTCCACTGAAATCATTGAGTCACATGCTTAAAGGTAAACAAGGACGCTTCCGTCAAAACTTGCTCGGTAAACGTGTTGACTTCTCAGGACGTTCCGTTATCGCCGTTGGTCCAACTCTTAAGATGTACCAATGTGGTGTGCCACGTGAAATGGCGATCGAGCTCTTTAAACCATTCGTGATGCGTGAAATCGTTGCCCGTGATATCGTGCAAAACGTCAAAGCAGCTAAACGCTTGGTGGAACGTGGAGATGAGCGTATCTGGGATATCCTTGAAGAAGTGATTAAAGAACACCCAGTACTTTTGAACCGCGCACCGACCCTTCACCGTTTGGGTATCCAAGCCTTCGAGCCAGTCTTGATTGATGGTAAGGCTCTTCGCTTGCACCCACTTGTCTGTGAAGCCTACAATGCCGACTTTGACGGGGACCAAATGGCCATCCACGTACCGCTTTCAGAAGAAGCCCAAGCAGAAGCTCGTATCCTCATGCTAGCTGCTGAGCATATCTTGAATCCGAAAGATGGTAAACCAGTTGTTACTCCATCTCAGGACATGGTTTTGGGTAACTACTACTTGACTATGGAAGAAGCTGGTCGTGAAGGTGAAGGAATGGTCTTCAAGGACCGTGACGAAGCGGTTATGGCTTACCGTAATGGTTATGTTCACCTTCACTCACGTGTTGGTATCGCAACAGACAGCCTCAACAAACCTTGGACAGAAGAGCAAAAACACAAGGTCTTGCTTACAACAGTTGGTAAAATCCTCTTCAACGACATCATGCCAGAGGGTCTACCATACTTGCAAGAACCAAACAATGCCAACTTGACAGAAGGCGTTCCAGCTAAATACTTCTTGCCACTTGGTGGAGATATCAAGGAAGCTATCAGCAAACTTGAACTCAACCCTCCATTCAAGAAGAAAAACCTTGGAAATATCATCGCTGAAATCTTCAAACGTTTCCGTACGACAGAAACTTCTGCCCTACTTGACCGTATGAAGAACCTCGGTTACCACCACTCAACTCTTGCAGGATTGACAGTGGGTATTGCCGATATCCCAGTCGTTGATGACAAGGCTGAAATCATTGAAGAATCACACAAACGTGTAGAACAAATCACCAAACAATTCCGTCGTGGTATGATTACAGACGACGAGCGTTACAATGCCGTTACAGCTGAATGGCGTGCTGCCCGTGAAAAACTAGAGAAACGTTTGATTGCCAACCAAGATCCTAAGAACCCAATCGTTATGATGATGGACTCTGGAGCCCGTGGTAACATTTCAAACTTCTCACAACTTGCTGGTATGCGTGGTTTGATGGCGGCTCCGAATGGTCGTATCATGGAATTGCCAATCCTTTCAAACTTCCGTGAAGGTTTGTCAGTACTCGAAATGTTCTTCTCAACTCACGGTGCTCGTAAAGGGATGACCGATACGGCCTTGAAGACTGCCGACTCAGGTTACTTGACTCGTCGTCTGGTTGACGTTGCCCAAGACGTGATCATTCGTGAAGATGACTGTGGAACAGACCGTGGTCTCTTGATCCGCTCTATCACAGAAGGCAAAGAGATGATTGAGTCTCTTGAAGAACGTCTCAATGGTCGTTACACTAAGAAAACGGTTCGCCATCCAGAAACTGGTGAAGTCATCATCGGCCCAGATGAATTGATTACCGAAGACAAGGCGCGTGAAATCGTCAATGCTGGTGTGGAAGAAGTAACTATCCGCTCTGTATTTACATGTAACACTCGTCATGGTGTCTGCCGTCATTGCTACGGTATCAACTTGGCGACTGGTGATGCGGTTGAAGTGGGTGAAGCAGTCGGTACAATCGCTGCCCAATCTATCGGGGAACCTGGTACACAGCTTACAATGCGTACCTTCCACACGGGTGGTGTTGCCTCAAATACCGATATCACGCAAGGTCTTCCTCGTGTCCAAGAAATCTTTGAAGCCCGCAATCCTAAAGGGGAAGCAGTTATCACAGAAGTCAAAGGACAAGTTACTGCAATCGAAGAAGATGCTTCAACTCGTACTAAGAAAGTCTTTGTTAAGGGTGAAACTGGCGAAGGTGAATACGTCGTTCCATTTACAGCTCGTATGCGTGTTGAAGTTGGAGACCAAGTAGCGCGTGGTGCTGCTCTTACAGAAGGTTCTATCCAACCAAAACGTCTCCTTGCAGTCCGTGATGTCTTGTCAGTTGAAACTTATCTTCTCGGTGAAGTACAAAAAGTTTACCGTAGCCAAGGGGTAGAAATCGGTGACAAACACATCGAGGTAATGGTTCGTCAAATGATCCGTAAAGTCCGTGTCATGGATCCAGGTGACACAGATCTTCTCATGGGTACCCTCATGGATATCAATGACTTTACAGATGCCAACAAAGATGTCCTTATCGCAGGTGGAGTTCCAGCGACAGGTCGCCCAGTTCTTATGGGAATTACCAAAGCCTCACTTGAAACAAACAGTTTCTTGTCAGCGGCTTCCTTCCAGGAAACAACTCGTGTCCTTACTGACGCAGCTATCCGTGGTAAGAAAGACCATCTCCTTGGACTCAAGGAAAATGTTATCATCGGTAAGATCATCCCAGCAGGTACTGGTATGGCTCGTTACCGTAACCTTGAACCACATGCTATCAACGAAGAAGAATACCTTAATCCTCCAGTAGAGGAAGAAGGGAATGAAGAAACAACAGAAGTAGTTGTGGATACTGCCGTTGAAACTGTGGAAGAAACAGTAGAATAAAAGAGATGAGAGAGCCTTCGGGTTCTCTTTCTCTTTTCTGAAAACTTTCTCCATTTTTCCATGAAATGTGGTAAAATAAAAGAAAGAAGCTGACAAAGGAGACGGGTATGGAACAAACATTTTTTATCATTAAACCAGACGGTGTAAAAAGAGGACTAGTGGGGGAAGTGTTGAAACGCATCGAACAACGTGGATTTACAATCGAAAAATTGGAGTTGCGTACAAAGGTTTCAGAAGAGTTGATTGACCAGCACTATCAGGACTTGGTTGGTCAAAGTTTTTACCCACCGATTCGTGAATTTATGACTTCAGGACCGGTTCTTGTAGGTATCATTTCTGGTCCCAAAGTAATTGAAACTTGGCGGACTATGATGGGTGCGACTCGTCCAGAAGAAGCTTTACCAGGAACGATTCGAGGTGATTTTGCAAAAGCTGCTAGTGAAAACCAAGCTATCCAAAATGTTGTACATGGTTCAGATTCAGAAGAGTCAGCTAAGCGAGAAATTGCTCTTTGGTTTGACGGAAAGTAGTAAAGGTTTGATGTAAGGGTTACTTGCATCAAACTTTTTTGCATTTTAGAGTAGAAAACTGACAGTTGAGAAATATTCTAGCAATGGGGAGGATTTCTAGCCTATAATAAGAGCAAGTAAGGGAGGAAGAATGATGGAAAAAATGAAAAAGCAAATTCGTATTTTGTTATTGCTGACAGTTTTTGGTATTAGTAGCTGTTCTTGTTTAAGTTTATCGACTTGGGCCTTGATGTTAAATCAAAACTGCTTCTATTATTTAGTTGGCATGTTGCTCCTTGCCAGTATTGGGGCAGGGATAAACTACTATAGTGGACAGCGAAATCAATCTTATTCAGTTTTTAAGGAAGACAAGCAACAATTCTTGTATAGTCTGTTGCTCTTAGTAAATATTTTGGGTTTAGCTTTAATTGTCATAGAACATATCCTTGCAGGAAATACATCTGTAGAAGGGTTTGTGGAAGCCTTTCTACCGAGTTTCTTTTTCTTATTTGGTATTGATTTGCTAGTCTTTTTACCGATTCAGAAGTATGTAAATGGATTGAAAAAGATTTTGGGAAAGAAGGAGATGTGTTTTATTAGTGGACTAGCTATTCTAGTCTTTCTCAGAAATCCTTGGATGCTATTATCTATGACATTTTATATTACCTTAGGAATGCTATTTCTAGGACTGTTGGTGCCAAAAGTCATTCGCTGGGAAGTTTCATTTTACAGCCATTTGATGAGAGATATCTTGTTAGTTGTCTTCTTGCTGTTTCTATTTTAAGAACAAAAGAAGAGATAGTTCAAGTTTTACAATTTATAATATGGAATTCACAGATAATGTCTCGACAAAGAATAACTTTTTGGTATAATAGAAATATGTACACTAAAAACGAAGAAGAGTTACAGTTCTTAGGTGAACGTTTGGGCTGTTTATTAGAAAAGAATGATGTTTTAATTCTAACTGGAGAACTTGGAGCAGGCAAAACGACCTTTACAAAAGGTCTTGCTAAAGGTTTACAGATTACTCAAATGATTAAAAGTCCAACCTACACTATTGTGAGAGAGTATGAAGGTAGACTTCCTCTTTATCATTTAGATGTTTATCGTATTGAGGGGGATGCTGATTCTATTGATTTGGATGAGTTTCTCTTTGGTGGTGGGGTGACTGTCATCGAGTGGGGGAATCTTTTAGGTGATGCCTTACCAGATACTTATTTAGAATTGAAAATTCTAAAAGAAGAAGACGGTCGCAGATTACATTTCCAAGCAAAGGGTTTGCGTGCAGAAAAACTCTTAGAGGAGCTTCAACATGGAGTATGAATTGCTCATTAGAGAAGCAGAACCTGGTGATGCTGTTGAGTTAGTATCATTTTTAAATCGTGTCAGTGTAGAAACAGATTTTACCAGTCTGGACAGGGAAGGTATTCTGTTGACAGATACTGAGATGGAGTTGTTTTTGGATAAACAGGCTTACTCGGAAAATCAAATCACTTTACTGGCCTTGCTGAATGATGAAATTGCTGGTCTTGTAAATATCACAGCTGATCAACGTAAGAGAGTTCGTCATATCGGTGATCTCTTCATTGTGATTGGTAAGAAGTATTGGAATAATGGGCTGGGAAGTTTGTTACTTGAAGAAGTAGTAGAATGGGCGCAGGCTAGTGGCATTCTTCGTCGACTTCAACTCACTGTCCAAACTCGTAATCAAGCTGCAGTTCATTTATATCAAAAGCATGGCTTTGTAATTGAAGGTAGACAAGAGCGCGGTGCGTACATAGAAGAAGGGGAATTTATCGATGTTTACCTGATGGGTAGGCTGATAGATTAATAGAAATATGGTTAAAAAAATTATTGGAATGGTGCTAGCTTTTCTAGCAGTGACAGTTTTGGGTGTGGGTGTTTTTGCTTATACGATTTATCAACAAGGAACAGAAACTTTATCACGGACCTATAAAAAAATTGGGGAAGAAACCAATGTTATTGAGGCGACTGAACCCTTAACGATTCTTTTGATGGGGGTTGATACTGGAAACGTGGAACGAACGGACCCTTGGGAGGGAAATAGTGATTCTATGATTCTCTTGACGGTTAATCCGCACACGAAAAAGACAACAATGTTGAGTTTAGAGCGAGATATTTTGACGAAAATTCAGCATAAAGATGGGCGGATTGAGGAAGAAAAACTAAATGCTGCTTATGCCAATGGTGGTGCAGAGTTGGCTATTTCAACTATTCAGAAGATGATGAATATTCATATTGATCGCTATATTATGGTCAATATGCACGGATTGCAACAATTGGTTGATGCAGTAGGTGGAATTACCGTTAATAACACGCTAGGATTCCCGATTTCTATCAGTGACCAAGAGGAATTTAATACCATTTCTATTGGTGTTGGGCAGCAAACTCTAAATGGAGATGAAGCTCTTGTTTATTCTCGCATGCGCTACCAGGACCCAGAAGGGGACTACGGACGTCAGAAACGTCAGCGTGAAGTCATTCAAAAGGTGGTTGAAAAAGTTCTTAGCTTGAATAGTGTTAGTCACTATCAATCTATCTTAAAAGCCCTAAGTACCAATATGCAGACTAATATTGATCTATCTGCGAAAAGTATTCCAAGCTTATTAGGTTACAAGGACTCGTTTAAAACGATTGAAACCCAACAATTACGAGGAGAAGATGCTGAATTGCAAGGGACATCTTATCAAATCGTAACTGCTAACCATTTGTTAGAGATCCAGAATCTTTTGAGAACCTCACTTGATAAACCAAAGGTGACAGAGTTAGAGACAAATGCAGTCTTATATGAAGATGTTTTTGGAAACCAAAATGGTATCGGTTTGGGAACAGGTACGATTAATAATACAACAAATCAAGAAGATGTAGAATAATCTATTTTATAGTTAAAATCGTGGGAAATTTCCTGCGATTTTTTCAAAAAAATACGAATAGATAGGTAGGAGGAAACATGAAAGCAGAAATCATTGCTGTTGGAACAGAGATTTTGACAGGACAGATTGTCAATACCAATGCTCAGTTTTTATCAGAAAAACTAGCAGAAATTGGAGTAGACGTATATTTTCAGACGGCTGTGGGAGACAATGAAGCTCGTCTCTTGTCTTTGCTTGAGATTGCCAGTCAACGTAGTAGTCTGGTGATTTTAACAGGTGGTTTGGGACCAACTGAGGACGATTTGACCAAACAAACCCTAGCTAAATTTTTAGGGAAAGAATTAGTCTTCGATCCTCAGGCTCAGGAGAAGTTAGATGTCTTTTTTGCCCAGCGACCAGACTATGCCCGAACACCAAATAACGAAAGACAAGCTCAAATTGTAGAAGGAGCGACTCCACTGCCCAACGAAACAGGACTGGCTGTGGGAGGCATTTTGGAAGTCGATGGAGTGACCTATGTCGTCCTTCCCGGTCCACCAAGTGAATTGAAACCCATGGTCTTAAACCAACTTCTACCCAAGTTGATGACAGGGAGTAAGCTATATTCCCGAGTTCTTCGTTTCTTTGGAATTGGCGAGAGCCAGTTGGTTACGATTTTGTCTGATTTGATTGATAATCAAACAGATCCGACCTTGGCCCCTTATGCTAAGACAGGAGAAGTCACTCTGCGTCTGTCAACAAAGGCTAGCAGTCAAGAAGAGGCGAATCAAGCGCTGGATATCTTGGAAAATCAAATCTTGGACCGCCAGACTTTCGAAGGAATTTCTTTACGAGACCTCTGTTATGGTTATGGAGAGGAGGCTAGCTTGGCCAGCATTGTGGTAGAAAAACTGAAAAAACAAGGGAAAACTATCACGGCTGCAGAGAGTTTGACGGCAGGTCTTTTCCAAGCCAGAGTAGCGGATTTTTCGGGTGCTTCAAGTATATTTAAGGGTGGTTTTGTAACCTATAGCTTGGAGGAGAAATCAAAGATATTGGATATTCCTGTCAAGGACTTGGAAGAACAGGGTGTGGTGTCTGAATTTACAGCACAGAAGATGGCTGAACAGGCACGAATCAAGACCCAGTCTGATTTTGGCATTAGCTTGACTGGAGTAGCAGGGCCAGATAGTCTAGAAGGTCATCCAGCTGGGACAGTTTACATAGGCTTGGCACAGGAGCAAGGAACTGAGGTCATCAAGGTCAATATTGGAGGCAGAAGCCGAGCAGATATACGTCACATTGCGGTTATGCATGCCTTTAACCTAGTTCGCAAGGCTTTATTAAGTGACTAACTTTTGATATAATAGTAGATAGGTCTGAGGACCATTAGAATGTAGGAGAATAGAATGGCGAAAAAACCAAAAAAATTAGATGAAATTTCAAAAAAATTCGGGGCTGAACGTGAAAAAGCCTTGAATGACGCTCTTAAATTGATTGAGAAAGACTTTGGTAAGGGTTCAATCATGCGTTTGGGTGAACGTGCCGAGCAAAAGGTGCAAGTGATGAGCTCAGGTTCTTTGGCTCTTGACATTGCCCTCGGTTCAGGTGGTTATCCTAAAGGACGTATCATCGAAATCTATGGACCAGAATCATCTGGTAAGACAACGGTTGCCCTTCATGCAGTTGCGCAAGCGCAAAAAGAAGGTGGGATTGCTGCCTTTATCGATGCGGAACATGCACTCGATCCAGCTTATGCTGCGGCCCTTGGTGTCAATATTGACGAATTGCTCTTGTCACAACCAGACTCAGGAGAGCAAGGTCTTGAGATTGCAGGAAAATTGATTGACTCAGGTGCTGTGGATCTTGTTGTGGTCGATTCAGTTGCTGCCCTTGTACCTCGTGCGGAAATTGATGGCGATATTGGAGATAGTCACGTTGGTTTGCAGGCTCGTATGATGAGCCAGGCCATGCGTAAGCTTGGTGCTTCTATCAATAAAACCAAAACAATTGCCATCTTTATCAACCAATTGCGTGAAAAAGTTGGGGTCATGTTTGGGAATCCAGAAACAACTCCTGGTGGACGTGCTCTGAAATTCTACGCATCAGTCCGTTTGGATGTTCGTGGAAGCACACAAATCAAGGGAACTGGTGACCAAAAAGATACCAATGTCGGTAAAGAAACCAAAATCAAGGTCGTGAAAAACAAGGTGGCTCCACCATTTAAGGAAGCCTTCGTTGAAATCATGTACGGAGAAGGGATTTCTAAGACTGGTGAACTCTTGAAAATCGCAAGCGATTTGGATATCATCAAAAAAGCAGGAGCTTGGTACTCTTACAAGGATGAGAAAATCGGGCAAGGTTCTGAAAATGCTAAGAAATACTTGGCAGATAACCCAGAAGTCTTTGATGAGATTGACCATCAAGTCCGTGTTCAATTTGGTTTGATTGATGGAGAAGAAGCTGCTGAAAACAAAAAAGATGAAGCAGCTCAAGTAGACTCTGTGAATGAAGAAGTAACTCTTGACCTAGGCGATGAGCTTGAAATCGAAATTGAAGAATAAGCTGTCAAAGTAGTGGAGAAATCCACTGCTTTTTCGATTCTTTGTTCAAGATTTCAGATTGCCTATAGTTTGCTGTTTCTTGTCGCTCATCTAGAAAGCTGATATAATAGCCTTATGAATAAAAAACGAACAGTGGACCTGATACATGGTCCTATTCTTCCTTCGCTCTTAAGCTTCGCCTTCCCAATCCTGCTATCAAATATTTTTCAACAGCTCTATAATACTGCTGATGTCTTGATTGTTGGGCGTTTTCTTGGTCAAGAATCCTTGGCTGCAGTAGGAGCGACGACAGCGATTTTTGACCTGATTGTAGGTTTTACTCTTGGTGTTGGCAATGGCATGGGAATTGTCATTGCCCGCTATTATGGAGCTCGGAATTTCACTAAAATCAAGGAGGCAGTAGCAGCCACTTGGATACTAGGTGCCCTTTTGAGTATTGTAGTGATGCTGCTTGGCTTTCTTGGTTTGTATCCTCTCTTGCAATACCTAGATACTCCTGCAGAAATTCTTCCTCAATCTTATCAATATATTTCTATGATTGTGACCTGTGTCGGTGTCAGCTTTGCCTATAATCTTTTTGCAGGCTTGTTGCGGTCTATTGGGGACAGTCTTGCTGCGCTTGGTTTTTTGATTTTCTCTGCCTTGGTTAATGTGGTTCTGGATCTCTATTTTATTACGCAATTGCATCTTGGAGTTCAATCCGCGGGACTTGCCACCATCATTTCGCAGGGCTTATCAGCGGTTCTTTGCTTTTATTACATCCGTAAGAGTGTGCCTGAGCTACTCCCTCAGCTCAAGCATTTCAAATGGGACAAGGCCTTATACTCCGATCTCTTGGAGCAAGGTTTGGCTATGGGCTTGATGAGTTCGATTGTGTCCATCGGTAGTGTGATTTTACAGTCTTCTGTCAATACTTTTGGAGCCGTGATTATTAGTGCTCAAACAGCGGCACGACGCATTATGGCTTTCGCCCTTCTTCCCATGACCGCTATTTCTGCTTCGATGACGACCTTTGATTCTCAGAATTTAGGTGCTAAGCGCCTAGATCGCATTGTTCAAGGCCTTCGAATCGGCAGTCGTTTAAGTATATCCTGGGCAGTTTTTGTTTGTATCTTCCTCTTTTTTGCCAGTCCAGCCTTGGTTTCTTTCTTGGCTAGTTCGACAGATGGTTACTTGATAGAAAATGGCAGTCTCTATCTGCAAATCAGTTCAGCCTTTTATCCTATTTTGAGTCTCTTGTTGATTTATCGTAATTGTTTGCAGGGCTTGGGGCAAAAGATTCTTCCTCTGGTTTCCAGTTTTATCGAATTAATCGGGAAAATTGCTTTTGTGGTCTGGATTATCCCTTGGGCAGGCTATAAGGGAGTTATCCTTTGCGAACCCCTCATCTGGGTTGCCATGACTATCCAACTGTATTTCTCACTGTTTCGTCACCCTTTGATAAAAGAAGGCAAGGCTATCTTGGCAACAAAAGTGCAATCCTAGCTGTATTTGCTAAATAAAATCCATTTCCTCTAGTGAAAATCGAAAAAACTTGTGTTATAATAAGAAAGATTAAAATGTGAAAAAAGGAGATTCCTAATGGGACGTAAATGGGCCAATATCGTAGCCAAGAAAACGGCTAAAGATGGAGCTAACTCTAAAGTATATGCAAAATTTGGTGTAGAAATCTATGTAGCAGCTAAAAAAGGTGATCCAGATCCAGAATCAAACTCAGCCTTGAAGTTCGTTATCGACCGTGCTAAACAAGCCCAAGTGCCAAAACACGTTATCGATAAGGCTTTGGATAAGGCTAAAGGAAATACAGACGAAACCTTTACAGAAGGACGTTACGAAGGTTTTGGACCAAATGGTTCTATGCTGATCGTGGATACTTTGACTTCAAATGTCAACCGTACAGCGGCCAATGTCCGTGCAGCCTTTGGTAAAAACGGCGGAAACATGGGTGCTTCAGGTTCGGTTTCTTACCTATTTGATAACAAAGGTGTTATCGTATTTGCAGGTGAAGATGCGGACTCAGTCTTTGAGCAATTGCTAGAAGCAGATGTGGATGTGGATGATGTAGAAGCAGAAGAAGGGACAATCACAGTTTACACAGCTCCAACTGACCTTCATAAGGCTATTGTTGCCCTTCGTGAGTCAGGTATCGAAGAATTCCAAGTGACTGAATTGGAAATGATTCCTCAGTCAGAAGTGGAATTGTCAGGCGATGACCTTGAAACCTTTGAAAAACTTTACAGCGTTCTTGAAGACGACGAAGACGTACAAAAGATCTACACAAACGTAGACGGATTCTAATTTAACCTAGAGAACATGATCCTAAGTGAAAAATCACTTGGGATTTTTTGAATCAAGAAAATAGTTCTCTAGGAAACTTTTTTTCTTGACATCCCTTTTCAAAGTGGTAAAATAGTTCTCATGGAAACTTATTTAGTTCTCAGGAGAACCAAATACAATGGTTAGAAAGGAGTAAGTATGGATAAACCGATGTTGATTTTAAAACGTTTTGGACACCAGGTACATCTGATGGTACAAAAGGAAGCCAAACGTTGTGGCATTGAATTTATGGGTGGGCCTCAAGGACAAGTCCTGCGTTTTTTAGGTTGGCGTGAGCATGAACAAGAATTAACGCTCATCAAGGATATTGAACAAGAACTCAATATTAGCAAGTCTGTTGCTAGTAATTTGGTCAAGCGTATGGTGCAAAATGGTTTGGTGGAGTTGGAGGCGAGTCCTGTTGATAAGCGGGCTAAGTTTGTTCGTCTGACGGACAAATCTCGTTCTCAAATGCAGCAAGTTAAGGCCTTCTTTGAACGCATTGACAAGCAGTTGATAGAAGACGTAGATGAAGATGAATTACTGATTTTTGAGAAAGTCCTGGCTCAACTACAGGCAAATATCAAGAGAATAGGAGGAGATAATGAAGAAATTAGCTAAACGAATTAGTAGAAAAGAATGGGGGATGATTTTACTAGCCATTCTCTTTACTTGTTTTTCGGTCTATCTAGAGTTGGAAGTGCCGACCTATATCTCGAAAATTACGGATTTGCTAGGTAGTCAAGGAACTAATTTAGATGAGTTGTGGCAGCCGGCAAGCATGATGGTGGGAATGTCCTTTCTTGCCTTCTTGTCCGTAGTTGCAGTTGGATTTTTTGCATCCCGAGTGGCGGCTTCTTATACTAGTAGGTTGAGAAGTGATATTTTTAACCGAGTTTTGGATTACTCGCAGACAGAGATTAAGAAATTCTCTATTCCCAGTCTCTTGACGCGTACTACCAATGACATTACTCAAGTTCAAATGTTGATTACCATGGGCTTGCAAGTGGTAACGCGTGGTCCGATTATGGCTATCTGGGCTATCGGGAAGATTTTAGGCCATTCAGAATACTGGCTCTGGGCCGTTCTTGTAGCAGTGATTGTCAATGTTTTGATGACGACCGTTTTGATGACGCTAGCCTTTCCAAAACAGTCCTTGATTCAAAGTTTGACTGATAAACTGAACAGTATCACTCGTGAGAGTTTAACAGGTATTCGTGTTGTTCGCGCCTACAATGCTGAAGAATACCAAAATGAAAAATTTGCAGCAGCAAATGATGAATTGACACGCTTGAATTTGTTTGTCAACCGTCTTATGGCTATTTTGAACCCTATCATGATGGGGATTTCAAGTGGTTTGAGTGTGGCGATTTACTGGATTGGGGCCTATGTGATTAACGACGCTGCTCCGATAGCGCGTCTGCCTCTCTTTAGTGACATGATTGTTTTCATGTCTTATGCTATGCAGGTTGTCATGGGCTTCCTTCTCATGGGAGCACTCTTCATCGTTCTTCCCCGAACTATGGTCTCTGCCAAGCGCATTAATCAAGTTTTAGATTTGCATTCTTCTATCCAAAACCCTGCTCAAGTGCAGCTGGCTGATGAAAACCTCAAAGGTCAGGTCGAATTTAAGGATGTGACCTTCCGCTATGCGGCAAATTCGGAGGCGGTTATTGAGAATGTTAGCTTTAAAGCAGAAGCTGGTCAAACAGTGGCCTTTATTGGGTCAACAGGTTCTGGTAAATCTACTCTGGTCAATCTGATTCCACGTTTTTACGACGTATCAGCAGGAGAAATTCTTGTAGACGGTGTCAATGTTCAAGACTATGCCTTAGAAGATTTGCGCAACAAGGTTGGTTATATTCCTCAGAAAGCAGTTCTTTTTTCAGGTGATGTCAAGGGTAATCTAGACTTTGGACAGAGTCAAGAAACACCACTTAGTGAGCAGGCTATGTGGCAAGCTTTGGAGTTGGCCCAGTCTAAAAACTTTATCGAAGACAAGGAAGCGGGCTTGGCCTCAGAAGTGGCCCAAGGAGGAACCAACTTCTCAGGTGGTCAGAGACAGCGTCTGGCAATTGCGCGTGCCTTAGTTCGGAAGCCAGAAATCCTCATCTTTGATGACTCCTTCTCAGCCTTGGACTACAAGACAGACCGTGTCCTACGCCAAGAGCTAGCAGAGAAAACAAAGTCTATGACCAAGCTCATTGTTGCACAGCGCATTTCAACGATTATGGATGCAGATTTGATTTTGGTCTTGGATCAAGGGAAAGTCGTGGGGCAAGGCACCCACAAGGAACTTCTAGCTAATAACGAAGTTTACCAAGAAATTGCCTATTCACAACTATCGAAGGAGGAATTGGAACATGGAAAATAAAAAAATGTCTCTCTGGAAACAGAGTAAACCCTATCTTGCAGGTCTCCAGTTTGCCCTTCTGATAGCCTTTCTAGCAACAATCCTATCCAATATCATTACTGTATATGGTCCAACTCGCATCAAGGAAATGACCAATATCATTGCCAGTGGTCTGGAAACAAGTGTGGATGTCGTGGCGGTTGCAGCTATTGGTGGTTTTTTGGCCGTCATCTATGTAATTGGGCTTCTATCAAATTATTTGCAGGCATTTCTGTTTACAACAGCTATTCAACGTTTTTCAGAGCGTTTAAGAAGAGCTATTGCAGAGAAAATCAATAGCCTACCATTAGGATATTTTGATGGACACTCTCAGGGGGATACTTTGTCTCGTGTAACCAATGACGTTGACACTGCAGCCCAGTCCCTTAATCAAAGTCTGGGAACAGTTCTTTCATCTAGTTTACTGGTCGTGGCAGTCTTGGTAACCATGTTTGGGATGAACTGGATTTTAGCCTTGGTGACGGTTGTGTCAACACTTATTGGTTTTGTTTTCGTGTCTGTCTTTATGGGCAAATCACAGGGCTTTTTTAAGAGTCAGCAACAGGATTTGGCAGCTGTCAATGGCTATGTGGAGGAAATGTACTCTGGCCATAATGTGGTGACCAGTTACAATGCCATCGAGAGTACGAAAGAAGAGTTTGCGAAATTAAACAATCGTCTGTATGATAGTATCTGGAAATCTCAGTTTATTTCAGGGATTATGATGCCGATTATGATGTTTATTGGGAACTTTAGCTATGCCTTGGTGATTATCGTTGGTGCAGCCTTGGCCTTAAATGGGCAGATCAGTATCGGGATTATCGTTGCCTTTATGGCTTACGTGCGTATCTTTTCTCAGCCCCTTTCGCAAATCGCCCAAGGGATTACTAGTTTGCAGCAGGCTAGCGCAGCCATGGGGCGTGTCTTCGAATTCTTAGCTGAAGAGGAGATGAAAGATGAATCCCATAAAGAAAGACAATTGAGCGATATGAAAGGTCAAGTAGTCTTTGATCGAGTCTCCTTTGGTTATACACCAGAGCGAACCATTATCCATGACTTTTCTGCGACGGCTCATGCAGGTCAAAAGGTTGCGATTGTCGGACCGACCGGAGCTGGTAAGACAACTATTGTCAATCTTTTGATGAAGTTCTATGAGATTGATAAGGGAAGTATTCGCATTGATGGTGTGGATACCAAGGAGATGAAGCGTTCGGAAGTACACGATGCCTTTTCAATGGTCTTGCAGGACACTTGGCTCTTTGAAGGAACCATTCGCGACAATCTTATCTATAACCAAACAGGTATTAGTGATGAGCGTGTGATTGAAGCCAGCAAGGCTGTAGGGATTCACCACTTTATCATGACCCTACCAGATGGTTACGATACCGTCTTGGATGATACAGTGAACTTGTCTGTCGGGCAAAAACAACTCTTGACCATTGCTCGTGCTTTGCTGAAAGATGCTCCACTCCTAATTCTAGATGAGGCGACTTCTTCTGTTGATACCCGTACAGAGGAATTGATCCAGAAAGCTATGGACCGATTGATGGAAGGCAGAACTTCCTTTGTCATCGCCCACCGCTTGTCAACCATCCGAAATGCTGATCTGATTCTTGTTATGAAAGATGGGAATATCATCGAGCAAGGAAATCATGATGAGCTGATGGCGCAAGCTGGTTTCTACGCTGACCTCTACAACAGTCAATTTACAGAAGACGAAGCAGAAGAATAAACCCAAAGAAGGCTTGACGGCCTTCTTTTTCTGCACTATACTAAAAGACAAGTGCTTCCCTATAAGCAAAATTTGAGTAAGTGATGAGAAAATATATGAAAAATTATCAAGAATGGTATGACCACATTGCTGGTAAGATTGAAAACAATCCTTTCTTTCTGAGATTGCTAAGAGCTTTCAATCGGTTCATGACGGTGGTTATGCCTATGATTTATCTAACCTTGTTAGCAACTACCTATCTCCAACAAGGACTTGGGAAAAAGGTCGGGATCTATTTGTTTATTCCAGCGTCAGGTTTTGTGATTTTGTCCTTTCTTCGTAAGAAAATCAATGCCCCTAGGCCTTATGAGGAATGGACTATTAAACCCTTGCTTGACAGAGATAGTCCTGGTCAGTCAATGCCCAGTCGTCATGTCTTTTCAGCAACCATTATCTCCATGGCTTGCTTACATGCTAGTTTATCTGTAGGGGTTATCTTGTTGGTCTTGTCAGCTTTCCTCGGTCTAGTAAGAGTCTTAGGGGGAGTGCATTATCCCAAGGATGTAGTAGTTGGTTATATTTGTGGCCTTGCGTGGGGTGTGCTTTTCTTTCTATTTTGACCTGCAAGTTAAGGTGGTCCTACAACCACTTACGGGTCTAAAGTAACCACTTGCTTTTTTGCTCTTGTTTTCTTATTTTGGCTTTGATATAGTAGAGTCAGAAAGGAGATGGAATGAAGTTACGAATCGAAATTGACAGCAATTTAGAGGAAACTGAAATTATCATCAAGGCAGCGACTTTGACAGATGAGATTGCAGATTTACAGCGCCTCTTGCAAGAGTCCAAGTCTCCTCGGTTGATTTTTTACAAGGGAACAGGTGAATATTATCTGGACTTGTCGGAAATTCTCTTCTTTGAGACGGAAGGTAGCAAGATTTATGCCCATACCCATAAAGATGCCTACGAAGTTCGGCTTAAACTCTATGAGTTAGAGGCTATCCTTCCTCGCTATTTTAGTCGGGTATCCAAGTCAACTATTGCTAATATTCGGCAAGTCTATTCAGTGGACAAGTCCTTTTCAGGAACGGGCACCATTTCCTTTTATCAGACCCACAAGGAGGTTCATGTGTCACGGCATTACCAATCCCTCCTAAAAGAAAATCTAAGAAACATGAGGTAAGAAGATGAAAAAGAAAGCATTTGGTATTGTGTTGCTAGCATTGGCAGCTTTAGTGTTATTGCAGGGTAATTTTGGAATCCCTTCTCTGGGAGGGCAAATTTGGCCCTTGTTCGGTATTGCATTTTTTGCCTATCAATCAGTTGGAGCTTTGTTGCGTCGTCACTTAACTTCAGCCTCTTTTACAGCCCTAGTGGCCCTCATGATTGCTAACCACTTTTATGGCATTTTACCAATTCCCAATCAGTCATTGTTCTGGGCAAGTATTTTAATCGTAATGGGTGTCAACGCACTCACTCATTCTAACAGAACTTGGAATGGGAAAAAATGGTGGTATGATGGTAAAAAGACCATTCTTACAGATAAGGAAGTTGCTTTTGGGACTGGGAC
The DNA here is from genome assembly GCF_000027165.1 of Streptococcus mitis B6. Lineage (NCBI taxonomy): Bacteria > Bacillati > Bacillota > Bacilli > Lactobacillales > Streptococcaceae > Streptococcus > Streptococcus mitis. The sequence continues at coordinate 1,893,501 of NC_013853.1, read as the reverse complement.
TTTCTACAAGCAAGAGCAAGAATTGGTAGAAGATCAAGTAGAAGTTGGTTTTGGCAATGCCAAGATATATTATGACAATGCAGAGATGTTGGGAGATAGCGCAACATTGAAGATAGAAGTCGGTTTTGGGAATGCAGTTATCTATGTTCCTCAACATTGGGGAGTTGATTTAAAGGTAGAAACTTTCTGTGGCGTAGCCAAGGCAGATACTCCTCTAGCCCCAACCAGCAAAACCTTGATTATCCGTGGAGATGTAGCCTTTGGGAGGTTGGGGATTGTCTACGTTAAATAAAAAGGTAACTTCTAAAACTAACTTCCAGTTTCCCACAACCTAGCTTTTAGTATGAGAAAAATGCGTGAAATCAGTGGAAATCCGTCTTAGACTAACTTCCACTGGTTTTCTTTTTCTTGATATATAAGGGTTCAAAAGCGAAAAGACTCAGAAAAAAGTGCACGACAAATAGCCCTAAAACAGAGTCGTCTTAGAGTAAATTCCAGTTGCTAGCGTTTAGTGTGAGACTTTTCGATGGTGATAAGATGTGTAGTTAGAGGGGAAAATTCCCTTTATTTCAATAAATCAGGTGATAAGTGTGTGTCTTCTGGTTTGACAAATTGGCAACCCAGAAGAGCAGCGATGTCCTCGCTAAAGGTGAAGGTGAAGACGTCGTAAGCAGATTTTCCTTGAAACTCTTCTCGTTTCAAGGAATTGACATGGGAAATGACTAGATTGACGTCTTTCTGAGTCAGTTGGTCAAAGGAAGTGCCCTTGGGAAGAATGGCTCGCAAAACCGTATGGTTCTTCTCAATCCGCCCCTTCTGGTCAGGACGGCTAGGGTCGCAGAAGTAGAGGTGAGACTTCCCATCAATGTCTCGCTCAAGCTCCTCCACATAGGCGAACTCAGATCCGTTGTCTGTGAGAATGACAGGGAACAGCTGATGGAACGCATACCCTCCGTCCATGACTCTTTCTTTCAAAGCTGCGAATTTAGTGGCGACTTCCAGAGCAGTCTTGTTGTCCAAAAGCAAGGCGAAGAGGAAATTACAGAAGGAAACGTTGAAGGTGAGCAGTAGCTTTCCACCAGGTCTGCCGATGACCGTGTCCATTTCCAACCATTTGAAGAAATCATCAGTTTCTCGTAACTCTTGGAAATCTTGATAGGTCCGCCCAATTTTCAGCTCTTTGGGAATAGCTACTTTTCTGGATTTTCTGCGTTCCTTGAACGTGACCATCCGAGGGAAATCAATGGGCTTGGCTGTCAGATAGCCCAGCTTGGCATGCCGATACACCGTAGCTTTCGACACAGGTAGGTTATGTGTCTGAATGATATGGTAGATGCTTTGTTTCTTCTGGATGCCTAGGGTTAAGATCTTGTCCATCTGATAAAAACTTTCCTTGTTTAGGGGAATGCCCTGTCTGGATTCCCTCAACATAGTCTCGTACTGCTCCTGTGCCTTTTTCGCGTAGTAAAGATAGCGGTTAAACCCACAATCCGTCCTCTTTTTTGGACAGTTGTTACAGACATAAGGAGCTTTTTTGAGAAGAGGGCAATCCGTGCAATCAGATTTGACGGATGTTGGATGCATGATGCGATTGCGCTTGATTTCCTTTGAAATCGTTGACGGGTCTTTCCCCATCTTCTCAGCGATGGAACGGAAAGTCTCCTGTTGGCTGATTCCAGTTTGGATGTCAATACGGTCTTCTAGAGTGAGATGTTTTTGTTTTTTCGTCATGAGGTACCTCCTCACGAAAAGTCTCAGACTTAATTCTAGCATAATTCATCGTCTGAGACTAACTTCCAGTTTTGGGAGAGAGATGGAAGTTACTTTGAGAAGTTACGCGTTAAATAAAAAAAGGTAACTTCTAAAACTAACTTCCAGTTTCCCACAACCTAGCTTTTAGTATGAGAAAAATGCGTGAAATCAGTGGAAATCCGTCTTAGACTAACTTCCACTGGTTTTCTTTTTCTTGATATATAAGGGTTCAAAAGCGAAAAGACTCAGAAAAAAGTGCACGACAAATAGCCCTAAAACAGAGTCGTCTTAGAGTAAATTCCAGTTGCTAGCGTTTAGTGTGAGACTTTTCGATGGTGATAAGATGTGTAGTTAGAGGGGAAAATTCCCTTTATTTCAATAAATCAGGTGATAAGTGTGTGTCTTCTGGTTTGACAAATTGGCAACCCAGAAGAGCAGCGATGTCCTCGCCAAAGGTGAAGGTGAAGACGTCGTAAGCAGATTTTCCTTGAAACTCTTCTCGTTTCAAGGAATTGACATGGGAAATGACTAGATTGACGTCTTTCTGAGTCAGCTGGTCAAAGGAAGTGCCCTTGGGAAGAATGGCTCGCAAAACCGTATGGTTCTTCTCAATCCGCCCCTTCTGGTCAGGACGGCTAGGGTCGCAGAAGTAGAGGTGAGACTTCCCATCAATGTCTCGCTCAAGCTCCTCCACATAGGCGAACTCAGATCCGTTGTCTGTGAGAATGACAGGGAACAGCTGATGGAACGCATACCCTCCGTCCATGACTCTTTCTTTCAAAGCTGCGAATTTAGTGGCGACTTCCAGAGCAGTCTTGTTGTCCAAAAGCAAGGCGAAGAGGAAATTACAGAAGGAAACGTTGAAGGTGAGCAGTAGCTTTCCACCAGGTCTGCCGATGACCGTGTCCATTTCCAACCATTTGAAGAAATCATCAGTTTCTCGTAACTCTTGGAAATCTTGATAGGTCCGCCCAATTTTCAGCTCTTTGGGAATAGCTACTTTTCTGGATTTTCTGCGTTCCTTGAACGTGACCATCCGAGGGAAATCAATGGGCTTGGCTGTCAGATAGCCCAGCTTGGCATGCCGATACACCGTAGCTTTCGACACAGGTAGGTTATGTGTCTGAATGATATGGTAGATGCTTTGTTTCTTCTGGATGCCTAGGGTTAAGATCTTGTCCATCTGATAAAAACTTTCCTTGTTTAGGGGAATGCCCTGTCTGGATTCCCTCAACATAGTCTCGTACTGCTCCTGTGCCTTTTTCGCGTAGTAAAGATAGCGGTTAAACCCACAATCCGTCCTCTTTTTTGGACAGTTGTTACAGACATAAGGAGCTTTTTTGAGAAGAGGGCAATCCGTGCAATCAGATTTGACGGATGTTGGATGCATGATGCGATTGCGCTTGATTTCCTTTGAAATCGTTGACGGGTCTTTCCCCATCTTCTCAGCGATGGAACGGAAAGTCTCCTGTTGGCTGATTCCAGTTTGGATGTCAATACGGTCTTCTAGAGTGAGATGTTTTTGTTTTTTCGTCATGAGGTACCTCCTCACGAAAAGTCTCAGACTTAATTCTAGCATAATTCATCGTCTGAGACTAACTTCCAGTTTTGGGAGAGAGATGGAAGTTACTTTGAGAAGTTACGCGTTAAATAAAAAAATCTTCCAATTCCCTTGCAAAAATGAAGAAAGTGTGATAACATAGTACAGTATGTGGTGCTAGCACATCCGCTATATTAGATCTAATAGGAGGAAAACACAATGGCTAAAGTATGTTACTTTACAGGTCGTAAGACTGTATCAGGAAACAACCGTTCACACGCGATGAACCAAACAAAACGTGCCGTAAAACCAAACCTTCAAAAAGTTACTGTTCTTATCGATGGTAAACCTAAAAAAGTTTGGGCTTCAGCTCGTGCTTTGAAATCAGGTAAAGTTGAACGCGTTTAATAATAAAAGTAAGGAGACCTTAGGGTCTTTTTTCTTTTACTGTAGATATAAAATCATTTGAAAAATAGAGTAAATATCCGCTGATACAGTATTCTGCTTTTACACTTGGGATGAAATATGATAAAATAGAGTATCAACTAGTTGAGGTAAAAAGGATGACTGTAAAAATTAATACAAAAGATGGTCAAATCGAACTAACAGATGAAGTGATTGCAACCGTCGTAGGTGGAGCAGCAACTGAGATTTTTGGTGTGGTCGGTATGGCTAGTAAAAATGCCCTCAAAGATAATTTCCAAGCCCTTCTAGGTAAGGAAAATTATTCCAAAGGTGTCGTCGTAAAGGCGGCCGAAGATGGCAGTATTGCAGTTGATGTATATACCGTGTTGAGCTACGGAACAAAGATTAGCGAAGTGTCAAAAAACATTCAAGAGCGTGTTCGTTTTAGTTTGGAAAACCAACTTGGAATTACTGCTCAGACTGTAAATGTCTACATTCAAAATATCAAAGTTGTAGGAGAATAACCGTGTCAAAAATTACTACTAGCTTATTTCAAGAAATGGTGCAGGCTGCATCAACTCGCTTGAATAAGCAAGCTGAATATGTCAATTCATTAAACGTCTTTCCAGTTCCAGATGGAGATACTGGAACAAACATGGGAATGACCATTGAAAATGGAGCTAAAGAAGTTGCAGACAAGCCAGCTTCTACTGTTGGAGAGGTAGCGAGCATTCTTGCCAAAGGTCTTTTGATGGGTGCGCGTGGAAACTCAGGCGTTATTACGTCTCAGCTTTTCCGTGGATTTTCACAAGCCATCAAGGATAAAGGCGAGTTAACAGGTCAAGACTTGGCCCTTGCCCTCCAATCAGGTGTAGAAGTTGCCTACAAGGCCGTTATGAAACCAGTTGAAGGAACGATTTTGACAGTTTCACGCGGAGCTGCTATCGGTGCTAAGAAAAAAGCTGAGCAAACAGATGACGCTGTTGAAGTCATGCGCGCAGCCTTGGAAGGTGCTAAAACAGCTCTAGCTAAAACGCCAGACATGCTTCCTGTATTGAAAGAAGTTGGTGTTGTGGACTCAGGTGGTCAAGGACTGGTCTTCATCTACGAAGGTTTCCTTTCAGCCCTTACTGGCGAATATATTGCATCTGAGGACTTTGTAGCAACTCCAGCTAACATGAGTGAAATGATTAATGCAGAACATCATAAGTCTGTGGCTGGCCACGTAGCGACTGAGGACATCACATTTGGTTATTGTACTGAAATCATGGTAGCTCTTAAGCAAGGCCCAACCTATGCCAAAGATTTTGACTACGACGAATTCCGTAACTACTTGAATGAACTTGGGGATTCTCTCCTCGTTGTTAACGATGATGAAATTGTCAAAGTCCATGTCCATACAGAAGATCCAGGACTTGTTATGCAAGAAGGTCTTAAATATGGTAGCTTGGTCAAGGTAAAAGTTGACAATATGCGGAATCAACACGAAGCGCAGGTTGAAAAAGAAGCTGCTCAAGTTAGCAAACCAGCTGAAGAAAAAGAGTATGCTTTGATTGCTGTAGTGGCTGGTAAAGGTCTAGCAGATATCTTCCGTTCTCAAGGTGTAGATTATGTTATCGAAGGCGGTCAAACTATGAACCCTTCAACTAAAGACTTTATCAAGGCTGTTGAACAGGTCAACGCTCGTAACATTATCTTCCTGCCAAACAACAAAAATATCTTCATGGCAGCTCAATCTGCAGCAGAAGTTTTGGAGCAACCAGCAGTAGTGGTGGAATCTCGTACTTTGCCACAAGGTTTGACAAGTCTTCTCGCCTTTGATCCAAGCAAGTCCATCGAAGAAAACCAAGAGCGTATGACTGCTGCTCTTAGCGATGTCGTTAGTGGAAGCGTCACAACAGCTGTGCGTGATACAACCATTGATGGCTTAGAAATCCATGAAAATGATAATCTTGGTATGGTGGATGGGAAAATCCTCGTGTCAAACCCTGATATGCACCAAACTTTGACAGAAACCTTGAAACATATGTTGGATGAAGATAGTGAAATCGTAACCTTCTATGTCGGTGAAGACGGAAGCGAAGAACTTGCCAATGAAATTGCCCAAGAAATCGCAGAAGAATTCGAAGATGTTGAAGTCGAGATTCACCAAGGCCAACAACCAGTTTACCCATACCTATTTAGTGTGGAATAAGATTAATGAAGGACTGAGAAATCAGTTCTTTTTTCTTTTTTAGTAAATGAAACCGATATCTTTTTTATAAAAACAAAAATAACATTCATAAATAAACGTTAAAATAGAAAATTCAGAAAATTTCTTCTTTTCTCTTGAAAAATTTTGAAAAAATGGTATGATAGTAACAAGTTATTTTTAAGAGAAGAGAAAGGGGAACAATGGAGAAAATCAGTTTAGAATCTCCTAAGACGGGGTCGGACCTAGTTTTGGAAACACTTCGTGATTTAGGAATTGATACCATCTTTGGTTATCCTGGTGGTGCTGTCTTGCCTTTTTATGATGCGATATATAATTTTAAAGGCATTCGCCACATTCTAGGACGCCATGAGCAAGGCTGTCTGCATGAAGCTGAAGGTTATGCTAAATCAACTGGAAAGTTGGGTGTTGCCGTCGTCACTAGCGGACCAGGAGCAACAAATGCCATCACAGGTATTGCAGATGCTATGAGCGATAGCGTTCCCCTTTTGGTCTTTACAGGTCAGGTGGCGCGGGCAGGTATTGGGAAGGATGCCTTTCAGGAGGCAGACATCGTGGGAATTACCATGCCAATCACTAAGTACAATTACCAAGTTCGTGAGACAGCTGATATTCCTCGTATCATTACGGAAGCTGTTCATATCGCAACTACAGGTCGACCAGGGCCAGTCGTCATTGACCTACCTAAAGACGTATCTGCTTTAGAAACGGACTTCATCTATTCACCAGAAGTGAATCTACCAAGCTATCAACCGACTCTTGAGCCAAATGATATGCAAATTAAGAAAATCTTGAAGCAATTATCTAAGGCTAAAAAGCCAGTCTTGCTAGCTGGTGGTGGAATTAGTTATGCTGAAGCTGCTGCGGAACTAAATGAATTTGCAGAGCGCTATCAAATTCCGGTGGTCACCAGTCTTTTGGGGCAAGGTACGATTGCAACAAGTCACCCACTCTTCCTTGGAATGGGGGGGATGCATGGGTCATTCGCAGCTAATATTGCCATGACGGAAGCGGACTTTATGATTAGTATTGGTTGTCGTTTCGATGACCGCTTGACGGGGAATCCTAAGACCTTTGCTAAGAATGCTAAGGTTGCCCACATTGATATTGACCCAGCTGAGATCGGAAAGATTATCAGTGCAGATATTCCTGTAGTTGGAGATGCTAAGAAAGCCTTGCAAATGTTGCTGGCAGAACCGACAGTTCATAACAATACTGAAAAATGGATTGAAAAAGTCACTAAAGATAAGAACCGCGTTCGTTCTTATGATAAGAAAGAGCGTGTGGTTCAGCCACAAGCTGTTATTGAACGAATTGGTGAATTGACGAATGGAGATGCCATTGTGGTAACAGACGTTGGTCAACACCAAATGTGGACAGCCCAGTATTATCCCTACCAAAATGAACGTCAGTTAGTGACTTCAGGTGGTTTGGGAACGATGGGATTTGGAATTCCAGCAGCAATTGGTGCTAAAATTGCTAACCCAGATAAGGAAGTAGTCTTGTTTGTTGGGGATGGTGGCTTCCAAATGACTAACCAGGAATTGGCTATTTTGAACATTTACAAGGTGCCAATCAAGGTGGTTATGCTGAACAACCACTCACTTGGAATGGTTCGCCAGTGGCAAGAATCCTTCTATGAAGGTAGAACATCTGAGTCAGTCTTTGACACCCTTCCTGATTTCCAATTGATGGCACAAGCTTATGGCATTAAAAACTATAAGTTTGACAATCCTGAGACCTTGGCTCAAGACCTTGAAGTCATCACTGAGGATGTTCCTATGCTAATCGAGGTAGATATTTCTCGTAAGGAACAGGTGTTACCGATGGTACCAGCTGGTAAGAGTAATCATGAGATGTTGGGGGTGAAGTTCCATGCGTAGAATGTTAACAGCAAAACTACAAAATCGTTCAGGAGTCCTCAATCGCTTTACAGGTGTCCTGTCTCGTCGTCAGGTTAATATTGAAAGCATCTCTGTTGGAGCAACAGAAGATCCGAATGTATCGCGTATCACCATTATTATTGATGTAGCTTCTCATGATGAAGTGGAGCAAATCATCAAGCAACTTAATCGTCAGATTGATGTGATTCGCATTCGAGATATTACGGATAAACCACACTTGGAGCGCGAGGTGATTTTGGTTAAGATGTCGGCGCCAGCTGAGAAGCGAGCTGAGATTTTAGCGATTATTCAACCTTTCCGTGCAACAGTGGTAGACGTAGCGCCAAGCACGATTACCATTCAAATGACAGGAAATGCTGAAAAGAGCGAAGCCTTATTGCGAGTTATTCGACCATACGGTATTCGCAATATTGCTCGGACGGGTGCAACTGGATTTACCCGCGACTAATACTCTTCGAAAATCTCTTCAAATCACGTCAGTTTTGCCTTGCCGTAGATATATGTTACTGACTCCGTCAGTCTTATTTACAACCTCAAAGCAGTGCTTTGAGCAGTCTGCGGCTAGCTTCCTAATTTGCTCTTTGATTTTCATTGAGTATAAAAATATTTTAAATTTGTTAAACCAGCCTAAAAGGTAATAAATAATAGAAAAGAGAGAAAAAACTATGGCAGTTCAAATGGAATACGAAAAAGATGTTAAAGTAGCAGCACTTGACGGTAAAAAAATCGCCGTTATTGGTTATGGTTCGCAAGGACATGCGCATGCTCAAAACTTGCGTGATTCAGGTCGCGATGTCATCATCGGTGTACGTCCAGGTAAATCTTTTGACAAAGCAAAAGAAGACGGATTTGACACTTATACAGTAGCAGAAGCTACTAAATTGGCTGATGTTATCATGATTTTGGCACCAGACGAAATCCAACAAGAATTGTACGAAGCAGAAATCGCTCCAAACTTGGAAGCAGGAAACGCAGTTGGATTTGCTCACGGTTTCAACATCCACTTTGAGTTTATCAAAGTTCCTGCGGATGTAGATGTCTTTATGTGTGCTCCTAAAGGACCAGGACACTTGGTACGCCGTACTTACGAAGAAGGATTTGGTGTACCAGCTCTTTACGCAGTATATCAAGATGCAACAGGAAATGCGAAAAACATTGCTATGGATTGGTGTAAAGGTGTTGGAGCAGCTCGTGTAGGTCTTCTTGAAACAACATACAAAGAAGAAACTGAAGAAGATTTGTTTGGTGAACAAGCTGTACTTTGTGGTGGTTTGACTGCCCTTATCGAAGCAGGTTTCGAAGTCTTGACAGAAGCAGGTTACGCTCCAGAGTTGGCTTACTTTGAAGTTCTTCACGAAATGAAATTGATCGTTGACTTGATCTACGAAGGTGGATTCAAGAAAATGCGTCAATCAATTTCAAACACTGCTGAGTACGGTGACTATGTATCAGGTCCACGTGTAATCACTGAGCAAGTTAAAGAAAACATGAAAGCTGTCTTGGCAGACATCCAAAATGGTAAATTTGCAAATGACTTTGTAAATGACTATAAAGCTGGACGTCCAAAATTGACTGCTTACCGTGAACAAGCAGCTAACCTTGAAATTGAAAAAGTTGGTGCAGAATTGCGTAAAGCAATGCCATTCGTTGGTAAAAACGATGATGATGCATTCAAAATCTATAACTAATTGATAGAAATCAAGTTGAAGGCGAGTTGGGGGGACCTAACTCGCTTTTATAATCAATTCATCTCTTTTTAAAAGATGGATTATGATAAGTATGAAATAGTCTAGGAGAAAAAGATGTTAAGTTCGAAAGATATCATCAAGGCTCATAAGGTCTTGAACGGTGTGGTTGTGAATACACCGCTTGATTACGACCATTATTTATCGGAAAAGTATGGTGCTAAGATTTATTTGAAAAAGGAAAATGCTCAACGTGTTCGTTCCTTTAAAATTCGTGGTGCCTATTATGCCATTTCGCAGCTCAGCAAGGAAGAGCGTGAGCGTGGGGTAGTCTGTGCTTCTGCGGGAAATCATGCGCAGGGAGTTGCCTATACTTGTAATGAGATGAAAATTCCTGCTACTATTTTTATGCCAATTACAACTCCGCAACAAAAAATTGGGCAAGTTCGCTTTTTTGGTGGGAACTTCGTGACCATTAAATTAGTTGGCGATACCTTTGATGCCTCAGCCAAGGCAGCTCAAGAATTTACAGTTTCTGAAAATCGTACCTTTATTGATCCTTTTGATGATGCCCATGTTCAGGCAGGTCAAGGGACAGTTGCTTATGAGATTTTAGAAGAAGCTCGAAAAGAATCGATTGATTTTGATGCTGTCTTGGTTCCTGTTGGTGGTGGTGGTCTCATTGCTGGGGTTTCTACCTATATCAAGGAAACAAGTCCAGAAATTGAAGTCATTGGGGTAGAGGCTAATGGAGCACGTTCCATGAAGGCTGCCTTTGAAGCTGGTGGTCCAGTCAAACTCAAAGAAATTGACAAATTTGCGGATGGGATTGCTGTACAAAAGGTAGGACAGTTGACCTATGAAGCAACTCGTCAACATGTTCAAACTTTGGTAGGTGTCGATGAGGGATTGATTTCTGAAACCTTGATTGACCTTTACTCTAAGCAAGGGATTGTAGCAGAGCCTGCTGGAGCAGCTAGTATCGCCTCTCTAGAGGTTTTAGCTGAATATATCAAGGGGAAAACCATTTGTTGTATCATTTCTGGAGGAAATAATGATATCAACCGTATGCCAGAAATGGAAGAGCGTGCCTTGATTTATGATGGGATTAAGCATTACTTTGTGGTCAATTTTCCACAGCGTCCAGGTGCTCTGCGTGAGTTTGTAAATGATATCCTGGGACCAAATGATGATATCACACGTTTTGAGTATATCAAACGAGCTAGCAAGGGGACAGGTCCAGTATTGATTGGGATTGCCTTGGCAGATAAGCATGATTATGCAGGATTGATTCGTCGAATGGAAGGTTTTGATCCAGCTTATATTAACTTAAATGGTAATGAAACGCTCTATAATATGCTTGTCTGAGGACCAATAAAAAAATATCATATTATTTGCACAACTGATGTATAGGTGCTATAATGAGGGTGAAGAAAGGGGGCGATTCCTATGGACTTAGGAAATCGATTACGTTATTTCTATCACAAGTCATTATAGTACCTATTATTTTTTGATTCAGTTTATAGTAGGGGAGTAAAATTACTTATTATATATAAGGAGTATTTTTAGAATCCACTATTTTATATATAGCTAATATGAAATTTGGCTAAATATAATAGGAAATAGAAAAAATAATCAATACTAAGAAGATAAAAGCGGTAGAAAATGTCGAAAGATAGAATACAATAGTTTACTGACTACTCATCTTTTAATGAGGTAGGAGAAACAAAAGGAATCTTGATAAAGTAAATAAATAGTACCAGTTGAGCAAGTGAAAAAGTGCTTATACAGACAGGAAGAAAGTCGAAGAAGGAGAAGAAAAAGAATAGTTAGAAATAGTGTGGAGATAAAGTTTTCCACTATTAGAAATGTCCTTTTAAAGTTGGATAAGTAGAATAAAGTTGAAGATAAAACCTGTCTAACCTATCAAAAACTGGTATTTGCGAATATGAATATTCTTACAAATAAAAGAGTTAATAATGCAATTATTTTAAAGGTAATTACTAATGGTTTATAGCAAGCAAAAACCTATATATTATCGGCTTTAATAAGATAGTAATAGAAATATAAATCATTAATTTTATTGAATATATGTTTTTTTATTGACAAAAGACATAAAAACGTATACAATTAAATATCGTAAAGAAGAAAATAGGAGAAGGACATGGCTAAGTCAAACTTTGAAAAAGTAGAATCAGTTGTTGGCTGGGTTCGTGATAAGAAGATCACAGGCTACCGTATCTCTAAAGAAACGAATGCGCGTGAAATGTCTATCATTGCTCTAGCGCAGGGTCGTGCAAAAGTAAAAAATATTTCATTTGAAACAGCTCTAGGTTTAATTGATTTCTATGAAAAAAATCATGAAAAATTTGAAGATTAATCTTTGGATAATGGCGGATTCTTGAATAAGGTCTGCCTTTTCATTTTGATACTCAATGAAAATCAAAGAGCAAACTAGGAAGCTAGCCGTAGGCTGCTCAAAACACTGTTTTGAGGTTGCAGATAGAGCTGACGTGGTTTGAATTTGATTTTCGAAGAGTATGAGGACAGCAAAAAGACTGCACGATTGATGCAGCCTTTTCTTTTTATTTGAGATAACGTTGAAGGAATTCTTTTGTTCGGTCTTCTTTAGGATTAGTGAAGAGGTCTTCTGGTTTACCTTCTTCAGCAATCACACCCTTATCCATAAAGATCACACGGTGAGAGACATCACGGGCGAATTCCATCTCGTGAGTCACTACAATCATAGTCAAGCCTTCCTGAGCCAAATCTTGCATGATTTTGAGGACTTCTCCAACCATTTCTGGATCGAGAGCTGATGTTGGTTCATCAAAGAGAATAGCGTCAGGATTCATGGAGAGGGCACGAGCGATGGCCACACGTTGTTTTTGACCCCCTGAGAGTTGTTTTGGTTTCGCTTGCCAGTAGCGTGCTCCCATGCCGACTTTTTCCAAGTTTTCTTTGGCAATCTTTTCAGCTTCTGCACGTTCGCGTTTAAGGACAGTTGTCTGAGCAACGATTGTATTTTCAAGAACGTTGAGATTTTCAAAAAGGTTAAAGGATTGGAAAACCATTCCCAACTTTTCACGGTATTGCGTGAGGTCATATCCTTTTTCGAGGACGTTTTGTCCATGATAAAGGATTTGTCCATCGGTTGGCGTTTCAAGAAGGTTAATGGAACGTAGTAAGGTTGATTTACCACTTCCTGAACTTCCGATAATCGAAATAACTTCTCCCTTGTGGACGGTGAGAGAAATGTCTTTTAATACTTCGTTTTGTCCATAAGATTTTTTGAGGTGTTTAATTTCAAGGATTGCTTGTGTCATTATTTCAATTCCTCCGTTTGCAATTGGTTACCACCTGTAGTATAGGTATCCATATCCATTCTTCGTTCAATGAAGCGCAAGATGCGAGTAACAGTGAAGGTGAGGACAAAGTAAATCACGGCGATGATTGTAAATGTCTGGAAGTATTGATAGGTTTGAGTTGCCACGGTATTTCCTGAGAAATACAGTTCGACAACAGAGATAACGTTCAATACAGATGTATCTTTGATATTGATGACAAATTCATTACCAGTTGCGGGTAGGATATTGCGAACAACCTGAGGTAGCACAATCTTACGCATGGTTTGGTTGTGGCTCATGCCAAGAGCTGTGGCAGCTTCGAATTGTCCCTTGTCAACTGCTAGGATACCGCCACGGACGATTTCAGTCATGTAGGCACCAGTGTTGATTGAAACGATAAAGATAGCAGCCAGTGTGCGGTCAAGGTTAATTCCAAAAGCTTGAGCAGTTCCATAGTAGATAACCATCGATTGAACAATCATTGGTGTACCACGAAAAATTTCAATGTAGACATTGAGAATCCAACTAACTAGTTTTTGTAGACCATAAATAGCTTTATTCTCAGAGAGAGGGGCAGTACGGAAGACACCGATGGCAAGTCCAATAATGAGACCTATGATGGTTCCGACAATAGAGATTAAAAGAGTGATACCAGCACCACGCAAGAGCTGTTGCCAGTTTTCAGAAAGAATTTTGGCAACTTGGCTAAAGAAACTACTGCTAGTCTCTTCAGTTGTTGTAGCTTCTGCAGGCTGCTCCTTGATCATACGATCCATCAGGGCAACTTGGTCATCTTTAGAAATGGTTTCAATGCTGGCATTGATTTGGCTAATACGATTGTCATCTTTACGAAGTCCAATGGCAATAGCTGTATCTTCTTCTCCAGTCTTGAATTCTGTTTCTGGTTTAATCATTTTAAATTTTGAATTAGCCACTTCAGCAGTTAAAGCCTCCGGACGTTCAGAAACATAGGCATCGATAACGCCAGCCTCAAGAGCTTGACGCATCTGAGCAAAATCACCCATTGCCGTCTCTTTCTTGGCTCCTGGTATTTGTTCAATCAAGTCATAAAGGTAAACACCTTGCTGTGAAGTGATTTTAGCTCCGTCGAAGTCATTTAAATTTTTAGCTTTAGCATAGGTAGAATCTTTTTTAACTACTAATACGGGCTCACTGGTGTAATAACTGCTTGAAAAGGCAATTTCTTGTTTACGTTCAGCGGTTGGGCTCATACCAGCAATGATCATGTCGATTTTACCAGAAGTGAGGGCGGGAATCAATCCTTCCCACTTAGTTTTAACAACCAAAGGTTCTTTACCTAAGTCCTTAGCGATTTTCTTGGCAATCTGGACATCGTATCCATTGGCGTACTGGTTGGTTCCATCGATTTTGACAGCTCCATTGCTATCATCATCCTGGGTCCAGTTAAAGGGAGCATATGCTGCTTCCATCCCGATGCGTAAATATTCATCGGCTTGAGCAACATTGACAAGTCCTAGCATCAGCAAGAGACTTGTGAAAATAGATAAGTATATTTTTCTCATGATTTCTCCTATTCTAATCTATTAAAAAATAACTGTCTCCTATTTTATCGAAAAAAACTCTATTTTTCAATATAGGTAAGCCCTTACTTATGAAAAAATGATATAATGAAAGCAAAGATAAAAAGGGGGCTTAGTTGATGAAAAAAATTTTTTTCTTACTAGTGTTAGGCTTGTTTTGCCTTCTGCCATTCTCTGTTTTTGCCATTGATTTCAAGATAAACTCTTATCAAGGGGATTTGTATATTCATGCAGACAATACAGCAGAATTTAGACAGAAGATAGTTTACCAGTTTGAGGAGGACTTTAAGGGCCAAATCGTGGGGCTTGGTCGTGCAGGCAAGATGCCTAGCGGATTTGACATTGATCCTCATCCAAAGGTTCAGACTGCGAAAAACGGTGCAGAACTAGCAGATGTTACTAGCGAAGTGACAGAAGGAGCAGATGGTTATACTGTTAAAGTTTATAATCCAGGTCAGGAAGGTGACACAGTTGAAGTTGACCTCACATGGAACTTAAAAAATTTGCTTTTCCTTTATGATGATATCGCTGAATTAAATTGGCAGCCTCTGACAGATAGTTCAGGAGCTATTGGAAAGTTTGAATTTCATGTAAGGGAAGATAAGGGGGCAGAAAAACTCTTTTTCCACACAGGAAAACTTTTTAAAGAAGGAACGGTTGAAAAGAGTAATCTTGATTATACTATTCGTTTGGACAATCTTCCGGCTAAGCGTGGAGTTGAATTGCATGCCTATTGGCCTCGGACCGATTTTGCTAGCGCTAGGGATCAGGGCTTGAAAGGGAATCATTTAGAAGAGTTTAATAAGATAGAAGACTCGATTTTTAAAGAAAAAGAGCAAAGTAAACAACTCCTTACTTGGGTCTTCCCTTCCATACTTTCTATCTCCTTGTTACTGAGCGTCTGCTTCTATTTTATTTATAGAAGAAAGACCACTCCTTCGGTCAAATATGCTAAAAATCATCGTCTCTATGAGCCACCAATGGAATTAGAGCCTATGGTATTATCAGAGGCTGTCTACTCGACCTCCTTGGAGGAAGTGAGTCCTCTAACAAAAGGAGCTGGAAAATTTACCTTTGACCAACTTATTCAAGCTACCTTGCTAGATGTGATAGACCGTGGGAATGTCTCTATCATTTCAGAAGGAGATGCAGTTGGTTTGAGGCTGGTCAAAGAAGATGGTTTATCCAGTTTTGAGAAAGACTGTCTAAATCTGGCTTTTTCAGGCAAAAAAGAAGAAACTCTTTCCAATTTGTTTGCGGATTACAAGGTATCTGATAGTCTTTATCGTAGAGCCAAAGTTTCTGATGAAAAACGAATTCAAGCAAAGGGGCGTCAGCTCAAATCTTCTTTTGAAGAAGTATTGAACCAGATGCAAGAAGGAGTGAGAAGTCGAGTTTCCTTCTGGGGGCTCCCAGATTATTATCGTCCTTTAACTGGTGGGGAAAAGGCCTTGCAAGTAGGTATGGGTGTCTTGACTATCTTGCCCCTATTTATCGGATTTGGTTTGTTCTTGTACAGTTTGGATGTTTATGGCTATCTTTACCTCCTCTTGCCAATACTTGGTTTTCTAGGTTTGGTTTTGGCTGTTTTCTATTATTGGAAGCTTCGGCTAGATAATCGTGATGGTGTCCTAAATGAAGCAGGAGCGGAAGTATACTACCTCTGGACCAGTTTTGAAAATATGTTACGTGAGATTGCGCGATTGGATCAGGCAGAGTTGGAAAGTATTGTAGTCTGGAATCGCCTCTTGGTCTATGCAACCCTATTTGGCTATGCGGATAAGGTTAGTCATTTGATGAAGGTTCATCGTATTCAAGTGGAAAATCCAGATATCAACCTCTATGTAGCTTATGGCTGGCACAGTATGTTTTATCATTCAAGCGCGCAAATGAGCCATTATGCTAGTGTCGCAAATACAGCAAGTACCTATTCCGTATCTTCTGGAAGTGGAAGTTCTGGCGGTGGCTTCTCTGGAGGGGGAGGCGGTGGCAGTATCGGCGCCTTTTAAAGAGAGCTATCACAGACTGAAAAAATATGCTATAATGGAAGATAGAAAAAGGAGTAATCTATGTATCTTATTGAAATTTTAAAATCTATCTTCTTCGGTATTGTTGAAGGAATTACGGAATGGTTGCCGATTTCCAGTACAGGTCACTTGATTTTAGCAGAGGAATTTATCCAATACCAAAATCAGAATGAATCTTTTATGTCCATGTTTAATGTCGTGATTCAGCTTGGTGCGATTTTAGCAGTCATGGTCATTTACTTTAACAAGCTCAATCCTTTCAAACCGACAAAGGACAAGCAGGAAGTTCGTAAGACTTGGAGACTGTGGTTGAAGGTCTTGGTTGCCACTTTGCCTTTGCTTGCAGTATTTAAGTTTGATGATTGGTTTGATACCCACTTCCATAACATGGTTTCAGTCGCTCTTATGTTGATTATCTATGGGATTGCCTTTATTTATTTGGAAAAGCGCAATAAAGCGCGTGCTATCGAGCCAAGTGTAACAGAGTTGGACAAGCTTCCTTATACGACAGCTTTCTATATCGGACTCTTCCAAGTTCTTGCCCTTTTACCAGGGACAAGCCGTTCTGGGGCAACGATTGTCGGTGGTTTGTTAAATGGAACCAGTCGTTCTGTTGTGACAGAATTTACCTTCTATCTAGGTATTCCTGTTATGTTTGGAGCTAGTGCTTTAAAGATTTTCAAATTTGTAAAAACAGGACAACTCTTGAACTTTGGGCAATTGTTCTTGCTCTTGGTTGCGATGGGAGTCGCTTTTGCAGTCAGCATGGTCGCTATTCGCTTCTTGACCAGCTATGTGAAAAAACACGACTTTACCCTTTTCGGTAAATACCGCATCGTGCTTGGTAGTGTCTTGCTACTTTACAGTTTTGTCCGTTTATTTGTATAAGAAAAAACCTTGAAGGGGAACCTCTTCAAGGTTTTATACTCAATGAAAATCAAAGAGCAAATTAGGAAGCTAGCCAAAGGTTGCTCAAAATACTGTTTTGAGGTTGCAGATAGAGCTGACGTGGTTTGAAGGGATTTTCGAAAAGTATTAAAATCCAGTCACGGTAATCCCCAACAGGCGGACACCTCTGTCTTTCTCGCTTAATTCTTCATAGAGTTGCAGGGCTATTTGGCTTATCTGACTAGCATCCTGTGTTTTTTGAGCAAGACTTTTTCGTTTAGTGAGAGTTGAAAAGTCTTCGTAGCGGATTTTCAAAATGACAATTTTTCCAGCTTTTTCTTGCTGATTGAGATTGAGAGCGACTCTTTCTGATAGAAGAGCTAGCTCTTTTTTGATGTCTTCCTCGGCACGGAGAATCTTTCCATAGGTTTTCTCCTTGCCAATTGATTTACGGATACGATTGGATTTGACAGGGGAATTGTGAATACCACGAGCCTTTCGATACAGGTCATAGCCCAGTCTGCCAAAGCGGTCTATTAGGGTTACCTCAGGGACTTCAAGTAGATCAGCGCCGGTAAAAACACCCATTTGATGAAGTCTTTCGACTGTCTTTTTTCCTACTCCATGAAATTTAGCAATATCCATTTGTTTGAGAAAGTCCTCAGCTTGTTCAGGTAGAATCACTGTCAAACCATGTGGCTTTTGATAATCGCTGGCCATTTTAGCTAAGAATTTGTTATAAGAAACGCCTGCGGAAGCAGTTAGATGGAGTTCTTGCCAGATGTCTTTTTGAATGAGGCGAGCAATTTTGACCGCTGACTTGATGCCGAGTTTATTTTCTGTTACATCCAAATAGGCTTCGTCAATGCTCATAGGTTCAATCAAATCTGTATAACGCTTGAAAATAGCTCGAATCTGGAGTCCCACAGCTTTATATTTTTCATAATTTCCTGAGATGAAGACGGCCTGGGGACAACGCTCATAGGCTTCCTTAGAGCTCATGGCTGAATGGACACCAAAAGCTCGCGCCTCATAGCTACAAGTGGAAACGACACCACGCCCACCTGTTTGCCGAGGGTCACTGCCGATAATGACAGGTTTTCCTCTGAGTTTAGGATTATCTCTGATTTCCACCGCAGCAAAAAAGGCATCCATGTCAATATGGATGATTTTTCTTGACAAATCATTTAATAAAGGAAAAATCAACATACCTAGCTCCCTTTTTACTGCTTATTTTCTTTTATTATACCCTTTTTTCTGAAAAAAAGAAAAAAAGACTTTATTTTTTCAAAAATATAATACAGTTTGACATAAAGAACGGTCTGTGTTAGAAAAGAAAGTGTAAAAATAAGGAATTTTCGCTTGTTGAAATCGGTTACTGTATGGTATACTAGTTTCATAAATGTAACAGATGACTGTTACTAGAAAGAAAACAGAGGACATTAACATGGTTGTTAAAACAGTTGTTGAAGCACAAGATATTTTTGATAAAGCTTGGGAAGGCTTCAAAGGCGTAGATTGGAAAGAAAAAGCAAGTGTATCACGCTTCGTACAAGCTAACTACACACCTTACGATGGAGACGAAAGCTTCCTTGCAGGACCAACAGAACGTTCACTTCACATCAAAAAAATTGTAGAAGAAACTAAGGCTCACTACGAAGAAACTCGTTTCCCAATGGACACTCGTCCAACATCTATCGCTGATATCCCTGCTGGATTTATCGACAAAGAAAATGAAGTTATCTTTGGTATCCAAAATGACGAACTCTTCAAATTGAACTTCATGCCAAAAGGTGGTATCCGTATGGCTGAAACTACTTTGAAAGAAAATGGATACGAACCAGACCCAGCTGTTCACGAAATCTTCACTAAATATGTAACAACGGTTAACGACGGTATCTTCCGTGCCTACACTTCAAATATCCGTCGTGCTCGTCACGCACACACTGTAACTGGTCTTCCAGATGCATACTCACGCGGACGTATCATCGGTGTTTACGCACGTCTTGCTCTTTACGGTGCAGATTACTTGATGCAAGAAAAAGTAAACGACTGGAATGCAGTCGAAGAAATCGATGAAGAAACAATCCGTCTTCGTGAAGAAATCAATCTTCAATACCAAGCATTGCAACAAGTTGTTCGCTTGGGTGACCTTTATGGAGTTGACGTTCGCAAACCAGCGATGAACGTTAAAGAAGCAATCCAATGGGTTAACATCGCCTTTATGTCTGTCTGCCGTGTTATCAACGGTGCTGCTACATCTCTTGGACGTGTGCCAATTGTATTGGATATCTTTGCAGAACGTGACCTTGCTCGTGGTACATTTACTGAATCAGAAATCCAAGAATTCGTTGATGATTTCGTTATGAAACTTCGTACAGTTAAATTTGCTCGTACAAAAGCTTATGACCAATTGTACTCAGGTGACCCAACTTTCATCACAACTTCTATGGCTGGTATGGGTAACGACGGTCGTCACCGTGTTACTAAGATGGACTACCGTTTCTTGAATACTCTTGACAATATCGGTAACTCTCCAGAGCCAAACTTGACAGTTCTTTGGACTGACAAATTGCCATACAACTTCCGTCGCTACTGTATGCACATGAGCCACAAACACTCTTCTATCCAATACGAAGGTGTAACAACAATGGCTAAAGATGGATATGGTGAAATGAGCTGTATCTCATGCTGTGTGTCTCCACTTGACCCAGAAAATGAAGAACAACGCCACAACATCCAGTACTTCGGTGCTCGTGTAAACGTATTGAAAGCCCTTCTTACTGGTTTGAACGGTGGTTACGACGATGTTCACAAAGACTACAAAGTATTTGACATCGAACCAATCCGTGACGAAGTTCTTGAATTCGAATCAGTTAAAGCTAACTTTGAAAAATCTCTTGACTGGTTGACTGACACTTACGTAGATGCTTTGAACATCATCCACTACATGACTGATAAGTACAACTATGAAGCTGTTCAAATGGCCTTCTTGCCAACTAAACAACGTGCTAACATGGGATTCGGTATCTGTGGATTTGCCAACACTGTTGATACATTGTCAGCTATCAAATACGCTACAGTTAAACCAATCCGTGATGAAAATGGCTACATCTACGATTACGAAACAATCGGTGAATACCCACGTTGGGGTGAAGATGACCCACGTTCAAACGAATTGGCAGAATGGTTGATTGAAGCTTACACAACTCGTCTACGTAGCCACAAACTTTACAAAGATGCTGAAGCTACTGTATCACTTTTGACAATTACATCTAACGTTGCTTACTCTAAACAAACTGGTAACTCACCAGTCCACAAAGGTGTGTACCTCAACGAAGATGGTTCTGTGAACTTGTCTAAACTTGAGTTCTTCTCACCAGGTGCTAACCCATCTAACAAAGCTAAAGGTGGCTGGTTGCAAAACTTGAACTCACTTTCTAGCCTTGACTTTGGTTATGCGGCTGACGGTATCTCATTGACTACTCAAGTTTCACCACGTGCTCTTGGTAAGACTCGTGACGAACAAGTTGATAACTTGGTAACAATCCTTGATGGTTACTTTGAAAACGGTGGACAACACGTTAACTTGAACGTTATGGACTTGAACGATGTTTACGAAAAGATTATGTCTGGTGAAGATGTTATCGTACGTATCTCTGGATACTGTGTAAACACTAAATACCTCACTCCAGAACAAAAAACTGAATTGACACAACGTGTCTTCCACGAAGTTCTTTCTATGGATGATGCATTGAGCTAATCAAGTTCTTGAATAATGAAAAGGAACCCTCGGTCAGTCGACTGGGGGTTGTTTTTTGGGATCTTAAATTCCTTAATACTCTTCGAAAATCAAAGAGCAAACTAGGAAGCTAGCAGCAGGTTACTCAAAACACTGTTTTGAGGTTGCAGATAGAGCTGACGTGGTTTGAAGAGATTTTCGAAGAGTATAAGTCAGGCACTGAAATGTCTGACCAGGATTCAAAGATAATTTGAGTTGGGGGAGTATTTGAAAATAAAAACACCACACTTTGTAAGGAAACAAGGTGTGGTTGTATTTTATCTCTTAGACCAAGTTCTCTTCATAAAGAGAAGTAAGATTGGGTAGATCTCCAAGCGCCCTGCAATCATTGCAAAGGAGAGGAGAATTTTTGAGATGGGACTAAAGATTGAGAAACTAGAAGTGGTTCCTAGGATAGGTCCGATATTATTGAAACAACTAAAAACAGCACTGGTAACAACTAGGAAATCATTGCTATCTAGGCTGACAATAAAGATAAGTGCTAGCAAAATCATAGCATAGATGACAAAGTACTTGAGAATCTTATGCTGGGTATCTTTGTCAATCACCGTTTTATTAACATGGAGGGTCAAAACACGGTGGGGCGATAGGATTGACAAAATCTGATTTTTAGCAATTTTTGAAAGGATGAGGCCTCGAATAACCTTGAGTCCACCTGCGGTTGAACCAGCAGAACCACCGATTGCCATAAGGAAGAGGAGGATAAACTGGGAGAATAGGGGCCAGTTGGTAATGTCTCCATATCCAAAACCAGTTGTTGTAATGATGTTGGAAACCTGGAAGAAGGCCATTTCAAAACTCTTTGAAAATCCTGGGTAGAGATAGAGGGTATTAAGGCTAATCAAGCCTGTAGAAAGCAGTACAATGACCAAGTAAGCACGAAGTTCTTCGTCACCAAAGAAGGCTTTGATGCGACGGAGCATGAGGTAGTAGTAGAGATTGAAATTTACCCCAAAAACCAGAACTCCTATACTAACCAGATAGGTAATCAGTGAGCTACCATAGTGAGCAATTCCGTCGTTATAGACGGTAAACCCCCCTGTTCCCGCTGTCCCCATAGCAATAACAAAACTATCAAATAGGGGCATGCCAGCTAGATAATAGATGATGACAAAGAGGGAGAAGAGAGCTAGATAAAGGAGATAGAGAATCTGAGCGGTGTTTTTTAGCTTGGATACAACTTTACCAAAGACGGGACCAGGAACCTCAGCCTTCATTACCTCTAGGTGGCTATTCTTGGCATTATCCATAATAGCAAGTGCAAAAACAAGCACTCCCATCCCTCCGATCAAGTGGGTAAAACTTCGCCAGAAGAGGAGGGAACGGCTGAGAACCGAAACGTCGTTCAGAATAGTTGCTCCGGTAGTTGTAAACCCAGAACTGATCTCAAAAAAGGCATCGATAACGCTGGGAATTTGCCCTGCAAAGACAAAGGGGAGACCACCAAAGAAAGACCAGAGGATCCAACAGAGGGCAACGATCAAGATTCCCTCCTTGGCATAAATCCGTTGATTTTTTGGCTTTTGTAAAATTCCTGAACCGCCTAGTAATACGAGAATCCCAATCGTTGTAAAGAGGGCTGTAAAGACTTGGATCGATTCACGGTAATAGATAGCAACAGCTACAGGAACCAAGAGAAGAGCAGCTTCAATCAAAAGTAATTTTGAAAGGAGGTAACGAATCATACTTTTATTCATTTCTTACCTCGCAATCAAGTCATAAATCTTGGTGATGTTTGGCAACAAAGTTGTTACTAGGAGCTTGTCTCCAACTTCCAGCATATCCTCCCCAGTAGGGAAAATAGTTTTGCCCTTTCGAATGATGGCTGCTATAAGAACCCCTTTTTTCAGTTTGAGTTGAGAAAGAGGTTTGGCAGTCATCTTATTAGCTTCCTTGATATGGAATTGCAGGGTTTCGATTTGGCCATTGGCTAGATGGTGCATGGCTTGAAGGTCTGAATACTGAGCATTAACCCGACCACGAATAAAGTGCATGATTGTATCAACAGCGATGCTTTTAGGTGTGATGATACTTGAAAAATCAGGTGCATGGATAATCTCGAGGAGACTGGTACGATTGACCTTGGTAATATTTTTCTGTACACCTACCCTGTCAAGGAACATAGAGGTAATCAGATTTTCCTCATCGACTCCTGTTAGAGTCGCAACGGCATCATAGTTTTGAGCACTTTCTTCCAGCAGAATATCTTTTGTGGTACCATCTCCTTGAACGATGTAGAGATTTGGGAATTTCTCGCTAAAGAAGCTGGCGATTTCAGGATTGATTTCAATAACCTTGGTATCTATACGACTGTCTTTGAGGATACCTAGTAGATAATAGGCAATTCTACCAGCTCCAACAATAAGAAGACTCTTCACGGCACGAGACTTGAAATAATTATGGAAGAGCATCATGTCAACACGGTTACCAGTGACAAAGATTCTATCTTTATCCTGTACAGTCATGTCACCGCTTGGAATGATAATTTGATGATCCCTCTCTATCGCACAGACAATGACATTGCCAAATTTTTTCCGAAAATCAGAAATGGGCATTTGGCAAAGACTACTGGAGGATTTAACAGTGAATTCCATCAAGCTGACCCGTCCACCAAAGAAACGTTCGACAGATAGGGCGTTGGGGAAGTCAATGATATTCGCGATAGCGCGGGCAGCTAGGAGCTCAGGATTAACGATAAGAGAAAAACCGAGAATATTCTTTTCCTTGAAATAAGAGTTAGAATATTCAGGGTTCCGCACCCGAACGATGGTCTCTTTAGCTCCCATTTTTTTGGCTAGAACGGCTGCAATCATGTTCACTTCATCGTACTCAGTCAGGGCGATAAAGATATCACAATCTTGGACGCTGGCTTGCTCAAGAATGGCAAAATCAGCTCCGTTACCAGGGATACCAATGATATCAAAGCGACTGACAATATGATTGAGAACAGCTTCGTCTTGCTCGATCAGCAAAACATCATGCTTTTCTGCAACCAAGGAGCGACAGAGGGCAAAACCAACTTTTCCCCCTCCGACAAGGATAATTTTCATAATAAAACCTACTTTTTCATGATGTAACTATCATACCTTTTTTCAAGAAAAAATGCACCTACTTGCTAATAACAAGAGCTTTTAGTGGAATTTTGCTATAAGGTAAAACTATACCCTAACCAATTGAAATAGCTATTAGCACCTTTCTCTGAAATATGGTATGATAAAGGATATACAAGGAGATAAAATGAATAATAATTTACTGGTGTTACAATCAGACTTTGGTCTGGTTGATGGTGCGGTATCGGCTATGATTGGAGTGGCTTTAGAAGAATCTCCAACCTTAAAAATTCATCACTTGACGCACGATATCACACCTTATAATATTTTTGAGGGGAGCTATCGTCTCTTTCAGACGGTGGATTACTGGCCTGAGGGAACGACTTTTGTATCGGTTGTCGATCCAGGTGTCGGCTCGAAACGTAAGAGTGTAGTTGCCAAGACTGCAAAAAATCAATACATTGTCACTCCAGACAATGGGACTCTTTCTTTTATCAAGAAACACGTTGGTATTGTAGCTATTCGTGAGATTTCTGAAGTGGCCAATAGACGTCAAAACACAGAGCACTCTTATACTTTCCACGGTCGTGATGTCTATGCCTATACTGGTGCTAAATTAGCCAGTGGTCACATTAGTTTTGAGGAAGTGGGGCCAGAGCTCAGTGTGGATCAGATTGTGGAGCTTCCAGTCGTAGAGACCATCATTGAAGACCATTTGGTGAAGGGAGCTATTGATATTCTGGATGTGCGTTTTGGTTCGCTTTGGACCTCTATCACGCGAGAAGAATTTTACAAGCTGGAACCAGCATTTGGTGACCGTTTTGAAGTGACTATCTATCACGCTGATATGCTGGTCTATCAAAATCAGGTTGTTTATGGCAAATCATTTGCAGATGTGAGAATTGGGCAACCCATCCTTTACATCAATTCCCTCTATCGTTTAGGTCTGGCTATCAACCAAGGTTCCTTTGCCAAGGCCTATAATGTGGGTGTCGGTTCATCTTGGACCATTGAAATAAAGAAAATAGAATCATAAAATAGGAGAATATAGATGAAAAATCAATCAATTAAACAAGTTGTTGCTATCGGTGTTGGAGCTGCGCTCTTTGTTGTTATCGGGATGATCAGCATTCCGACACCTGTTCCAAATACAAGCATCCAGCTTCAGTATGCGGTACAGAGCCTCTTGTCTATCATTTTTGGCCCTCTAGTGGGATTACTTGTTGGTTTAATTGGTCATGCAGTGAAGGACTCTCTTGCTGGCTACGGTCTTTGGTGGACTTGGATTATTGCTAGCGGGCTCTTTGGTCTAGCTGTGGGGCTATTTAGAAAGTACGTTCGCGTGATTAATGGTGTCTTTGACTGGAAAGATATTCTCATTTTTAACCTCATTCAACTACTTGCAAATGCTCTGGTTTGGGGTGTCTTGGCACCACTTGGAGATGTTGTGATTTATCAAGAAGCTGCAGAAAAAGTATTTGCCCAAGGGATTGTTGCGGGAATTGCTAATGGTGTATCTGTAGCTATTGCAGGAACTCTTCTCTTGCTTGCCTATGCAGGAACTCAAACTCGTGCAGGAAGTTTGAAAAAGGACTAAAATGATGGGGAAGGCTGGGCAACCAGTCTTTTTCGATGTTTATAGATTAGTTAGGCAAGTAAGCTAGGATAGGAATCTTTTTGGCGCTAAGATTTTAAGAGAAGAGACTGCAAGAAAGGCTTGATTTATGATAAAATAGAAGTCTAAGAAGCGAATGAAGAGAGTAAGATGAAAGAAGCTATAATTGAGTGGAAGGATTTCTCTTTCCGGTATGAAACACAACAAGAACCGACCTTGCAAGGGGTGGACTTGACCATTTACAAGGGAGAGAAAGTCTTAATTGTTGGGCCATCGGGGTCAGGCAAGTCTACCTTGGGTCAGTGTTTGAATGGAATTATTCCCAATATTTACAAGGGCCAGATGTCTGGAGAATTTTTAATCAAGGGGCAAGCGGCCTTTGATATGAGCATCTATGATAAGTCTCATCTGGTTAGCACAGTTTTGCAGGATACAGATGGGCAGTTTATTGGCTTGTCTGTGGCAGAAGATTTGGCTTTTGCTCTGGAAAATGATGTGACAAATCTAGAGGAGATGAAAAGCCGTGTTCATAAATGGGCTGAAAAGCTGGACCTTCTCCCTTTACTAGCTCAGCGTCCCCAGGATTTGTCTGGTGGACAAAAGCAGCGGGTCAGTCTGGCTGGTGTCTTGATTGATGAGAGTCCGATTCTCTTGTTTGATGAGCCACTCGCCAATCTGGATCCCAAGTCAGGTCAGGATATTATCGAATTGATTGACCAGATTCATAAGGAAGAGGGGACGACGACCCTTATTATTGAGCACCGTTTGGAGGACGTTCTGCATCGCCCTGTGGATCGGATTGTCTTGATAAACAATAGTCGTATCCTCTTTAATGGTGGACCTGACCAGCTACTGGCGACTGATTTATTGACACAAAATGGAATTCGAGAACCCCTTTATCTAACCACTCTCCGTCAATTGGGTGTGGATTTAGTCAAGGAAGAACAATTAGCAGATCTGGATAACTTGTCCATCTCAAAAGGTCAGGTTCAGCTGCAGAATGAACTGGCAAAAGAAACCCCAGAATTGCAGTCACTCTTTAAATTAGAGGACGTGTCTTTTTCTTATGATGATAGACCGATTTTAAAATTCATTCATTTAGATATTAAAAAGGGTGAAAAAATTGCCATTGTCGGAAAAAATGGAGCGGGGAAATCAACTCTAGCCAAGGCCTTAAGCAGCTTTATTCAGACTGAAGGCCGCTTTCTTTGGGAAGGACAGGATATAAAAGGAGATTCTGTTGCAGAGCGGGCGGGACGAGTAGGCTATGTGCTACAAAATCCCAATCAAATGATTTCGACCAGCATGATTTTTGATGAGGTAGCTCTGGGACTTCGTTTGCGAGGTGTGGACGAGAAGGAAATTGAAACGAGAGTCTATGAAACCTTGAAAATCTGTGGTCTCTATGAATTCCGTAATTGGCCCATTTCTGCCCTGTCATTTGGTCAGAAAAAACGTGTGACTATTGCATCGATTTTGGTCTTAGGGGCTGAAATTATCCTCCTAGATGAACCGACAGCAGGTCAAGACCAGAAGAACTATACTGAGATTATGGAATTTCTCGAAGAGTTACATCAAAAAGGGCATACCATTGTCATGATTACCCATGATATGCAATTGATGCTGGATTATTCAGACCGAGCTCTTGTCATGGTGGATGGGGAATTGATTGCCGATACTGATCCAGCTAGTCTTTTGAGCAATCCTGAGCTGTTAGTAAAAGCCAATCTAAAAGAAACTTCAATCTTCAACTTGGCCAAGAAACTAGACGTGGATCCACTTGCTTTAACGGCATTTTACAAAGAAAGGAGAGAAGGATGCAAGCTAAATTAATCGGTTACCAGCATAGAGATACTGTGATTCATCGCTTGTCAGGAGCTGGGAAACTCCTCTTTTTCATTCTCGTGTCATTGGCGGCCATGATTAGCTATGATACCAGACTGCTTGTTCTGATTGCCATCTTTTCGATATTTCTCCTCTATTTGTCAGAAATCCGTTTTAAAGATGTTTCCTTTGTAGCTGTTTTTGCGACGGTATTTGCGATTTTGAATGTCTTGATGGTCTATCTCTTTTCTCCCGAGTATGGGGTTGGACTTTATGGAGAGAGAAGTGTGATTTGGCAGGGAATCGGTGCCTACACTCTGACCAGTCAAGAGCTCTTTTATCTGCTAAATTTGGCTATTAAGTACCTTTGCACCATTCCTCTGGCTATTATCTTTTTGATGACAACCCACCCTAGTCAGTTTGCTTCCAGTTTAAATCAAATTGGTGTGCCTTACAAGATTGCCTATTCAGTCAGCCTGACTTTGCGCTATATTCCAGATTTGCAGGAAGAATTCTTTACTATCAAGATGTCTCAGGAAGCGCGTGGGATGGAATTATCCAAGAAAGCTTCTCTTATGCAACGAATCAAAGGCAATCTGCGCATTATTACTCCCTTGATTTTCAGCTCGCTAGAACGCATTGATACCATCGCGACTGCCATGGAGCTTCGACGCTTTGGGAAAGAGAAAAAACGCACTTGGTATAGTTATCAGGTCTTGAAAAAAGGAGACTATCTTACTTTGCTCTTGGCAGCCTTGTTTTTAGTAGCTAGTTTACTACTTATCTTGCAGAATCAGGGACGATTTTACAACCCTTGGAAATAGCTTGAAAAAATTGAAAAAATCAAGTCGTTTCTATTGACAATGATTCTGAAAGTGTTATACTAAGAAAGTAGTTTCGCTGATTTACTTCAAACCTGTTGTGAGGTAAGTTAACGATGCCTTAACCACGCTGTTTGCTGAGCTTGACTCCGAGCAGTGTGGCTATTTTTTTGCAATGGTGAAAGGAAGCAAGTCATGACAAATCACATTGTATTATTTGAACCTCAAATTCCACAAAATACAGGCAATATCGCGCGTACTTGCGCTGCGACCAATTCTCCCCTCCACATCATCAAGCCAATGGGCTTTCCTATTGACGACCGCAAGATGAAGCGAGCTGGATTGGATTATTGGGATAAGCTAGAGATTTATTTTTACGAGAGTTTGGAGGATTTCATGTCTCAGATGAAGGGAAAACTCTATCTGATTTCGAAATTCGCGGAAAAAGTCTATTCTGATGTGGATTTATCGACTAATGAAGACCATTATTTTCTCTTTGGACGTGAAGACAAGGGCTTGCCGGAGGACTTTATGCGAGAACATCCTGAGAAGGCTCTCCGTATTCCTATGAATGATGAACATGTCCGCAGTCTCAATGTGTCTAATACCGTCTGCATGATTGTCTACGAAGCCCTTCGCCAGCAGAACTTTTCAGGTCTTGAGCTTGTTCATACCTATGAAGTGGATAAATTGAAATAAAAAATGAAAATGAAAATGAACAAAATGTTTGCGCTTGCAAGCGTTTTTTGTTATGATAAAAGAGTCTTCAGGGCAGGGTGAAATTCCCGACCGGCGGTGACTTTAACTAGGAAATGATCTTTTCCTTTTATACTTTGTTGACAAGCTTTGCCTAACCAGAAGTTATGCCTACAGCTTGTCGCCTAGTCTAAAAGAAAAGTCTCTATTTCCTTCTCTTTAAAGAAGTCCGCGAGCGCAAGCTGATGTGGTGAGATTCCACAACCGACAGTATAGTCTGGATGGGAGAAGACGAAAGAATAGCTTTGTCTGTTCTGATAGATTTATAGCTAAACTGTAACCGCTTGCTTGAATTTCCTTAATAGAGTGAGAGGAAACTTTTGGGATATAAAAAGTGAGAATAGATAGAGGAATCCTTTCTAACTTCTTCTGATTTTATAGAAAATTGGAGGAACCTGTTATGACAAACACACGTCGACTTTCGACCATTGCGATTCTATCAGCCATCTCATTTGTGCTGATGTACTTTGACTTTCCGCTTTTACCAGCGGCGTCCTTCCTCAAGATCGAATTTAGTATCTTGCCAGTCCTTGTGGGTCTGGTAGTCATGGATTTGCCTGCTGCTCTAGGAATTCTCTTGCTTCGCTCACTCTTGAAATTGCTTCTTAATAGTCAAGGAGTGAATACTTACATTGGTTTGCCGATGAATATCGTAGCTTTGGGAGTTTTTGTCATCGTATTTGCTTTGATTTGGAAAAAGGAACGGACAGCTCTTCGTTTCCTACTAGGCTCTCTAGCTGGGACTGTTGGTTTAACTGTGGCAATGTTGGTTCTCAACTATGTTTACGCTGTTCCTTTGTACGCTAAGTTTGCTAACTTTGATATTGGAAAAATTTTGGGACTTTCCAACTACCTAATGACTATGGTGTTGCCTTTTAACTTGATTGAAGGTGTAATCTTTTCTGTTTCATTCTGGTTGTTGTACGTCCTTTTGAAACCAACCTTAAAACATTATGAAAGATAAACAAACATTTTTAATGAAGGGCAGTTTTGCCCTTTTACTTTTCGTTATTCTTGGCTACATGGTCAAATTTTACCCTGAAACGCTGGTCGGTTTTGACCAACCGATTCAGACTGCCGTTCGAGGAGACTTGCCAGATTACTTGACTATTCTTTTCAGGGCCATCACACGCTTGATTGATATCCCAGTGATTATCACTTGGGTTGTCATTACAGCTTTTATCTTTTATCGTAAGCGATGGAAGATAGAAAGTTTCTTTATGCTGGGAAATCTGGCTTTGGCAGGTCTTTTAATCGTGACCTTTAAAAATATCTACCAGCGTCCACGACCATCTATTTTACACTTGGTTGAGGAGAAGGGATTTTCCTTTCCAAGCGGCCATTCTCTGGCTGTAACCTTGATGGTAGGCACTCTGATTGTCGTCCTTAGTCAACGGATGAAAGATCCAGTCTGGAGAAAAATTGTGCAAATCGTCCTTGGCCTCTACCTAGTCAGTGTGCTGGTATCAAGGGTCTATCTGGGAGTTCACTATCCATCAGATGTTCTTGCTAGTCTCTGTGTAGGCTTGGGAGTCTTGTTTATCGAGTTTCCCTTTTATGATAAGCTCCGCTTCCAATGGCGATTTACAGGTAAGCAGAAGTGAGTATCAAATTCCCTTGAGGAGAAAGAAATGAAAGTCAGTATAGCAGATCTTCATCCGACTCAACTATATTTATCAGAAAAGAAGTTGCAAGATATTCAGATGCTTTATCAGTCTGTAGAACTAAACAATGTTGATCCAATTAGTATTCTTACATTTGGAAATTGCTTGTTGATTACAGATGGGCATCATAGGGCTTATCAGGCTTTATTGGCAGGTCGGGATACGATTTCTGCTGAGTGGGATAGAGACGGCGGTGATGAACTATATCATCTCTATGCGCAAGCTTGTGAGAAAAGAAAGATTTACTCTGTTCTGGATTTAAAAAATCATATCTTACCTCAAGATGAGTATGAAGCAAAATGGTATAACTGGTGTGAGGGTTTTAATCAAGCAGCAACTCTCTTATTGAAAAGGAAAGCAGATGAAACAGACCCTACAAATAGATAATGCACTGCGTCTTGTTCCTTATTATAAGGTCAATCATTGTGAGGAAGCTTTTGCTTGGTATCAGGATGTGAACTTGGTTTACCTCGTAGATGGTGTGAAGAGACCTTACAGTCCAGCGGCCTTGGAAGCTATGTATTCCTATTTGGATCAGCATGGTGAGCTTTTTTGGATTGAAGTCAAGGACAAGGGAGAATGGTTTCCAATTGGGGATGTTACTCTATCTCAGGATAATCTCCCCATTGTGATTGGGAATCCCGCTTATCAACATCTAGGGCTTGGGAAAAAGGTTCTAAGTACTTTGATTGAATTGGCTCGAGTAAAAGGGTGGAAAGAATTGAAAGTCAAGGAAATCTATACCTACAATCATGCTTCTAGGAGGTGTTTCAAGTCGCTTGGATTTGTGGAAGATGGAGCAACGGAAAAAGGAACGAGTTTTATACTGAAATTAGTCTAATCTAACTTGTTTTTTAACTAAAAATCTGATAAACTAAGTAGTAATTGAATAGGAATCCGCAAGACTAGTAACTCAAGGGAAGTATATCAGGGAGGAGAGCCGTGACTGCAAGCTCTCTATATGAAAGCTGGGTGAATTCACTTGCGCATGGATTTAGAAATGAAGGTCTGACTTGTCAGATGAAAACGGATGGTACCGCGTGTCAACGCTCCGAGTGGAGTTTTTGGCATGTGGTTTTCTTTTTATCTACGAGCGACTGATGGAGGAATTATGTCAACTATTGAAGAACAATTAAAAGCGCTTCGCGAAGAAACGCTGGCTAGCTTGAAGCAGATTACTGCTGAAAATGAAAAAGAGATGCAAGATTTGCGTGTCTCTGTCCTTGGTAAAAAGGGTTCGCTCACTGAAATCCTCAAAGGGATGAAAGATGTCTCTGCAGAGATGCGTCCAATCATTGGGAAACACGTCAATGAAGCTCGTGATGTCTTGACAGCAGCCTTTGAAGAAACAGCTAAGCTCTTGGAAGAAAAGAAAGTCGCGGCTCAACTGGCTAGCGAGAGTATCGATGTGACGCTTCCAGGTCGTCCAGTTGCGACGGGTCACCGTCATGTCCTCACACAAACCAGTGAAGAAATCGAAGATATTTTCATTGGGATGGGTTACCAAGTCGTGGATGGTTTTGAAGTAGAGCAAGACTACTATAACTTTGAGCGTATGAACCTTCCCAAAGATCATCCGGCTCGTGATATGCAGGATACTTTCTATATCACAGAAGAGATCTTGCTCCGTACTCACACGTCTCCAGTTCAAGCGCGTGCTATGGATGCCCATGATTTTTCTAAAGGTCCTTTGAAAATGATCTCACCAGGGCGTGTCTTCCGTCGTGACACAGACGATGCGACCCACAGTCACCAGTTCCACCAAATCGAAGGCTTGGTAGTTGGGAAAAATATCTCTATGGCAGACCTTCAAGGAACCCTTCAGTTGATTGTGCAAAAAATGTTCGGTGAAGAGCGTCAAATTCGTTTGCGTCCATCTTACTTCCCATTCACAGAGCCATCGGTTGAAGTGGACGTTTCTTGCTTCAAATGTTGTAGAGCGGGATGTAATGTCTGTAAGAAGACTGGTTGGATCGAGATTATGGGTGCCGGTATGGTTCACCCACGTGTCCTTGAAATGAGTGGTATCGATGCGACTGTTTACTCTGGATTTGCCTTTGGTCTTGGGCAAGAGCGTGTAGCTATGCTCCGTTACGGAATCAACGATATTCGTGGCTTCTACCAAGGAGATATCCGCTTCTCAGAACAGTTTAAATAATGATTAGAAAAGTAGAAATGGCAGATGTTGAGGTGTTGGCTAAAATTGCCAAACAAACCTTTCGTGAAACATTTGCTTATGATAATACGGAAGAGCAGTTACAGGAATACTTTGAAGAGGCTTATAGTCTGAGAACTTTGTTAACTGAGTTGGAAAATCCTGACTCTGAAACCTATTTCATTATGCATGAAGAGGAGATAGCCGGTTTTCTCAAAGTTAACTGGGGAAGTGCCCAAACTGAGAGAGAATTAGAGGATGCTTTTGAAATTCAACGCCTCTATGTGCTACAAAAATTCCAAGGATTTGGATTCGGTAAGCAACTGTTTGAATTTGCTCTTGAACTTGCTACAAAAAATAGTTTTTCCTGGGCTTGACTAGGTGTTTGGGAACATAATACAAAAGCTCAAGCATTTTATAATCGATATGGTTTTGAAAAATTTAGCCAACATCATTTTATGGTTGGTCAAAAAGTAGATACGGATTGGTTACTGAGAAAGAAATTAAGGTAAGAAGATGATTCTTCTATTGAAATGATAGGAAAGGAAAAGAACTAGAGTGACAACTGTCATTCTGGAAAACTAAATTATGCTTGTATCTTATAAATGGTTAAAAGAATTGGTGGACATTGATGTGCCATCACAAGAGTTGGCTGAAAAAATGTCAACTACAGGGATCGAGGTAGAAGGTGTCGAATCACCGGCTGCTGGTCTCTCAAAAATTGTCGTCGGTGAGGTCTTGTCTTGCGAAGATGTGCCAGAAACTCACCTCCATGTTTGTCAGGTTAACGTTGGCGAAGAAGAAGCCCGTCAAATCGTTTGTGGTGCCCCAAATGTGCGTGCTGGTATCAAGATTATGGTGGCTCTTCCAGGAGCTCGCATCGCTGATAACTACAAAATCAAAAAAGGAAAAATCCGTGGTTTAGAGTCACTTGGAATGATCTGTTCGCTTGGCGAATTGGGAATTTCTGACTCAGTTGTACCTAAGGAATTCGCAGATGGCATCCAAATCTTGCCAGAAAATGCCGTTCCTGGGGATGAAGTCTTCTCATATCTAGACTTGGATGATGAAATCATCGAACTGTCTATCACACCAAACCGTGCAGATGCCCTTTCTATGCGTGGAGTGGCTCACGAAGTGGCAGCTATCTATGACAAGGCGGTCAATTTTAAAGAATTTAGTTTAACAGAAACGGACCAAGCTGCAGCAGATGCTCTTTCTGTGGGCATTGAGACAGACAAGGCGCCTTACTATGCAGCTCGTATCTTGGACAATGTGACTATCGCACCAAGCCCACAATGGTTGCAAAACCTTCTTATGAATGAAGGTATCCGTCCTATTAATAACGTTGTGGACGTGACAAACTACATCCTGCTTTACTTTGGTCAACCAATGCATGCTTTTGACTTGGATACCTTTGAAGGGAGTGATATCCGTGTACGTGTAGCGCGTGCTGGTGAAAAATTGGTGACTTTAGATGGTGAAGAACGTGACTTGGAAACAAATGACCTAGTCATCACTGTCGCTGACAAGCCAGTAGCCCTTGCCGGTGTTATGGGTGGTCAAGCAACAGAAATTTCTGAAAAAACTAGTCGTGTTGTCCTTGAAGCTGCTGTTTTCAATGGCAAATCTATCCGTAAGACAAGTGGTCGTCTTAACCTTCGTTCTGAGTCATCTTCTCGCTTTGAAAAAGGTATCAATGTGGCAACTGTTAACGAAGCCCTTGATGCGGCAGCTAGCATGATTGCAGAACTTGCAGGTGCGACTGTGCGTAAGGGTAGCGTTTCAGCGGGTGAGCTTGATACTTCCGATGTGGAAGTTTCTTCAACTCTTGCCGATGTTAACCGTGTCCTCGGAACTGAGCTTTCATACGCTGATGTCGAAGATGTTTTCCGTCGTCTTGGCTTTGGCCTTTCTGGAAATGCAGATAGCTTTACAGTCAGCGTCCCACGTCGTCGTTGGGATATCACAATCGAGGCAGACCTCTTTGAAGAAATCGCTCGTATCTATGGATATGACCGCTTGCCAACCAGCCTTCCAAAAGATGACGGTACAGCTGGTGAATTGACTGTGACACAAAAACTCCGCCGTCAAGTTCGTACCATTGCTGAAGGAGCAGGTTTGACAGAAATTATCACCTACGCTCTAACAACTCCTGAAAAAGCAGTTGAGTTTACGGCTCAACCAAGTAACCTTACTGAACTCATGTGGCCAATGACAGTGGACCGTTCTGTCCTCCGTCAAAATATGATCTCAGGTATCCTAGATACAGTTGCTTACAACGTGGCTCGTAAGAACAAAAACTTGGCCCTTTATGAGATTGGAAAAGTCTTTGAACAAACTGGCAATCCAAAAGAAGAACTTCCAAATGAGATCAACAGCTTTGCCTTTGCCTTGACAGGCTTGGTTGCTGAAAAAGATTTCCAAACAGCAGCAGTTCCAGTTGATTTCTTCTATGCTAAGGGAATCCTAGAAGCGCTCTTTACTCGTTTGGGACTCCAAGTAACTTATACAGCAACATCTGAAATTGCTAGTCTTCATCCAGGTCGTACAGCAGTCATTTCACTCGGTGACCAAGTTCTTGGTTTCCTTGGTCAAGTACACCCAGTTACTGCTAAGGCCTACGATATTCCAGAAACTTATGTAGCGGAGCTCAACCTTTCAGCCATCGAAGCAGCGCTTCAGCCAGCTGCTCCATTTGTGGAAATCACCAAATTCCCAGCAGTCAGCCGTGACGTGGCTCTACTCCTCAAGGCAGAAGTCACTCATCAAGAAGTTGTGGACGCGATCCAAGCTGCCGGCGTGAAACGTTTGACAGATATCAAACTCTTTGACGTCTTCTCAGGTGAAAAATTGGGACTTGGTATGAAGTCAATGGCCTATAGCTTGACCTTCCAAAATCCAGAAGACAGCTTAACGGACGAAGAAGTCGCACGCTATATGGAAAAAATCCAAGTATCACTCGAAGAAAAAGTGAATGCAGAAGTACGTTAACTCATCAATCCATCCTTCGGGGTGGATTTTTGCTTTTCAAATAACAATTCAGGATCAAAAATAGACAGTTGAGGAACAGAGAAGATAAATTGGAGTTTACCAGTGTATAATGTACTCATAACTCAAAGCACCCTAAGATTTTTTACTAAAATGAGGATGATAAAATGGACAGAAATCATTGTAAAGGCTATCAAAAAGGAGTATAATGAGTGTAAGACATTTCGGAGGTGAAAGATGCTAGAAGTAAGAAGTCTAGAGAAAAGTTTTGGACCCAAGCAAGTTTTGTTTGGTATTGACTTTCAAGCACGACCAGGTCGTATTTTGGGACTAGTCGGGAAAAATGGTGCTGGGAAGACAACGATTTTCCACAGTATTTTGAAGTTTTTAGAATACCAAGGAGAAATTAGTCTGGATGGTCAAGATATCCGTCAGGAGACCTATGCTCGGATTGGCTATTTACCTGAAGAACGCAGTCTCATGCCTAAATTGACAGTCCTTGAACAAGTTCGTTACTTGGCGACTCTAAAAGGCATGGATGCCAAGGAGGTCAAGGAAAAACTCCCTCAATGGATGAAGAGGTTGGAAGTGAAAGGGAAACTGACTGATAAAATTAAGAGTCTGTCAAAAGGAAATCAACAGAAGATTCAGCTCATCATTACTCTTATTCATGAACCAGACTTGATTATCTTGGATGAGCCTTTCAGTGGATTGGACCCAGTCAATACTGAATTGCTAAAGCAAGTCATTTTTCAAGAAAAAGAACGTGGGGCAACCATTATCTTTTCTGACCATGTCATGACCAACGTCGAGGAGCTTTGTGACGATATTCTCATGATTCGAGATGGCCGTGTGGTCTTGCATGGACCAGTTCAGGATGTCCGCAATCAATACGGGAAAACGCGTCTCTTTGTTTCAAGTGAACGAAGCAAGGAAGAATTGGAAAACCTTCCTCATGTCAAGCAGGTGAGCTTGACCAAACAAGGCAGTTGGAAATTGATCTTGGAGGATGAGAGTGCTGGAAGGGAACTCTTCCCAATCTTGACTCAGGGGCAATATATCGCAACCTTTGACCAGCAAGCGCCAACAATCGATGAAATCTTTAAACTAGAATCAGGGGTGGAAGTATGAGAAATATGTGGGTTGTAATCAAGGAAACCTATCTTCGACATGTCAAATCGTGGAGTTTCTTCTTTATGGTGATTTCGCCGTTCCTCTTTTTAGGAATCTCTGTAGGAATTGCCTATCTCCAAGGCTCTTCAATGGCTCAAAGTGGTAAGATAGCAGTGATTAGCACGGTTCCAGCTGTGACAGAAGGTCTCAAATCTACCAATGGTCTCAATTTTGACTACAAGGATGAAGCAAGTGTTCAAGCTGCTATCAAGGATGAAAAATTAAAAGGCTATCTGACCATCGACCAAGAGGACAGCCTCCTCAAGGCCGTCTATCATGGTGAAACTTCTCTTGAGAGTGCTATTAAGCTAGGAGTAACGAGCAAGTTAAATGAGCTTCAAGATCAACTCAATCGTTCGGCAGCCAATTTGTCACAAGAACAGGAAAAACGCTTGGAACAAACAGTTAACTTTACGGAGAAAATTGATGAATCCAAGGAAAATAAAAAAATGATTCAAACCTTTGCGGCCGCAGGGCTTGGTTTATTCCTTTATATGATTTTGATTACCTATGCTAGTGTCACTGCTCAGGAAGTGGCTAGCGAGAAAGGAACCAAAATTATGGAGGTGGTCTTCTCTAGTATCCAAGCTAGTCATTATTTCTACGCTCGCATGCTGGCTCTGCTTCTTGTGATTTTGACCCATATTGGCATTTACGTCGTGGGTGGACTTGCTGCCATTCTTCTCTTTAAAGACCTACCAATCTTGGCACAATCTGGTATTTTAAACCATATAGGAGAGGCTTTCTCGCTCAACACCTTATTGTTTGTCTTGGTTAGCCTCTTTATGTACGTTGTTTTAGCAGCCTTCCTAGGATCTATGGTTTCTCGTCCTGAGGACTCAGGGAAAGCCCTGTCGCCTTTGATGATTTTGATTATGGGTGGTTTTTTTGGAGTGACAGCTCTAGGTGCAGCTGGTGACAATCTCATCTTGAAGATTGGTTCTTATATTCCCTTTATTTCGACCTTCTTTATGCCATTTAGAACCATTAATGGCTATGCAGGGGGAGCAGAAACATGGATTTCACTTGCTATTACAGTGATTTTTGCAGTGGTAGCAACAGGATTTATCGGACGTATGTATGCTAGTCTCGTTCTGCAAACAGATGATTTAGGCCCTTGGAAAACCTTTAAACGTGCCTTATCTTATAAATAGAAGAGCCTCGCGAAAGCGAGGTTTTTTAGAGATAAAAAGAGTGGAATTCAGAAAAATAGGTAACTTCTAAAACTAACTTCCAGTTTCCCACAACCTAGCTTTTAGTATGAGAAAAACGCGTGAAATCAGTGGAAATCCGTCTTAGACTAACTTCCACTGGTTTTCTTTTTCTTGATATATAAGGGTTCAAAAGCGAAAAGACTCAGAAAAAAGTGCACGACAAATAGCCCTAAAACAGAGTCGTCTTAGAGTAAATTCCAGTTGCTAGCGTTTAGTGTGAGACTTTTCGATGGTGATAAGATGTGTAGTTAGAGGGGAAAATTCCCTTTATTTCAATAAATCAGGTGATAAGTGTGTGTCTTCTGGTTTGACAAATTGGCAACCCAGAAGAGCAGCGATGTCCTCGCCAAAGGTGAAGGTGAAGACGTCGTAAGCAGATTTTCCTTGAAACTCTTCTCGTTTCAAGGAATTGACATGGGAAATGACTAGATTGACGTCTTTCTGAGTCAGCTGGTCAAAGGAAGTGCCCTTGGGAAGAATGGCTCGCAAAACCGTATGGTTCTTCTCAATCCGCCCCTTCTGGTCAGGACGGCTAGGGTCGCAGAAGTAGAGGTGAGACTTCCCATCAATGTCTCGCTCAAGCTCCTCCACATAGGCGAACTCAGATCCGTTGTCTGTGAGAATGACAGGGAACAGCTGATGGAACGCATACCCTCCGTCCATGACTCTTTCTTTCAAAGCTGCGAATTTAGTGGCGACTTCCAGAGCAGTCTTGTTGTCCAAAAGCAAGGCGAAGAGGAAATTACAGAAGGAAACGTTGAAGGTGAGCAGTAGCTTTCCACCAGGTCTGCCGATGACCGTGTCCATTTCCAACCATTTGAAGAAATCATCAGTTTCTCGTAACTCTTGGAAATCTTGATAGGTCCGCCCAATTTTCAGCTCTTTGGGAATAGCTACTTTTCTGGATTTTCTGCGTTCCTTGAACGTGACCATCCGAGGGAAATCAATGGGCTTGGCTGTCAGATAGCCCAGCTTGGCATGCCGATACACCGTAGCTTTCGACACAGGTAGGTTATGTGTCTGAATGATATGGTAGATGCTTTGTTTCTTCTGGATGCCTAGGGTTAAGATCTTGTCCATCTGATAAAAACTTTCCTTGTTTAGGGGAATGCCCTGTCTGGATTCCCTCAACATAGTCTCGTACTGCTCCTGTGCCTTTTTCGCGTAGTAAAGATAGCGGTTAAACCCACAATCCGTCCTCTTTTTTGGACAGTTGTTACAGACATAAGGAGCTTTTTTGAGAAGAGGGCAATCCGTGCAATCAGATTTGACGGATGTTGGATGCATGATGCGATTGCGCTTGATTTCCTTTGAAATCGTTGACGGGTCTTTCCCCATCTTCTCAGCGATGGAACGGAAAGTCTCCTGTTGGCTGATTCCAGTTTGGATGTCAATACGGTCTTCTAGAGTGAGATGTTTTTGTTTTTTCGTCATGAGGTACCTCCTCACGAAAAGTCTCAGACTTAATTCTAGCATAATTCATCGTCTGAGACTAACTTCCAGTTTTGGGAGAGAGATGGAAGTTACTTTGAGAAGTTACGATTCAGAAAAATATTTTTCATATCTATTGACTTTTAGGGGTGAAATTTGGTATTATAGTAGGCGGTATTGTTTACCCCATTTGAAAGGCCCCGGAACCTTCCAAATACTTTTCGATGGGAAGGAACACCCATCACCGTAAACAAAAATCGAACTATATATAGGAGAAATCATGAACAAAACAACATTTATGGCTAAACCAGGCCAAGTTGAACGTAAATGGTACGTAGTTGACGCAACTGATGTACCACTTGGACGTCTTTCTGCAGTAGTTGCTAGCGTACTTCGCGGAAAAAACAAACCAACATTTACACCACACACTGATACAGGTGACTTTGTGATTGTTATCAATGCTGAAAAAGTTAAATTGACTGGTAAAAAAGCAACTGATAAAATCTACTACACTCACTCAAACCACCCAGGTGGATTGAAACAAATCTCTGCAGGTGAACTTCGTTCTAAAAATGCAGTACGTTTGATTGAGAAATCAGTTAAAGGTATGCTTCCACACAATACTCTTGGACGCGCTCAAGGTATGAAGTTGAAAGTATTTGTTGGAGCTGAGCACACTCACGCTGCACAACAACCAGAAGTTCTTGATATTTCAGGACTTATCTAAGGAAAGGAACAATAAAGTATGTCACAAGCACAATATGCAGGTACTGGACGTCGTAAAAACGCTGTTGCACGCGTTCGCCTTGTTCCAGGAACTGGTAAAATCACTGTTAACAAAAAAGATGTTGAAGAGTACATCCCACACGCTGACCTTCGTCTTGTAATCAACCAACCATTCGCAGTTACTTCAACTGCAGGTTCATACGACGTTTTCGTTAACGTTGTAGGTGGTGGATACGCTGGTCAATCAGGAGCTATCCGTCACGGTATCGCTCGTGCCCTTCTTCAAGTAGACCCAGACTTCCGCGATTCATTGAAACGCGCAGGACTTCTTACACGTGACTCACGTAAAGTTGAACGTAAGAAACCAGGTCTTAAGAAAGCTCGTAAAGCATCACAATTTAGTAAACGTTAATCAATCCGATTATATCAACGTTTCAAAGCACTCAAAGGTTTGCCCTATGGGTGCTTTTTTCTGTACTTTCTACAAAAATTTGCCCTAAAATTTGCCCTAAAATTACCCTACTTGTTTTTAAGATGTTGGTAGGCAACTTGTCCAGCAGATAAAGGAACTATGTTTGAAGCATTAACATAAGTTTTAGTTGTAATTGTATCGCTATGAGTTAATGCTTCAGAAATGGCTTCTAAGCTCATTCCTGCCTTTTTAGCAAGTGTCGCTCCTGTATGTCGTAATTTATGAGGTGTAGCGTGTTTTAACTTTGGGTGTCGTCTTTTTACGGAGTTCATTTTGTTATTGAGATAATCAACGTGTAGAGGGCTATTTACATTACCTTTCGTATCTATATAGGTAAAGACTAGTTGATCGGATGTTTGCATTATACCAAATTTCGCTAACTCATATTTCTGTTGTTTTTTCCATTCTGAAAGAAGTGATACAAGGTAACTAGGAATTGAAAAAATCGTTTTCTTATTTCCTTTTGTTGACTTCACATTTTTATATTTGTCAAGTGCATGCCTTAAGTCAATTTGAGCATTTGCCAAGTCTATGTTTTTCCAATGTAGAGCATAGGATTCTGATTTTCTATCGCTCAAAATAAAGGTTGT
Source organism: Streptococcus mitis B6 (assembly GCF_000027165.1). Lineage (NCBI taxonomy): Bacteria > Bacillati > Bacillota > Bacilli > Lactobacillales > Streptococcaceae > Streptococcus > Streptococcus mitis. Next base: position 1,851,895 of record NC_013853.1, on the reverse strand, counting down.
AAAGAATAGGACATAATCTTTTAGTGATAATTTATCGTTCTCCAAATCTTCTCTAAAAGCATCAAACCAATCTTGTAATTCTTCACTAGATAGATACAAGTCTTCCTCATTTTTGGAGTCTTGGAGTTTTAGCTTTTTGGTAGCTTTAATTCGCTTAATTGTCTTGGATAATCTATTTGATTCTATGTACTCTAATTCCTCAGCCCAATCGAAAATTGAGTTTACATAGCTTCGAATAACCTTGAAATTAGCATACTCTTCAGCTTTCGCAGTCATTAAGTTTAGTACGACTTGCTTATTCTGGTTCAGAAAATTGATTGAATAATTACCGAACATTGGTAAGATATGCTTTCTAAAAACAGTTTCAGTATTATCAATAGTAACCTGTGTTGGAGGCTTAGTTGTCGAAGTTGTTTGACCAGCTTTGTATGAATCCCACCAAATATTATTAAAGAACTCAGAGAAAAGAATATCACTAGTTTTAGGGAGTAGGATATCCTCTCCATTTTCAAGTTGATGTATCTTTGTTAGAATTTCTAATTCAGCTTCTTTAGCCTCCTTTCTTGTTTTATAGCGTTTAACAAAGTGATTTCCTTTAATCCCCATTTTAGGTCGGATTTCTTTAGGTATATACACTTTAAGATTGTAAGTGTTACTACTTGTTTTTGTAACTGTCATGATGTTCTCCTTTTACGAGTCAGGATATATCATTAGAGATATTATAGCATAGCTTTTCTACAAAGCCACTTATCAATTTCATTTTTATTGAAACGTACAGTCTTACCAATTTTAATAACGGGTAGCCCTTTTTGTATCCAGCCATCTAATGTATTGTTAGATATCCCTAGATATTTGCAAGTTTGCCCCTTGTTAAGGTAAGGACTATCTAAACCTAAATCTTCTTTGAAATGAGAAATTTCGTTTTGCAAGAGATTAGTAATCATCGACTGTATTTCTTGAACTTGTTCTGTTGGTAGAATAACTTGCATTTTTTCCTTACTCCTTACTTAACTTTATTTTTTTGTATTTGACTTTATTGTCAATTAAGTGTCCTTTTCGAAATACTTTGCTAATATAGTTGCTTTCATATAGGATATCTTCATTCTTAACAAGGCTATCTAAGGATTCACTTGTAAATAATTTTATCTCTTCAGGCTTTTGTAAATTACGAGAAGAATAAAAAGCCTTCTTTCCTAGACTCTCTAATAATTCCTGTCCTATGCCTTTTTCCATATATTTTCCAACATAACGACCAGCATTAGAAGAATCATCTAAGTTATGTAGTTTGTTTATCCGAACTGCACCTAACCCCCAAATTGTCAGTAATTCTTTATGAGGGATAAAAGGAAATGAAAAAAGGAGAATGTGTGCATGCCACGCTCCCCTTTTTTGTCGTTCTAATACTGCAATATATTTAATAAGTCTTTTTTTGGAATGGTATATGTGATAGTTTAAACGTTTAATAAATTTATCAAAAAGTAAATTAAACTCATATCTGTTTTGTATATTTTCTTTAGTTGTAAGGGTAAGGAAACTAGTTCTTTCATCAAAATTTGTATCTATTAGGCGTTGAAGTTTCCATTTAGAATTTTTACGAGTGTTAGAAATTCTTTTTATTCGTTCATCTTGTTCAGCAGTTGTGAGTTCTTCAAAAGTTCTACGTTTCTTCTTTTCTTTTAGTGAAATGTGTTCTTCATCAATTTGAGTAGTATCATTTGAAAAAATTGGAGATTCGTATTCCCATATTTCAAGGTACGAAGAAGTTCGGATAATTTTGCGATTGTAACTCACAAAATCATCTCCTTTTCTCGTAATGTTTGCTTATATAATAAATAAACTAGGAGAAGCAAAGCTCCTCCATACTTCTATCATGTGTTTCTAAGCATCGCTCTGCTAAACACGCTTCCAGCTTGCCGACTTCCAGTCGGCAGTTTTGCTTAGTCACATGATGAGAAGTAGTAGTTAAATTTGAGGTTTAGGTAATTGTTTTAATGTTTGGTCTGTAGCCCAGTCAGTTGAAATGATTTCAAGATGTCCTTGGTCATAAACCAGCAGATCTCCGTTACCAATAAATTGATATTTATTATCTTTGTCAATATATAATGAAAAAGTATCTATACCAATAACATTTTTAGAAATATCGATAGATTCTTTAGGGGTATGTCCAACAATTTGTTTAGGGTAGTTGTTATTAGGGATTAGCTCTAGTTCTCTAAAATGAGCCCATAAAGGAGAACCAGCCATATCTCCTCCTCCACGCATATATCCTACTGCATTAGCAAGGATTTCTAATTCTTCTTCATATTCTTCAGTAAAAGGTTTAAAGTGCCATTCTTTTGGGTCAAATAGCAAATTGAAACCAGCATGGCTAACTAAATAATCATCTAGTTGATAAGCTATTTGTAAATTCAAATCTTGTAATAATTGTTGAACTGCGAAAAAGACCTCTAGATTTTGAATTGAGAAAGGAACTTGTTCTCCAAGTAAATAATAAACATCGTGATTGCCCATAAGGTTAATAACTTCTATTGAATTTAATTCTTTTTCTATTTTCCAATCGTATAGAAAAGTGAGATCTTTGGCATATAGTTGGATATTGTTAGTTTGTCCATGTAAATCAACATAATCACCAAGAAAAATGACTCTTTTAATATTATGTGTTTGGATAATCCTGTCAACAATAGGTAAAATTAGTTGAGATTTTAAATGTAAGTCGCCAATTAATAATGTCTTCATATAGATTCCCCTCTTTATTTTTGTTATTAGTATAAGAATAGAATTAAGCTTGCTTAAATTTTTTATGTAATAGAGAAGTATTTTTTTAATATTGATAGGATTTTGAAGCTGTATCATAGCAAAGAACAGGTATTGTTTTGCTATTCTTTACATCTCCATCAATAAAATAATGACTTTTACTATCATGGTAAATCTTACCTAGGTAACTTTTATCTTTAGCTACTTCCCAAGAAGCAACATGACCAGAAACAATATCTTTTAAAAATCCACCAGTGGTAAGAGGAAATTTATTTGTAAACATCTCTGAACTCGTTAGCTCTTTCCAAAGCTTGTCAGCTTCTTCATCAATGCCAGCATGAACAAAAATTTGGGTATCAGTTTCATAATAGCGTTTATCCCTATATCGTTTTTTAAACCAGTTTATGAATGAGTTGAACTTGATATTATTTTTAATTTCATTTCTAACACTTGTTTCAAAGTTGTTAGCATTCGATTTAAAAATATGGTTCAATTCCTCCGAAGAGAAGAAACTTTTTATTGTTTCTGAAAATGGAGAAGAAGTAGGTTTTTCTAAAATCAACCAATCATAAAACCATTCTTCATGATTTCCTAATAGAGTGATAATTTGATTAGGATAAAGTTCCTCAAGTGCAATTATTTTGGAAATAACTTGAAAAGATTGAAGTCCATTGTCAATGTAGTCTCCGATTAGAATAAGACGATTATTTTTATCAGATAAATCTACTTTACTGAGAGCGCATATGAACTCATCTAGGTAACCGTGTATATCAGATATTGCAAAAAGTTTAGCCATAAGTAATATCACCAAATTACTTAGAAATAGGGACTACATCGTTACAAGAAAACCATAAATTTCCGTTAAATTGTCCAACTGTTAAATTAGATAATTTAACGGGGCATGTTTTTTTATCCGATAATAATTGAGGAGTGGCAGTAGGAGATAACGTATTAACTTTTATCTGAATCATTTCCATAAAGAAATCAGAATCCTCATCTTGAATTGAAACATTAAGACGTAGTGCTACAGGTTTATTTGTTTCTCTGTCTAGAACTTCTGTATATCCTTTTACTGCCACGAATTTATTTCCTAATAATTCTGGTTTAAGAAAATCGTTAATTTTCATATAATACCTCATTTCTTTTTGTCATCGCTTAAGCGATGAGGAATAGATATTTTTGCTGAAAATCTATTGAATTTAAGCAAAAATATCTATTGAAATTATTTTGACTTTGTTACGTATAATTGTAGTTCTTTTATAAAATCGAATTGTGTTGTATCAAGATAAGGACTTTCCCAATATTGAGCTTTTTCTTTTCCTGAGCCCTGCATATAAAGATATCCTGCTCCCTTTTCTTCAATAGATTTAAACTTATCAGGTGTAGCCGTGCCAAATACCATGCGGTATCCCTCTATTGAGTTTGCTCCTAAAGCTATTCTCAAACCTAAATTATCTCTAAGATCAGTGTTTAGAGTTTCAGCTCTCATTTGTTGAGCAGATATAAGAATAAATACTCCTGCTTGTCGCCCTAGTAGGATAATTTGTTTGATACCGTCCATTACTTCGGCGATAACTTCTTTAGATTTTTTATCTGTTGCTGAAGCTTGAAATGCTCCCATTTCATCAAATATAAGCCATACTGGTTTAAAGCCGTGTTCGGCAAAATTTGAACCGTAATGAAAGTTATCACGCATGGCTTGATATCGTTCCTGCATTTGTTCAACTACCAAACGTACAATACGAGCAATATTATTGGGAGTTGTAGCTACATATTTATCGCTTAAATAATGAGATAAACTACCTAAATCACTGTTCTTAGGATCTGCAATATATAGTGTTGAATTTCTTTTAAGAAGTTCAATAATTAAAAAAGATATAAATATAGATTTTCCGCTACCTGTACCACCTGAAACTAAAATATGAGGACATTTTATAGGATTATAAGTTATATCATATCCTAAGTCTATATCAAGACTATCTATCTCTTTTTTATGATTATGGGGTGATAATATTAGTCTATCAGGTTTCTTGTAGTAAAAGTGATATTCCACAATATTAGGATGAGTAATTTTTTCTTCTAGTTCAAGTTCTAGAACTCCAGCTAATACATCATCAAGTGTCTGAACCTTTTTACTAAATTCGTCACCTCTGATAAGCGCTTTAATGATAATACGACCGTTTTGATTATCTAATTCATATTTTAAAATCGCACTTCTAATAATTTTTTCGTAACCTGAATTATCCTTTTCCGAAGTGTAGAGATGATTTGTATATAAAACAAATAGTAAGCTTTCCCTGATAATTAAATCAAAATCTAGTTCGTATCTAAAACCTTTTAATTTATTATTTATTTTATAGATTGCTAGAATACCAAAGACAATACATAAGATTTGAATAAAAGCAGGAGCTCTAATACTTACTATTAAACCTAATAAAGAAAAGATAGAAAAGACAATTATTATCAGATGTAACCATTTTAAACGTGAACTTGTAATAAAATAATTTCTTTTTAAGTTAGCTTCTTTTTTTAGTTTAAACATAAACAACCATCCTTTTTAAGTAGTAAAACAACTATACAATTGTTTATATAGAGAACCTAAGCAAATTCTGCTTAGGTTATTGTTGTGTCTTCCAATAGGAATATACAACAAGCTTAATGATGTAACTAAGCCTTGGTAATCTAGTAGCACCATCTTCTTTCATTAAATGATATCGAAATTCATCAAGACCATTTAGAACATTTTCATCTAAATAGAGTCTAGGGGTTACCGATGTTTCTAGACTGGGATTGACAGTTTTGATATCTTTTTCCATTTCTTGACGCAAATTCTGCCATTTAGCAATGGAGTAATTTTTTGTATTTCTATATGCTTCTTCAATAATACTTCCGATAGAAGCTTTTAAAACGATATTGAAAGAAACACCATTTAATTCATCGTAATGATTTGATAGAAGTGTTTGTTCTAGGGTGTTTAGAAAATTATCCTGATTTAGTTCTTTGATTTTACGCTCTTTTTTTTGAATAAGCTCATCTATCCATACTTTGGCTTCGTATGCAAGACGAACACTTTTATATACTCTGACCACAAATCCTCCTTTTTAAAATTCATTAGAAAATCTTATTGTATCCATATTTTTAATTTCCTTATAGAAATTGAAATCTTTTTGATCTAACTTATCACAGATTTGTTTAATGATAAATTTACCACGTTCTTCAATTCGCTCATTGACTTTTTTGAGGAAAATAGGAAAATGTTGACGCTCCATATTTGGTCTTTCGGATGTATGACCTTCCCAAAACAATTCAGTTTCATATTGCTCATTTACGTATGGTTGTAAATAGAAAGCATCTACGAAACATTTCCATGTATCGTTAGGTAAAAGATTGAGCCACTCTTGGAGAGAAAGCATTGTAATATCCCAATAATCTTTTGAGAAGTTATATCTCCCCGTATTTATCCAATGAGGTAATACGGTGAAATTTCCAATTGTGTGAGTTAATTTGGCAAATTTTTTAAATTGCTCTTTATTTTCTTTGATGATGATAAAGTTCTCATAATTATTGTTATTATATAGAGTTGGATATTGTTCGTTTAGATATTGCTCTTCATCTATCCCAATTTTTTTATATATACTTTTATAGTGAGGTGTTTTAGTAATAGAACGAGTGAATGTAGTTAAATAAGAGTTAAGAGTTTCCCCTCTAGTAATACAATTTTCCGAGTTTTGCCACCCCAAACATTTATATAAATAGAATGCTTCCTTATCACAGTCAGCACCCTTACCAAGCAGTTCTGTAACTCGAAAAGTAGTTGGATCAGTAAGTTCACCGTTTTTATATTTTAAAAAATTTGTAATACTATCAGGTGTTAGCGTATCGGAATAACAATTTTTAAAATCCCATTCCCATGGTTTGATATTATTTTCATCACAATATCTCAACCAATCAATAACTTCTTGATGTTCCATAAGTTTTTCCTTTCAGTTTTATTACGGTAATATTAAGTTTTGAGAATCTTAAGCGACTGTTTGAAGAGTATTTTTATTTTATGATGATCTAGTGCTTACAGCGTAAATGTATGCTAAATAGTTTGCAAAATCTCCTTGCCGTTGTCGGTCATCCGTGATTTTATCAAACCAACTAGTATCTTTACCTTTAGATTCGACTTCGCTTTTTAGTGCATTCAATTGTACGATGAAAGCATTATGAGCAGAAGTTCTAAGCTCCCCATGCTTGCCTTGTCTTTCTTTTGATAATGTTGCAGATTTGACACGAATTTCAGTATACTCTGCAGCTAACTCAATCAACATTGTCCAGTCATCAAGGAAAATTGGATCTTTTATGTCAAATGAACTAATTAGTTCATTATAGATTTTATGTGCATCTTCAAAAGTCAAAGCAGTTTTCTCTTGAAGAAAATCGGAATAAGTGTAAATTTCCATAAAGGGCCTCCACGAAAATATTTTTTGTCTAACTACGACTATACTTTTATTATAATCCTATCTAAAAATAATGTCAAGGATTTTTGTAAGTTTTTTAGAAAAAAATTTTTTTAATAGTGATGTATACCTATAAGGGGTTGTTTTGTCATAGTTAAGGTTTAATTAGTACTTCTTGATTTCATTAATTAGGGCAAATTTATGAGATATCTGACTCGTATTTTTTATTTGATAAAAAAATTTGCCCTATTTAAATGAAATTATTTAAAAATAGATAAAATTTAATTGACAATTGATTGTAAAAAAGTCCCTGTTTATAACTATTTGCTACATTTTAATTTAATAGTTAGCCAAACCAGGTCTTAAGAAAGCTCGTAAAGCATCACAATTCTCAAAACGTTAATCAATACGATTATATCAACGTTTACAGACATTCAAGAATTTTCTCTTGGATGTCTTTTTTTGTTCAAAAAACGAAAATTCACCCCAAGTTCACCCTATTACTTTTTGAGACTTCTAAAAGCTATTTCTCCTGCTATTTGATTTACTGTTTCAGTAGTATTTACATAAGTCTTCGTTATTTGGATGTTGCTATGAGTAAGTGCTTCTGAAATAGCGTTTAAGGATGTTCCAGCCTGCCTTGCCAAAGTTGCTCCGGTGTGTCTTAATTTGTGAGGTATGGTGTGAGTAAGTTCCTAATGACAGCGTTTGACTGATTTCATCTTATTACTAAGTCAGTTTGTTAAAAGCAAGAATGACACAAAAAGAATTGGGAAAAATTCTAGGTGTAACTAAACAAACAATTATTAACAATGAGAAAGGCACTACCGAACCCAGTTGAGAACGCCTAGAAGATATTGCGAAAGCTATAAAAATAGATGTGGATGAACTCTTTCCTTATAGTGAGTTTGGAGAAAAGAAAGAGGATTTAAAGTGGGAAGAGCATTTGGAACGTTTGGCAAATGATTTTCAGTATGCTCGTATGGTAGAAGAAGAATTGCTGTTACAGAGTCTTTTTGATTACTCAAAATTCCAGCGAGAGGTAGAACAAAAAACTTATATGAAAGAGAAACTCAATCAAACATTGAAATTGGGAAGCAACAATACTATGTCTGACGAGGAGAAGATAGAGCTTATTAACCTTAAATATGAAAAAGATATTCAGAAGAAAATTGACAATCTGATTGTGTTATATAAAGACCAATCAGACAAAGAACTTGATGTTATTCGATTTGAAAAGATAGATTTATAAAGAAATTACCTTGAAGTTGTCTTTTTTTGAGTTATTTATTAAGCAAATTATGATGATTGGAGTAATTGTGCTGAGAAATAATATAAAACGCAATCAACTTTTAAATTGATTGCGTTCTGTTTAGTTTTATTCTTTTCCATAAAGGTAACGACTAGCAATTAACCAAGTAGCAATATACATTATCACGTTAACCAAAAATGCGATAACGATGACTATATTCCAATCATGGGATAAATTAGTAGTTACAATCCCCATAATTGTTGTACCAAAAAGTCCACCAATCTGTTTGTTAGCGTTTAGAGTTGCACCAGCAATTCCAGATAATTCTTGACCAGCAGCTTCCATAAGAATGGTTGTAGTTGCTGGAGTTAACACTCCGATACCTAGACTCATTAAAGAAAATAAAGGAATTAGGATGTATAGTTGAATTTCATGAAAAAGAACTCCAATTCCAAAAATTCCTGCTGCTCCTACAATGGCAAAAATAATTGAGACAGTAGCGAGGCTTCCCACGGAAAATCGTTTTACAGCACGTGCGTAAAATAAATTACCAATAATTAAGACAATCATTCCTGGTAGAATGAGGAGTCCAGAAACCATTGAGGAAAGGTTTAAATAAGTTTGAAAATAGAGTCCTAGCACCAAAACAATGCCATATAGTGAAATGTTAACTACTAAACCTAATAGATTAGAGATAATAAACTTAGCATTTTTTAATAGTTGGTGGGGAACAATAGGTGTTTTACTTTTTTTATCGTGGACTACTAAACCAATAGCAAATAATATAAATAGGAGAAGAAACAATAAAAGATTTGAGTTACTATAACCATATTGATTCCCTTCAACAAGGTAAATAACTAGACTTCCGATAGTTGTAACCAGAAATATATTACTAAAGATGTCAATTCTGGTCTTTAGATTGGCAATATTATTTTTCACGAGAAGTAATATTGAAATTACTGTCAAAATTCCAAATGGAATATTGACCAAGAAAATACCCCTCCATCCGAAGTAGTTAATAATTAGTCCACCAATAAAAGAACCAGTACCGGTTGCAACAGAAATAATTGCTGTCCAGATTCCTAACATACGTGCTCTTTTAGTAGAATCGGGGTATGAAATGAATAAAAGTGCTAATGAACTTGGCATGAACAAAGAAGTACCGAAACCTTGAATGAATCTAAGTATAATTAATGTTTCAATATTTGGTGAAAAAGAGCACCCTAACGAGGCAAGTGTAAAAATTGTCATTCCAATTAATAAAATTCGTTTAGCACCATATTTTGTTGTTAAATTTCCTGAAAGTAGGAGCAAAGACCCTAAAGCTAGTGTGTAGGCATTAATAATCCAAATGGATTGCTCTAATGAGACGCTCATAGCTGTTTCAATATGGGGAACAGCAAGAACCACTCCGGTTGTATCTAGGACCGCCATAATGTATCCTAGTGAAAGAATAAAAAGTAGATAAGCTGGCGCTTTTGTATTTGTTTTTTTCATCAAGCTTCCTCCGTTATTTCATCAAACCAATTTTCATTTATCAATCAAAAGCAATATATTTAACTTTCTGAAAATATTTTACTTGAGTATATCCAGTATCAAAGTATCATCCATCAGCTCAACCGAGAATATCGTCAATACGGTCAAACTTAGTTATAATATCCATAGTAATTTCCCCTTTCAAGTGATATAATTAGCTTATCATGTAATTATTTATGAAACAAGAAGGGAAAAAAAGTATAGTAACTATCAAAAAAGGAGGAAATGAATGGAGACTTGCAAGATGCAACCTTTGAAAAAATCAATTTGTCCAGCAAGAAGGGTCTTGAATTTACTAAAGGGTAAATTTACTCTTGAGATTTTATCTGAAATTATTAATGGTAATATACATTATGGTAGTCTTTTGCGTAGTGTAGAAGGTATTAATCCTAGAATATTAGCTCAACGGTTACATGATTTCGAGCAAGAAGGTATTTTATCAAGAAAAGTTTTACCGACATCGCCTCCACAGGTTGAATATAAAATGACAAAAAAAGGTATTGCTCTAAGAAGTATCGTTGAAGAAATGAAAAAATGGGAGCAAACTTATAGAAATTAGATTGAATTTACATAATTTATTATTAATATTTTTCTATAAAATAGAAAATGTAATTCTGAAAGATTTGGTAATCTTGTTAATCAAAGCAACGTAAAAACCTAGTTCAAATGTGTGACTAGGGTTTTTTGGCTCTATAATTTTTGTCGTGGGTAAGACCATAGGTAAAAACAGGCAAAATAAAAAATCATCTAAATAGTAGTGTGAACTTTTCGGTACATTCTAGCTCATTTTTTTGATTTTTTGGGGTGAAATTCACACCATTCAACTGAAATTTATTCAAATTAGATGAAATTCTGTTTTCTGAAAAAGTTGGAAAACATTGATTTTAAGCATTTACTGAAGGTTATTCAAATCATAGTTTTTCCAACCAGGTCTTAAGAAAGCTCGTAAAGCATCACAATTTAGTAAACGTTAATCAATACGACTATATCAACGTTTCAAAGCACTCAAAAGTTTACCTTATGGGTGCTTTTTTCTATACTTTCTAAAAAAATTTGCCCTAAAATTACCCTACTTGTTTTTAAGATGTTGGTAGGCAACTTGTCCAGCAGATAATGGAACTATGTTTGAAGCATTAACATAAGTTTTAGTTGTAATTGTATCGCTATGAGTTAATGCTTCAGAAATGGCTTCTAAGCTCATTCATGCCTTTTTAGCAAGTGTCGCTCCTGTATGTCGTAATTTATGAGGTGTAGCATGTTTAAGTTCTGGATGACGACGTTTGACAGATTTCATTTTATTATTAAGATAGTCAGAGTGTAGAGGGCTATTAACATTACCCTTCATATCGATATAAGTAAAGACATATTGTTCATCGGATTGGATAATTCCAAACTTTGATAGTTCAGCATTTTGATGTTTTTTCCATATATTTTGTTAGGATTTGGGTAGAATCATTGATAACAGACTGTTACAAATCTAGTTAGCTGTATGATTTATGATTATCTACTTTTCTAGTAACCAATCTATGATATTTTTCTTCTCAATTCCATTGTAATTGGCTGTTGGCTGAATCGTATCCATTGTTAATAGATACTTGGGGAATTGATCTTTAATGGCTTCTAGTGGTCTAAGTTCTCTGTCTAGTGTTTCTGGAGCAAGTGTTGTTTCACTGACTTGATAATAAGCGTAGTGACCAAGATCAGTTACAACAACAAAATCAACCTCATACTTATCTAAATTACCAACATATACTTGTGAATATCTACGTCTCAATTCCAAATATACAATATTTTCCAAGATATGCCCAATGTCTTCTTTGTGGTCTGGTAATAAGAGATGTCGTAAACCTAAATCAACGGGATAATATTTTTCTAAGCGTTGCAATAATGCTCGACCTTTTACATCAAAACGTGGAACGGAATAAAAAAGTAAACTATCTGTCAAAGTTGTCAAATAATTTTCCAAAGTATTATGGGATATTGAAACATTTTGGCTGACTAGGGTATTGCGAATCTTATTTGTTGATATTAAGCTACCTGTACTACTGAGAAGGGTTCGGACAATGCGCTCAATAATCGTAGGATTTGGATTTCCCAATCTAGTGACAATATCATTTAACAGTATGGAGTTGTATATTCCTCTGAGATAGTCAATTTTTTCAGCGTAAGATGATGTTTGCAATAAGTAAGGGAAAGCACTAAAGAGATAATTGTTAAAAATTTCTGTTGTATTCAGATTCTCTGAGAGAGATTGACCTGATAGGTATTCTTCAAATGACAATGGAAGAACTTCTATCTCAACATACCGACCGGTCAAGTTTGTAGCTAATTGGCTACTCATAAAGTAGGCGTTTGATCCAGTCAAATAGAGGTCAACATTTGGTAGGATAAATAGACTATCTGCTACCAGTTCAAATTTTTCAACATGTTGAATTTCATCTAAAAAGATATAGTATGTTTTCTCCTCAACTAACCGCTCTTTTATATAAGCAAATAATGTTTGAAAATTTCTCAGTTCATAGTAACTCAAATCTTCGAAATTGATGGATATAATCTGATCCTCGTCTACCCCAGTTGCTAGTAACTCTTCTTTATAGAGTTGAAAGAGAACAGATTTACCAGCTCGTCTAACTCCACTCACAACTTTAATGATTTGGCGGTCACGATGTCTTCTTAAAAAATCTAAATAATGTGGTCTTTTAATATAGTTCATAATAGATACCTCAAAGATAGTATAATACAAATAGTAATTATTTTCAAATATTTAGAAATAATATTTAATTTATTTGATTATTTCTAAGTGTTTAGAAATAACATCTGGCACTGTTTAAATATCTTCAGGATAGAAAAAGAAATTGTCCAGGAACGAAGAAACTGTGTATTTGTTGCTAAACTGTACATTATCTTTATGATACAGTATTTCGTATTTTTCAATTACATAAGCTCCGAAAACTAAAAAAGTGATAACCCTTTGATAACCTCTCGATTTTTAAAAGGATTATATATGTAAAAATTGAGGATTTATCTCTTTAAATTACTTGATTTTAGTCATAATTCATCATAAATATCATAATGTAGAAAAAACCAGGTCTTAAGAAAGCTCGTAAAGCATCACAATTTAGTAAACGTTAATTCGAAAGAATTACTATATTTACACAGAGCACCTTTTGGGGTGTTCTTTTTTGTACTTTCTGATTTAATTAGATCCCTATCTGATATTTTCTAATTGAGGATAAAGTGGGAACTTATCTAAATAGATTTTTCAGAAAATTTTCTAAAACAAACATGATTTGTTTGACATTTGTTTGAAAATTCTGTAAAATGAATTATTATATCGCTAAAGGAGAATATATATGGAAAAACAGAAAACATTTTTTGGACATCCTATGGGCTTGTCCACCCTCTTCTTTACAGAGATGTGGGAACGCTTTTCTTACTATGGGATGCGAGCTATCCTACTTTACTACATGTACTATAGTGTGCAAGATGGTGGGTTGGGGATGGATAAGACACACAGCTGCAGCGGTTATGGCGATTTATGGCTCACTGGTATTTTTGTCCTCGGTTATCGGTGGTTTTGTCAGTGACCGCATTTTAGGAAGCCGTAAGACTGTCTTTTACGGTGGGATTCTGATTATGCTAGGGCATATTGCTTTGGCAACACCTTTTGGACAAGTGGCTCTCTATCTTTCTATTGCCTTGATTATCTTTGGTACTGGATTTTTAAAACCCAATATCTCAGATATGGTGGGGGGAATTTATGAGAAAGAGGATGATAGACGGGATGCAGGTTTTAGTATCTTTGTCTTTGGTATTAACTTAGGTGCCTTCGTTGCCCCTTATTTAGTGGGTTATCTAGGTCAGGAAGTTAATTTCCATCTAGGTTTCTCATTAGCTGCCGTTGGGATGTTCTTTGGTCTGGTAAAGTATGTTTTGGATGGGAAGAAATACCTGCCTGAATCAAGTCTTTACCCTACTGATCCACTTTCACAGAAGGACCAGCAGACCTTGATTAAACGCTTGCTGATTACACTTGTCATAGTTATTCTCGTGGTTATAGGCTTAGTCTTTACTCACCAGTTTAACGTGGATATGATTGTTAATATCTTTACAGTAATTGCGGTAATCATTCCAATCTACTATTTCTTCAAAATTTTATCTAGTCAGAAGATAACTGCTACTGAGAGATCCCGAGTATTTGCCTACATTCCTCTATTTATCGCTGGAGTACTCTTCTGGTCGATTGAGGAGCAGGGTTCTGTTGTTCTCGCTCTATTTGCGGATGATCAAACTCGACTTTACATTAATGTATTTGGAAATCAGATTCATTTCCCATCTAGCTTTTTCCAAAGTATCAATCCACTTTTCATTATGATTTATGTGCCGATTTTTGCGTGGTTGTGGGGGAAAATGGGTAAAAAGCAACCGTCCTCTTCTAAGAAATTTGCTTACGGTTTATTTGCAGCAGGTTTATCCTTCTTGTGGATGATGTTACCAGGGATGCTCTTTGGAATAGATGTTAAGGTCAGTCCTTTCTGGTTGATTATGAGTTGGGCTATTGTGATTGTGGGTGAAATGTTGATTTCGCCGATTGGTCTATCAGTCACTACTAAGTTAGCACCAAAATCCTTCCAAGCACAAATGATGTCTATCTGGTTCTTGAGTGATGCTGCTGCCCAAGCTATCAATGCTCAAATTGTAAAATTTTATACAAGCGAAACTGAAGTGGCTTACTATGGAATTGTTGGAGCAATTACGATTGTATTCAGTATCATCTTACTCTTCTACGTTCCACGTATTGAAAAACTAATGTCTGGTATCAAATAGAGAAAAAGTGTAATTTCTGTAGGATGCTAAAGTTAGGATAATTATTTATTCATGGGATTTAGTTCTGTATTGTGTAGGGCTAGGTCCTTTTAGTTTGATTAATACTCTTCGAAAATCTCTTCAAACCGCGTCAATGTCGCCTTGCCGTACTCAAGTACAGCCTGCGGCTAGTTTCCTAGTTTGCTCTTTGATTTTCATTGAGTATAAAACTCACGATGTTTCTGATTTTCCTAGTGGACATTTGTCTACTTTTTTTATATAATAAAACTAAACCAAATTGGTTGAGTTGTAAAAGTGACTCAACTAAAGATTAGTTTTTCTAAGGAAAATTATTTAAGACAAGGTTCTATACTAGGAGATGAAGTATGTATCAGCCAGAAAAACTCAAGGCTCGTAGGAAAGAGTTAAAATTAACACAGAAGGAAATTGCAGAGCAACTTGGGGTTAGCTTCCAGGCTTACTCGGCTTGGGAACGTGGAATCAAGGAACCGTCCAAGGAGAAGGTGTCCCAGCTAGAAAACATTTTAAAAGTCGCAAAAGGCTATTTCACTCAGATTGAGATTGTCCGTCTCTACCATAGCCTCTCCAAGCAAGGGAAGGAGAAGGTTGTTCTCTATGCTCGCGACCTGGCTCAAGAGGAACAAGTCCAGAAAGTGATAGCTATACCAGAGAGACTTTACGAGTACCGTGTCTACGAACGCATGTCTGCGGGAATCGGAGCTTCGGTCTACGATGATCAGAATTTTGATACGGTTTACTTTAATGAGGAACTAGCTCATGATTTTGCGTCATGGGTGTCTGGGGACTCCATGGAACCTAAATACCAAAATGGTTCAGTGGCTCTGATTCGAGAGACAGGATTTGACTATGATGGGGCGGTTTATGCAGTGGTTTGCAACAACCAGACCTATATCAAACGGGTCTATCGAGAGGAGAATGGTTTGCGTCTGGTCTCTATCAATCCTAAATACAAGGATATTTTCATCTCCTATGAGGAAGATCCTCGGATTGTGGGGATTATCGTTGGGAACTTTGTGCCGATGGAGGGATAGCCAATGGGCTACTTTGATTATTCCAGAGAGCCCAAAAGTGACATTGCCTTTGTCGATATGAAATCCTTTTATGCCAGTGTTGAGTGCGTGAAAAGGGGCTTACATCCGCTGAAAACCTCGCTTTGTGTCATGAGTCGCGCGGATAATTCCACTGGTCTTATTCTAGCCTCCTCTCCAATGTTTAAGAAGATTTTTGGCAAATCAAATGTTGGTCGGGCCTATGATCTGCCCTTTGATATCAAGACCCGCAAATTTTCCTACTATAATGCTAGAAAGCAGGGGCTACCGACTGACTCGGACTATGTTCGCTACATCGAAGATTGGGCCCAAGTGACCTTGATTGTGCCACCCAGGATGGACGAGTACATTGCAGTCAATATGGAAATCCAGCGAATCTTTCAAAACTATGGCAGTCCAGATGATATTTATCCCTACTCTATCGATGAGGGCTTTATTGATCTGACTAGTTCGCTCAACTATTTCATACCAGATAAGAGTCTCTCTCGCAAAAACAAGCTGGATATGCTTTCTGCTCGTATTCAGAGGGATATTTGGAGGCAGACAGGGATCTACTCTACAGTAGGCATGTCAAATGCCAATCCTTTACTGGCCAAGTTGGCTCTGGATAATGAGGCCAAGCACACTCCGACCATGAGGGCCAACTGGTCTTACCAGGATGTGGAAGAGAAGGTCTGGTCCATTCCCAAGATGACCGACTTTTGGGGAATTGGCAGGCGGATGGAGAAACGCTTGCATGCTCTGGGGATTTTTTCTATCAAGGAATTGGCAACCAGCAATCCAGACCAGTTAAAGAAAGCTCTGGGTCAGGCTGGTCTGCGTTTGTGGTTTCATGCTAACGGGATTGATGAGAGCAATGTTCATAAGCCCTATAAAGCCAAATCCAAGGGCTTGGGGAATTCTCAAATCTTGCCGAGAGACTACGTGAAGCTACGGGATATTGAAATTATTTTTCGAGAAATGGCGGAGCAGGTGGCTATTAGATTGAGAAGAGCGGGCAAGAAAACAACCCTTGTCTCCATCTATATCGGTTTCTCTAAAGAAGAGGTCAGACCGTCTATTCACACACAAATGAAGGTCGAACCGACCAATAATATAGCTGTCTTAACGAATTATGTTTTGAAGTTATTTCATAGCAAATACACTTCTGGAGCAGTCAGAAGTGTCGGTGTAAACTATTCAGGCTTTGTAGACGAGTCCTTTGGTTTGATATCTCTCTTTGATGATGTTGACAAGTTAGAAAAAGAAGAAAGGCTCCAGACGGCCATTGACTCCATTCGGGAACAATTTGGTTTCACTTCTCTCTTAAAGGCCAATGCACTGGAAGAGGCCTCTAGGAGTCTTGCTAGAAGCAAGCTGATTGGAGGACATTCTGCTGGAGGATTAGATGGATTACAATGATTGATCGTTCTTATTTACCTTTTCAATCTGCGCGAGATTATCAAGATCCAGGTATGCAGAAGTGGATGGGATTTTACCTCTCAGAACACACCAGTTCGCTTAGGGAAGAAAAAAATCGGGTTGATTTTTCTACGGATTTGGACCCAGTTGAGAAACTACATTTACTTTCTCAGCTTTATGTTAGCCAACTTAAGGGAAGTTTTGTGGTAAAGGAAAAGAAGCAGAAAATCACTATCGTCGGTGTGGTGAGAGAGTTATCACATCAGACTCTATCTATTAGGACAAACGAGGGATATAGGTTGATAGAGGTTGCAGATGTTCTCGAAATTCGGCTGTGGGAGGAGGGAGTTTATGACTAGAAAAGAGCTGTATGAAAACAAACTGCAGATGGA
Source organism: Streptococcus mitis B6 (assembly GCF_000027165.1). NCBI lineage: Bacteria > Bacillati > Bacillota > Bacilli > Lactobacillales > Streptococcaceae > Streptococcus > Streptococcus mitis. The sequence goes on along the minus strand of NC_013853.1, from coordinate 1,834,221 downwards.
TTATTTTTCAGATAACTATATTCGTTTTGAAGAGGATTTTCAAAAATACTCTGCCATGAACGTACCCTTGACTTTCTTGGTTGATGACATCCTACGAACCATGGCGATGAATCAGAAAAACTACTTTGTCTTAAACAAGGAAAATGCCAAGGATGGGCGGGAGCATCGTTTTTATTTTAGGGTGGTAACGGAAAAAGCGTGTCCCAGAAATAGGACCTATACATACTCAGGAGTCAAGAATAGCAGTCAGTAGTGCCTTGTCTGCTATGAATGTATCATTTTTACAACACTTCATGGTTCATATCATGGGGTGTTTTTCTATTTAAGTCAAAGCCCATCAAAAAATCTCACTATTCATCAGGCTAAAAGAAACCTAATCATAGTGAGATTGTGAATTATAGTAATTTTTGTATGGCCTCTTCAATTTGTTTTGGGTCTGTTTTTGAAGAGAAGCGTTCAAAGACCTGCCCATCACGACCGATGAGAAACTTAGCGAAATTCCATTCGATTCGTTTTCCTAGTGGGCCAGATTTCTGGTCTTTCAACCAAACATAGAGAGGATCTGCTTCCTTACCGTTGACCTTGATCTTGGCAAAACGTGGGAAGGTGGTTTGATAATGTAGGCTACAGAAGGTGTTGATTTCCTCTGCGCTGCCCAGTGCTTGTCCCATAAACTGATTGCAAGGGAAGTCTAAAATCTCAAAACCTTGATCTTGATAGCGATCATAGAGTTCTTGGAGCCCTTGGTACTGGGGCGTTAAACCACATCCAGTAGCAGTGTTGACAACCAAGAGAACTTTCCCACGATAGGCATTTAGTGGAGTTTCTTGATTGTCTTGGTTCAAGACTGAAAAATCGTATAGTGAAGTCATTGCTTACTTTTCTCCTTCTGTTTGGTATTTTTAGGAGTTTTTTCCTCCTGTAGGGATAGAAAGCCGTAGGTCAGGGTTCCAAAAATGCTACCGATAATCAGGCCATACATCAGCAAAGGAACACTTTTATCGAATTGCATGAGCAACTTCCCAAAATCTGAAAGGGACATCTGTTGAACGAAGACCTTATGAAAGATGAGTAAGGTAAAGAGACCAATCTGAATACCGATAAACACAATCCAACTCCTAAATTTGATTTGGGCTTTGCTGTAGGTTTTGAGGATGATTTCTGACTTGTCATCCTTTTCAAGATGAAGCTCTTGGACGGCTCTTTGAGCTTTTATACTCATGAACCAAATGAGTCCAAAATAGATGTAGGGCATAACATTTCGAACAATTTCTATAAAGCGTCCGAACAAAATATAGAATAGGAAGAGAATGAAGGAAGAGTAAAAGATTTGGACCATAGAACGGGCGCAAGCCTTGTAGATAACCTCTTGACGGCATTCATCAAAAGGCCCTTGGATGTGAAAGAAATTTCGAAGTAGGCGAGTGGTGAAGTCTTCTTTTTTCATGCTAGTAACCTCCTAAATGAGCGGTTTTTGATTGACTTCTTTAACGAGTTGATAGAAAGTATAGAAGTAAATCAAGCTAAAAATGATACAGGTTGTTAGAAATACTAGGTATCTCCAATCTGCAGGACTCCTTAAAAGTTGTGGGAAGGATACGAGGATAAAACAGAGAGATACGTTTAGAAGTCGTATTTTTTTGGATTGGATTTTCTGAAGTATTTGTCCCTTGTTCAGCAAAGGAAGAAATAAAAGGAAAATGATCAAGAAAGGACGCGTAATATGTCCAGAAACCAGGACGAAGGTAATAAATATGCTGACAAAAATGTGACTGAATAGTAAAGTTATTAGTGATTTCATAAGGTACCTCCTAATCCTCATCTTGATCCTTCTTAGCTTTAGCAATGCGACGGGAGATGATAATTTGTATAATCACTCCGAAGAAGAAAGAATGGAGAATACTTGAAAAAATATTTTTAAAAGCGAGAAGAGACTGAAGATAGTCCTGGCTCTCACCTAGCAGTATATGGAGAAGAGGTGTTATAAAAAATATCAATAGACCAACAAACAAACCCGCTTTCAGACCAGGGTAGTGTAGTTGCTTGCTTTCTTTCTCATTCAGCATATCTAGATCAATGGCTGTGATGCCTGTTTTCCTGGTTTGGGAGAGCACATAGAGAGCAGAAATCATCGAAATACCGAATATCACAAGGGGATAGCCGATAGCGACAATTTGCGGATATTTATAAGCAAGGAAAAAGGGAATAAGATTACCTAAAGTCATGAGGTAAAAGAGAATCACAAAGATTTTATTTCCGATACGGTCTGCCTCGCGTCGTTTGTGTTCATCAAGTGGTCCTGAAATGCCATAAATGCGTTTGATTAGTTTTTCAGTGAAGGTTTCTTTTTTCATGAGTTTGCTCCTTTTTAAAAATCATCCTCCCAAAAGAGACTATTGAGGTCAGTTTGGAGGCTACGGGCGAGATTGAGACAGAGTTCCAGGGTTGGATTGTATTTGTCGTTTTCAATCATATTGATGGTTTGTCTCGAGACACCGATATCCTTGGCGAGTTCGAGCTGGGAAATGCCTAGTTCCTTGCGAAATTCTTTCACACGATTCATCTGTTCTCCTTTCTGATTTATGTCGTATATATTTGACTACATTATATTCTTCTATGAAATAGATGTCAAGCATATTTGACATATTTCTTAAAGAAATCTTACTTTTTTTGACCTATTTGTCTGACTAGTGCAAGCTAGTCGGATTTGTGGTAAAATAGATAAGATATGACAAAAGAATTTCATCATGTAACGGTCTTGCTCCATGAAACTATTGATATGCTTGATGTGAAACCTGACGGTATTTACGTTGATGCGACCTTGGGTGGAGCAGGCCATAGCGAATATTTATTAAGTAAATTAAGTGAAAAAGGCCATCTCTATGCCTTTGACCAGGACCAGAATGCCATTGACAACGCACAAAAACGCTTGGCTCCTTACATTGAAAAGGGAATGGTGACTTTTATCAAGGATAACTTCCGTCATTTACAGGCACGTTTGCGCGAAGCTGGTGTTCAGGAAATTGATGGAATTTGTTATGACTTGGGAGTGTCTAGTCCTCAATTGGACCAGCGGGAGCGTGGTTTTTCTTATAAAAAGGATGCACCACTGGACATGCGCATGAATCAGGATGCTAGTCTGACGGCCTATGAAGTGGTGAACCACTATGACTATCATGACTTGGTTCGTATTTTCTTCAAGTATGGTGAGGACAAATTCTCTAAACAGATTGCGCGTAAGATTGAACAGGCACGTGAAGTCAAGCCAATCGAGACAACGACTGAATTGGCAGAGATTATCAAGTCAGCCAAACCTGCCAAGGAACTCAAGAATAAGGGGCATCCTGCCAAGCAGATTTTTCAGGCTATTCGAATCGAAGTCAATGATGAGCTGGGAGCGGCGGATGAATCTATCCAGCAGGCTATGGATATGTTGGCTTTGGATGGGAGAATCTCAGTGATTACCTTTCATTCCTTGGAAGACCGCTTGACTAAGCAGTTATTTAAGGAAGCTTCAACGGTTGAAGTTCCCAAAGGTTTGCCTTTCATTCCAGATGATCTCAAGCCCAAGATGGAATTGGTATCCCGTAAGCCAATTTTGCCAAGTGCAGAAGAATTAGAAGCCAACAACCGTTCGCACTCAGCCAAGTTGCGCGTGGCCAGAAAAATTCACAAGTAAGAGGAAAAAATGGTAGATAAGAAAGAAAAAACCAGTCAATTTTTGCAGAATCGTATAAAAAAATTCTCACGTGTGGAGAAGGCTTTTTATCTTTCCATCGCTTTTACGGCTCTCGTTTTAGCAGTGAGCATTATCTTTATGCAGACACGCCTCCTGCAAGTGCAAAGTGATTTGACAAAAATCAATGCGCAGATAGAGGAGAAGAAAACAGAGCTGGACGATGCCAAGCAGGAAGTCAATGAATTGATTCGTTCAGAGCGCTTGAAAGAGATTGCAGATAAAAAAGATTTGAAATTGAATAATGAAAACATCCGAACAGCGGAGTAAGATATGAAATGGACAGAAAAAATAACCCGATTTGCGATAAAAAATCGTAAATCTCCAGCAAAAAACCGTAGGATAGTTGGCAAGTACCTCAGCTTTGTAGCCGTTGCTCTTTTCGCCCTCTTTTTGGCCAATTTTGCGTATATTATCGCAAAAGGTAATATATTTGGTACCGACTTGGTAAAAGAGGCTAAAAAAGTTCACCAAACCACTCGAACAGTTCCTGCCAAACGCGGAACTATCTATGACCGAAATGGAGTGCCTATCGCTGAAGATGCGACCTCTTATAACGTCTATGCTGTTATTGATAAAAAATACAAGTCAGCAACGGGTAAAATTCTTTATGTAGAGGATTCGCAGTTTAATAAGGTAGCTGAAGTCTTCCATAAGTATTTAGACATGGATGAAGCTTATGTGAAAGAGCAATTAGCTCAACCAAATCTGACCCAAGTTTCCTTTGGTGCAAAAGGAAATGGGATTACCTATGCCAATATGATGGCGATTAAAAAAGACTTGAAAGATGCTAGTGTGGAAGGGATTGACTTTACAACCAGTCCTAATCGTAGTTACCCAAACGGACAATTTGCTTCTAGTTTTATTGGCTTGGCCCAACTCCATGAAAATGAGGATGGCAGTAAGAGTTTGTTAGGAACTTCTGGTCTGGAGAGTTCTTTAAATAGCATTCTTGCTGGGACAGACGGTATTATTACCTATGAAAAAGACCGTGTAGGAAATATCGTACCAGGTACAGAACTGGTATCGCAACAAACTGTGGATGGCAAGGATGTTTATACAACATTGTCTAGTCCGCTACAATCTTTCATGGAAACTCAGATGGATGCCTTTCTAGAAAAAGTAAAAGGTAAGTATATGACCGCGACCTTGGTCAGTGCAAAGACCGGTGAAATCCTCGCTACCACCCAACGACCTACCTTTAATGCAGATACTAAAGAAGGAATCACTGAGGACTTTGTTTGGCGTGATATTCTTTATCAAAGTAACTATGAACCAGGATCAGCCATGAAGGTTATGACGTTAGCTTCTTCTATTGATAATAATACCTTCCCAAGTGGAGAATACTTCAATAGCAGTGAATTTAAAATGGCGGATGTGACGACTCGAGATTGGGATGTTAATGGTGGTTTGACTACTGGTGGGATGATGACTTTCTTACAAGGTTTCGCTCACTCCAGTAATGTTGGAATGAGTCTACTTGAACAAAAAATGGGAGATGCTACTTGGTTGGATTATCTAAAACGCTTTAAATTTGGGGTTCCAACTCGCTTTGGCTTGACAGATGAATACGCTGGTCAACTTCCAGCTGATAATATTGTTAGTATTGCTCAAAGCTCATTTGGGCAAGGAATTTCAGTGACACAAACACAAATGCTTCGTGCCTTTACAGCTATTGCTAATGATGGAGTTATGCTGGAGCCAAAATTTATAAGTGCTATTTATGATACTAACAATCAGTCTGTACGAAAGTATCAAAAAGAGATTGTAGGAAAACCTGTATCTGAAGATACAGCAAGCTTGACTCGTACTAACATGATATTAGTTGGGACGGACCCTCTATATGGAACTATGTATAATCACCAAACAGGAAAGCCAATTATAACAGTTCCTGGACAAAATGTAGCAGTTAAATCCGGTACGGCTCAAATCGCTGATGAGAAAAATGGAGGCTACTTGGTTGGTTCTACCGATTATATTTTCTCAGTTGTGACTATGAATCCTGCTGAAAATCCTGATTTTATTCTTTACGTAACAGTTCAACAGCCAGAACACCTTTCTACACCTTGGTTTGGAGAATTTGCTAATCCTATTCTTGAACGAGCTTCTGCCATGAAAGATTCCCTTAACCTCCAATCTACCGCTAAAACGTTAGATCAGGTAACCAATCAAAGCGCTTATGCCATGCCTAGCATCAAGGATATTTCACCTGGTGATTTGGCGGAAGCCTTACGTCGAAATATTGTGCAACCAATCGTTGTTGGTACTGGAACAAAGATTAAAGAGACTTCTGTAGAAGAAGGAAAAAATCTTGCACCAAACCAACAAGTTCTCCTTTTATCGGATAAGGTAGAAGAAATTCCAGACATGTATGGCTGGAAAAAAGAGACTGCCGAGACCTTTGCTAAATGGTTGGATATTGAACTGGAATTTGAAGGTTCAGGTTCCGTTGTTCAGAAGCAAGATGTTCGGACTAATACAGCTATCAAAAACATTAAAAAAATTAAATTAACTTTAGGAGACTAATATGTTTATTTCTATTAGTGCTGGAATTGTGACATTTTTACTAACTTTAGTAGGAATTCCGGCCTTTATCCAATTTTATAGAAAGGCGCAAATTACAGGCCAGCAGATGCATGAGGATGTTAAACAGCACCAGGCAAAAGCTGGGACTCCTACAATGGGGGGGCTTGTTTTCCTCATTGCTGCAGTTGTGGTGAGTTTCCTCGTCGCTCTTTTTTCGAAACAATTGACCAATAATGTTGGTATGATTTTGTTTATTTTGGTCTTGTATGGCTTGGTTGGTTTTTTAGATGACTTTCTCAAGGTCTTCCGAAAGATCAATGAGGGGCTAAACCCCAAACAGAAATTGGCTCTTCAGCTTCTAGGTGGTGTTATTTTCTACCTTTTCTATGAACGTGGGGGCGATATGCTCTCTGTCTTTGGCTACCAAGTGCATTTAGGGATTTTCTATATTGTTTTTGCTCTTTTCTGGCTAGTTGGTTTTTCAAATGCAGTCAACTTGACAGATGGTATTGACGGTCTAGCTAGTATTTCAGTTGTGATTAGCTTGTCTGCTTATGGAGTTATTGCCTATGTGCAAGGTCAGATGGATATCCTTCTAGTGATTCTTGCCATGATTGGTGGTTTGCTTGGTTTCTTTGTCTTTAACCATAAGCCTGCTAAAGTCTTTATGGGGGATGTGGGAAGTTTGGCCTTAGGTGGAATGCTGGCAGCTATCTCTATGGCCCTCCACCAAGAATGGACTCTCTTGATTATCGGAATTGTTTATGTCTTTGAAACAACTTCGGTTATGATGCAAGTCAGTTATTTCAAACTGACAGGTGGTAAACGTATTTTCCGTATGACGCCTGTACATCACCATTTTGAGCTTGGAGGATTGTCTGGTAAAGGAAATCCTTGGAGCGAGTGGAAGGTTGATTTCTTCTTTTGGGGAGTGGGGCTTCTAGCAAGTCTCTTGACGCTAGCAATTTTATATTTGATGTAAGAATGGCACCCTGATGTTTCGGGGTGTTTTTGCTTTTTAAAAAATATTGGTCAATCAAAGTCAAAATCCTTGACCTTTTCTGACTAATGTAGTATATTATGAACGTAAGGTAAATGAAAGCCTTACTAGAACACTTATGCTCAATGAAAATCAAGAATAAACTAGGAAACTAACCGCAGGATGCTCAAAGCACAGCTTAGAGGTTGTGGATAAGACTGACGAAGTCAGCTCAAAACACGGTTTTGAGGTTGCAGATAGAGCTGACGTGGTTTGAAGAGGTTTTTGAAGAGTATAAAAAATATTGGTCAATTAAAGTCAAAATCCTTGACCTTTTCTGACTAATGTAGTATATTATGAACGTAAGGTAAATGAAAGCCTTACTCGAACACTTATTTAAAGTAAAATAGAAAGAGGTGGGGTCTATGTTTCATCTAGAAATCTTCAGAAGTAAAGATAGTCTACTCCTTCTTGAAAAAGAAAAACCAGAAATAGTACCTAGAGTAGCCATTTAGCTAGTCTAAATTTTTTAACACAAAGGTCAAAGATAGTCAATATCAGTAATCATAACTAAGTAAACAAAAAGAGGTAAAGAATATGAACAACAACTTTAATAATTTTAATAACATGGATGATTTATTTAACCAATTGATGGGGGGGATGCGAGGATATAGTTCTGAAAATCGTCGCTACTTGATTAATGGACGTGAAGTGACACCTGAGGAATTTGCTCATTATCGTGCAACTGGTCAATTGCCAGGAAATGCAGAAGCTGATGGACAAATGAAACAACCGGCATCAGGTATGAAACAAGACGGTGTCCTTGCTAAACTAGGTCGAAACTTGACAGCAGAAGCTCGCGAGGGCAAGTTGGATCCTGTTATCGGACGAAACGAGGAAATTCAAGAAACATCTGAAATCCTCTCACGTCGTACCAAGAATAATCCTGTTTTGGTCGGAGATGCAGGTGTTGGTAAGACAGCTGTTGTCGAAGGTCTAGCACAGGCGATTGTGAACGGTGATGTTCCAGCTGCCATTAAGAATAAAGAAATTATTTCCATCGATATCTCAGGTCTCGAGGCTGGTACTCAATACCGTGGTAGCTTTGAAGAAAACGTTCAAAATCTAGTCAATGAAGTGAAAGAAGCGGGAAATATCATTCTCTTCTTTGATGAAATTCATCAAATTCTCGGTGCTGGTAGCACTGGTGGAGATAGTGGATCTAAGGGACTTGCAGACATTCTTAAACCAGCTCTATCTCGTGGAGAATTGACAGTGATTGGGGCAACGACTCAAGACGAATACCGTAACACCATTTTGAAGAATGCAGCTCTTGCTCGTCGTTTCAATGAAGTCAAGGTCAATGCTCCTTCAGCAGAGGATACATATAAAATTCTTCAAGGAATTCGTGACCTCTATCAACAACACCACAATGTCATCTTGCCAGATGAAGTTTTGAAAGCGGCGGTGGATTATTCTGTTCAGTATATTCCTCAACGTAGCTTGCCAGATAAGGCTATCGACCTTGTCGATGTTACGGCAGCTCACTTGGCAGCACAACATCCAGTAACAGATGTTCATGCTGTTGAACGTGAAATTGAGGCAGAAAAAGACAAGCAAGAAAAAGCAGTTGAGGCAGAAGATTTTGAAGCAGCTCTAAACTATAAAACACGCATCGCAGAATTGGAAAAGAAAATCGAAAACCACACAGAAGATATGAAGGTGACTGCAAGTGTCAACGATGTGGCTGAGTCTGTAGAACGAATGACCGGTATTCCAGTGTCACAAATGGGAGCATCAGACATCGAACGTCTGAAAGATATGGCTCATCGTCTGCAAGATAAGGTAATCGGTCAAGATAAGGCAGTTGAAGCTGTAGCCCGTGCTATCCGTCGTAACCGTGCTGGTTTTGATGAAGGTAATCGCCCAATTGGTAGCTTCCTCTTTGTAGGTCCAACTGGAGTTGGTAAGACTGAACTTGCTAAACAATTGGCGCTAGATATGTTTGGAACTAAGGACGCAATCATCCGTTTGGATATGTCTGAATACAGTGATCGAACAGCCGTTTCTAAGCTAATTGGTACAACAGCAGGATATGTGGGTTATGATGACAATAGCAATACCTTAACAGAACGTGTTCGTCGCAATCCATACTCTATCATTCTCTTGGATGAAATTGAAAAGGCTGATCCTCAAGTCATTACCCTTCTCCTCCAAGTTCTAGATGATGGTCGTTTGACAGATGGTCAAGGAAATACAGTAAACTTCAAGAACACTGTCATTATCGCGACCTCAAATGCTGGATTTGGCTATGAAGCTAACTTGACAGAGGATGCGGATAAGCCAGAATTGATGGACCGTTTGAAGCCATTCTTCCGTCCAGAATTCCTCAACCGCTTTAATGCAGTTATCGAGTTCTCACACTTGACTAAGGAAGATCTTTCTAAGATTGTGGACTTGATGTTGGCTGAAGTTAACCATACCTTGGCTAAGAAAGACATTGATTTGGTAGTCAGTCAAGCAGCTAAGGACTATATCACAGAAGAAGGTTATGACGAAGTCATGGGTGTTCGTCCACTCCGTCGCGTGGTTGAACAAGAAATTCGTGATAAGGTGACAGACTTCCATTTGGATCACCTAGATGCCAAACACCTAGAAGCAGATATGGAAGATGGTGTTTTGGTTATTCGTGAAAAAGCCTAATACTCTTCGAAAATCAAATTCAAACCACGTCAACGTCGCCTTGCCGTACTCAAGTACAGCCTGCGGCTAGTTTCCTAGTTTGCTCTTTGATTTTCATTGAGTATAAGACAAAATTTTGAGAATAAAAAAGAAGGAGCCAGCTGAAAAACTGGTTCCTTTTTGGTACGACGGGCATGTCGTATATCTGAGGTGTAAGTCCTCCGTGGGCACCTGCTACCGGTGAACCCAATAGCGATTCCCAAGCCTGACTATCGTGAGGTAGCGGGGAGAGGAAGGGATAGCGAAATCGTGGCTCTACGAACAGGAACGTGATAGTAAGGCGTATATAGCGGATAAGGGGGCCTGAAACTCTAAAGTCCAAAAAGGTAGTCGTAACCTATATGCGTAAATCACGAGAGTAAACGAGGAAAGATGTACGACTTATCCCGTGAGGTCTCATGAGCGCTGAAAGCGTAGTAACAACGAATCATGAGAAGTCAGCCGAGCCCATAGTAGTGAGGAAGCTTCTGTAATGGAAGTGGAGCGAAGGGGTGAACAACTAATTGAAGTAATCCTACTTCACTTGTGTCTGTAAAACAAGCGGTCTGATAGAACTGGCCTCTGTCACGTATTGACTAGATGAAGGTTCACCAATATAAGATGTCCCTCAGGCACCAACACAAGAAAGGAATACGCACATGTCAAAATTGCTAGATAAGATATTATCACGCGAAAATATGCTTGAAGCCTATAATCAAGTAAAATCCAATAAAGGCTCAGCTGGGATTGATGGAATGACTATCGAAGAGATGGATGACTATCTCAGACAAAACTGGCGCCTGACTAAGGAGCTGATAAAACAGAGAAAATATAAGCCTCAACCAGTTCTTAGAGTTGAGATTCCTAAACCAAACGGAGGTATTCGTCAACTAGGAATTCCAACAGTTATGGATAGAATGATTCAACAGGCCATTGTCCAAGTCATGAGCCCCATTTGTGAACCCCATTTCTCGGATACGAGCTATGGATTTAGACCAAATAGGTCATGTGAAAAAGCCATCATAAAGCTCTTAGAGTACTTAAATGACGGCTGTGAGTGGATAGTGGATATAGACCTAGAGAAATTCTTCGATACAGTTCCTCAAGATAGATTGATGTCCTTAGTACATAACATTATCGAAGACGGAGATACGGAATCCTTGATTCGTAAGTATCTTCATTCGGGTGTTATCATTAACGGTCAGCGTCATAAAACGCTAGTTGGGACACCACAGGGAGGAAATTTATCTCCTCTCTTATCCAATATCATGCTTAATGAATTGGACAAGGAATTAGAAAAGAGGGGACTTCGATTTGTGCGCTACGCAGATGATTGTGTGATTACGGTCGGAAGCGAGGCCTCCGCTAAGCGTGTGATGTATTCAGTCAGTCGTTTTATTGAGAAACGGCTAGGTTTGAAAGTAAACATGACCAAGACTAAGATTACTAGACCAAGAGAGTTGAAATATCTAGGTTTTGGGTTCTGGAAATCATCAGACGGTTGGAAAAGTCGTCCACATCAAGATAGTGTTCGGAGATTCAAGCTTAAATTGAAGAAACTAACACAGAGGAAATGGAGTATAGACTTAACAAGACGTATTGAGCAACTGAATTTGTCCATTCGAGGATGGATAAACTATTTCTCATTGGGAAATATGAAAAGTATAGTCACCAGCATAGATGAGCGCTTGCGTACTCGCCTACGAGTGATTATCTGGAAGCAATGGAAGAAGAAATCTAGACGATTATGGGGATTGCTTAAGTTAGGGGTTCCTAAATGGATAGCAGATAAGGTATCTGGCTGGGGCGACCACTATCAATTAGTAGCTCAGAAGTCGGTACTTAAACGTGCTATATCAAAACCAGTCCTTAAAAAACGTGGACTGGTTTCGTGTTTGGATTATTACCTTGAACGACATGCGTTAAAAGTTAGTTGAACCGCCGTATGCCGAACGGCACGTACGGTGGTGTGAGAGGGGCTAGAAATTATCCCCTACTCGATTGTTTAGATGACATGGCGTTCAAAGGCATCATCTGAAATCCCTTGTTCTAGAATAAGTTTTGCCCATTCTTTAGCAGAAAAGAGGCTGTGATCCTTGTAGTTACCGCAAGATTCGATGGTTGTTCCAGGGACGTCTTCCCAAGTAGTAGTTTCAGCGATTTCTTTGAGCGAATCCTTGATAACTGCTGCAATCTCAGCGCTAGTATGACGTCCCCACATAATCATGTGGAAGCCTGTACGGCAACCAAATGGTGAACAGTCAATCATGCCGTCAATGCGAGTACGGATGAGTTTGGCCAAGAGGTGCTCAATAGTGTGAAGGCCGGCGGTAGGGATAGAGTCTTCATTGGGTTGCACTAAACGAATATCATAATTGGAGATGATGTCACCCTTTGGTCCTGTTTCTTCCCCAATCAAGCGAACATAGGGTGCTTTAACAATGGTGTGGTCAAGTTCAAAACTTTCGACAATAACTTCTTTTGACATGGTAAATCCTTTCAGTTTTCTCTTTTCATTATACCATAAAGGCTGCTCTTGAGACAGAGAGAAAACCTCTCCGAGGGTGGAGAGGTTGAACTCTTTACTTGCGATACAAGCGGTCGTATTGGTAGTAGGGGTCAAAAGTTACATTGATACCTAGTTTACGAAGGACATTCTTGTCTTCATCAGTCAAGATGATGGTTGAGTGGGCTTCGCTTCCTTTGAGATTGCCAAGTTCTTCCATAGCGCGGGCAGCGTCAGGATTTTCTGTAGCTGTGATAGCAAGTGCAATCAGGATTTCATTTGAATGCAGGCGTGGATTGCGGCTGCCGAGATGATCGATTTTAAGACCTTGGATTGGCTTAACAACTTCAGGCTCGATTAGTTTTACTTCTTTCGCAATGTTAGCTGATTTCTTGATGGCGTTGATAAGAGCAGCGGCTGTAGGGCCAAAGAGTTCTGAGTTCTTACCAGTGACAATTTCCCCGCTAGGCAATTCAAGGGCTAGGGCTGGTCCGCCAGTTTCTTCTGCTTTTTGACGCGCAACGACAGCAACCTTGCGGTCTGCAGGTGTGATACCGAGGTCGTTCATAAGCAATTCAATTTTCTTGACAGCAGATTCGCCCACTTTTTCGGCTTTGAAATCAAGAACAGTCTGATAGTAGCGACGGATGATTTCTTGTTTAGAGGCTTCGATAGCAGCCTCATTATCTGTAATAGCGAAACCAACCATGTTGACACCCATATCTGTCGGAGAAGCGTATGGAGACTCTCCTAGAATGCGTTCCAACATGCGCTTGAGCACTGGGAAGATTTCGATATCACGATTGTAGTTGACAGTGGTTTCTCCATAGGTTTGAAGATGGAAGGGGTCAATCATGTTGACATCATCAAGGTCAGCTGTGGCAGCCTCGTAGGCCAAATTGACTGGGTGATGAAGGGGAAGATTCCAAACTGGGAAAGTTTCAAATTTAGCGTAGCCAGACTTGATACCATTGATTTGATCGTGGTACATATTGGACATACAGGTTGCCAATTTTCCAGAACCAGGTCCAGGAGCGGTTACGACGATCAAGTTACGACTGGTTTTGATGTAATCGTTTTTCCCCATACCTTCTGGAGAAATGATGTGATCCATATCTGTTGGATATCCTTTGATTGGATAATGAAGATAAGAATCAATTCCGTTTTTATCGAGTTGATTGCGGAAAGCATCTGCAGCTGGTTGGCCAGCGTACTGTGTGATGACAACGGAGCCAACAAAAATTCCCAGTTCATTGAATTTATCAATCAAACGAAGAACTTCTTGGTCATAAGAAATGCCCAAGTCACCACGTGCTTTGGAATGTTCGATGTTGCTAGCATTAATGGCAATTACAACCTCGACTTGCTCTTTCAATTCTTGCAAGAGCTTGATTTTGTTGTCAGGCTCATAACCAGGAAGAACACGAGCAGCGTGGAAATCTTCTAACATTTTGCCACCAAACTCCAAGTAGAGCTTGCCGTCAAATTGGTTAATGCGCTCCAAAATGTGGTCGCGCTGTAGATTCAAATATTGTTCAGAACTAAAAGCTTGTTTTTTCATTTTTTTACCTCTGACCTCTATTATAATAAAAAATTGGAAGTTAGGAAACTATGGAGTTAAAAAAGGAATCAAAAAGATTAGGCAAACGCTTGCATAAAACTCTGAAAAGCGCTATCATAGACTATAGATTATTAAAATAATGAGGTAAGAAGATGCAAGAAAAGTGGTGGCACAATGCCGTAGTCTATCAAGTTTATCCTAAGAGCTTTATGGATAGCAACGGAGATGGAATTGGTGATTTGCCAGGTATTACCAGTAAGTTAGACTATCTAGCCAAGTTAGGTATTACAGCGATTTGGCTTTCTCCCGTTTATGACAGCCCCATGGATGATAATGGCTACGATATTGCTGATTATCAAGTGATTGCCGCTATTTTCGGGACCATGGAGGACATGGACCAACTGATCGCAGAAGCTAAAAAGCGTGATATTCGTATCATCATGGACTTGGTGGTCAATCATACCTCAGATGAACATGCTTGGTTTGTCGAGGCCTGTGAAAATCCTGATAGCCCTGAACGAGACTACTATATCTGGCGGGATGAACCCAACGATTTAGATTCTATCTTTAGTGGTTCTGCTTGGGAATATGATGAAAAGTCAGGTCAATACTATCTCCACTTTTTCAGCAAGAAACAGCCTGATCTCAACTGGGAAAATGAAAAACTTCGCCAGAAAATTTATGAGATGATGAACTTCTGGATTGATAAAGGGATTGGCGGTTTCCGCATGGATGTCATTGACATGATTGGGAAAATTCCTGACGAGAAGGTAGTCAATAATGGTCCTATGCTCCATCCCTATCTCAAGGAAATGAATCAGGCGACCTTTGGCGATAAGGATCTCTTGACAGTAGGGGAAACATGGGGAGCAACGCCAGAGATTGCCAAGCTCTACTCGGATCCCAAGGGGCAAGAATTGTCTATGGTCTTCCAGTTTGAACATATCTGTCTTCAGTATCAGGAAGGGCAACCTAAATGGCATTATCAAAAAGAGCTGAATATAGCTAAGTTAAAAGAGATTTTCAACAAATGGCAGACAGAGTTAGGAGTTGAGGACGGTTGGAATTCCCTCTTCTGGAACAATCATGACCTCCCTCGTATCGTCTCAATCTGGGGAAATGACCAAGAATACCGCGAAAAATCGGCCAAAGCCTTTGCCATCTTGCTTCATCTCATGAGAGGGACTCCTTATATCTACCAAGGTGAGGAAATAGGGATGACCAACTATCCGTTTGAAACACTGGATCAAGTAGAAGATATTGAATCCCTCAACTATGCGCGTGAAGCTCTTGAAAAAGGTGTTCCGATGGAAGAAATCATGGACAGTATCTGTGTCATTGGACGTGACAATGCCCGTACCCCTATGCAATGGGACGAGAGCAAAAATGCTGGTTTCTCAACAGGTCAACCTTGGTTGGCAGTGAATCCAAACTATCAAGCAATCAATGTTCAAGAAGCGCTGGCAAATCAAGATTCTATTTTTTATACTTATCAGAAGTTGGTTCAAATCCGTAAGGAGAATAGCTGGCTGATTCGAGCTGACTTTGAACTATGGGAAACAGCTGACAAGGTCTTTGCTTATATCCGTAAAGATGGGGACCGTCGATTCCTAGTCGTAGCTAACTTGTCCAATGAAGAACAAGACTTGACCGTAGAAGGAAGCGTCAAATCTGTCCTGATTGAAAACACCGCGGCTCAAGAAGTTTTTGAAAAACAAATCTTGGCTCCATGGGATGCTTTCTGTGTGGAATTACTATAAATATTTTTTGCAGAAAAATCTAAAATTGAAATCGTATAAAAACAAGGGAGGACTGTATTAAAGACAGAAATTCTTTGTTTTTTTATGGCTAAAATTTATAAACTTTCATTCTTAAAATTCAATTAACTTTACAAATTTTCACTATTTTGGTAAAATAAACATATGTTATAAAAACTAACATAAAGGAGAAAGAAGATGAATACCAAAAAGCGTGTCCTTGGTACAGGGTTGACTTTTGCGGCTGCTTTGCTTTTAGTTGCTTGCGGTCAATCAGGTTCAGATACAAAAACTTACTCATCAACCTTTAGTGGAAATCCAACTACTTTTAACTACCTATGAGACTATTACACTGATAATACAGTCATCATTACCAACCTAGTTGATGGCTTGCTTGAAAATGATAATCATGGGAACCTAGTTCCATCTTTTGCAGAAGACTGGTCTGTTTCAAGCGGCGGTCTGACTTATACCTATAAATTGAGAAAAGATGCCAAATGGTTTACGGCTGACGGTGAATAATACGACCCAGTTAAGGCACAGGATTTTGTGATAGGTATCAAGTACGCAGTGGACAATAAATCACAGGTCATTGACTTGATTCAAAACTCGATTAAGGGCTTGAATGACTATATTACAGGAGCGGATTCTGACTTTTCTAAGGTTGGGGTGAAGGTCATTGACGACCAGACTGTTGAGTATACTTTGGCACTTCCAGAGCCTTACTGGAATTCAAAAACAACGAATAGTATTCTTTTCCCAGTGAATGAAGAGTTTCTAAACTCAAAAGGGGAAGATTTTGGTACCCTATCTCCAGATAGCATTCTCTACAGCGGACCTTATTTGTTAAAAGATTTCACATCAAAATCATCAATCGAGTATGTGAAAAATCCGCATCACTATGATCATGACAAAGTATCAATTGAACACGTAAAATTGGCTTACTTTGATGGCTCAGACCAAGAATTGACCATCCGTAATTTTGAAAGTGGAGCTTATTCTATCGCTGGGGTTTATCCAAATAGTTCAAACTTTGCTAAGACCAAGGAGAAATACAAGGATAATATCGTCTATAGCTTGCAGGACAAGACTTCTTGGTATTTTAATTTCAACGTCAACCGTCAGGCTTACAATCACACTACTAAAACGACAGATGAGCAGAAGAAGTCAACTGAGACAGCTGTCTTGAACAAAAACTTCCGCCAAGCGGTGAACTTTGCCTTGGACCGCACAGCCTATTCTGCTCAGTCAAACGGTGAAGAAGCAGCTAGCAAGACCCTTCGTAACACTCTAGTACCTCCTACATTTGTCCAAGTTGGAGACAAGAACTTTGGAGAAGTAGTCGCTTCTAAATTGGTCAACTATGGCACAGAATGGTCAGGTATTAACTTGGCAGATGCGCAGGATGCCTATTTCAACAAAGAAAAAGCCCAAGAAAAATTTGCAGAAGCCAAAAAAGACTTGGCAAGTCAAGGTGTGACCTTCCCAATTCACTTGGATATAGCTGTTGATCAGACAAATAAAAATGCTGTAACTGGTATGAATTCTGTGAAACAGACCCTTGAGTCTGTTTTAGGTGCTGACAATCTTGTTATTGATGTTCAGCAACTCTCTACAGATGAGTACAATAATGTAGCCTTCTTGGCTCCTACTCCCAATGCAAGAGATTATGATTTAAGTTTTGATGGTTGGGTAGCGGATTATCAGGATCCATCTACTTACCTTAATCCTTTCAATGCAGAGGATGGATTCTATCTCAAGATTTTTGGTCTAGATGCCAAGGAAGATAAAGCTAAGATTGCTAGCTTGGGGCTTGATACCTACACTAAGATGCTCAAAGATGCAGATAGTGAAAATAAAGATGTAGCCAAACGCTATGAAAAATATGCTGAAGCACAGGCTTGGATGATTGACTATTCTCTGATTATGTCAGCCATGTCAAGCGGTGGCACAGCATCTGTAACCAAAGTAACGCCATTTACAAGAGGCTATTCATTGGTCGGTATCAAGGGTGATGGCAATAACTACAAGTACATGAAACTGCAAAAAGACACTGTGACAACCAAACAGTTTGAAGAAGCGAAGACCAAATGGAAGCAAGAAAGTAAAAAAACAATCGAAAAAGCTCAAAAAGAAGCAGAAAATCATGTTAAATAATGAGGAATAGCTTTTTAAGGAGAATCATAAAGACAAACATCAATTTTGGTGCTTGTCTTTTTAAATCACTCGTCTATTGAAAACTGAGAAATGATTTGTTTTGTGCTAAAATAAATTGAAACGAATACTGAATAAGAATCAAAGAGTAACTGGGAAGTTAGCTCAAAGTACAGCTTTGAGGTGGTAGATAGAACTGACGAAGTCAGCTCAAAATACTGTTTTGAGGTTGCAGATGGACGCTGATGTGGTTTGAAGAGATTTTCGAAGAGTATAATATCCTCTCTTTTGCTATAGTTAAGGAGATGTAAAGATAGATGATAAGGGAGAGACTATGTACGACTATCTAATCGTTGGTGCTGGGTTGTCTGGAGCAATTTTTGCTTATGAAGCAACCAATCGTGGAAAAAAAGTAAAAGTTATTGATAAACGTGACCACATTGGTGGGAATATCTATTGTGAGAATGTAGAAGGTGTTAATGTTCATAAATATGGTGCCCATATCTTCCATACTTCTAATAAGAAAGTCTGGGATTATGTTAATCAATTTGCTGAGTTTAACAACTATATCAACTCGCCTGTAGCTAATTACAAGGGCAGTCTTTATAATCTACCTTTCAATATGAATACTTTCTATGCTATGTGGGGGACAAAAACTCCTCAAGAGGTCAAAGATAAGATTGCTGAGCAAACGGCTCACATGAAAGACGTTGAACCTAAAAACTTGGAAGAACAAGCTATCAAGTTGATCGGTCCAGATATTTATGAAAAGTTGATTAAGGGATATACTGAAAAGCAATGGGGACGTTCTGCGACTGACCTTCCTCCGTTTATCATCAAACGTCTACCAGTTCGTTTGACTTTTGATAATAATTATTTTAACGACCGTTATCAAGGGATTCCAATTGGAGGGTACAACGTTATTATCGAAAATATGCTGAAGGATGTGGAAGTAGAACTTGGAGTTGACTTTTTTGCCAATCGTCAAGAATTAGAAGCTTCTGCTGAAAAAGTTGTCTTTACAGGGATGATTGACCAATATTTCGATTATAAACATGGTGAGTTAGAATACCGTAGTCTTCGTTTTGAGCATGAAGTTTTAGATGAAGAGAACTATCAAGGAAATGCAGTTGTTAACTACACAGAACGTGAAATTCCTTATACTCGCATTATTGAGCATAAACACTTTGAGTACGGAACACAAGATAAAACGGTTATTACTCGGGAATACCCAGCAGATTGGAAACGTGGTGATGAACCTTATTATCCAATCAATGATGAGAGAAACAATGCCCTGTTTGCTAACTATCAAGAAGAGGCGGCCCAGAATGATAAGGTCATTTTCTGCGGACGTTTGGCAGATTATAAATACTACGACATGCATGTGGTCATTGAACGGGCTTTGGAAGTGGTCGAGGAAGAGTTGGGACAATAATGCAAGGATTCTGTCATTTTAGAATCTTTGCTACTTAAGATTTTTAGAAGTAATACTCAATGAAAATCAAAGAGCCAACTAGGAAACTAGCCGCAGGCTGTACTTGAGTACGGCAAGGCGACGTTGACGTGGTTTGAATTTGATTTTCGAAGAGTATAAAGTCAACAAGATTCTTTTCTGCTTATCAGAAGAGAATCTATGTTGGCTTTTTTGGCATAAATGAACAATTTTATTTTTCAGAATATATCAAATATAACAAATAACTCTTAAAATTCAGAAAATTCTATTGACAGGACTTGAAAAAGAGTCTATAATGAATAAAAAACAAAGGAGAAGACTATGAAAACAAGAAAAGTATTGGCTCTTGCGGGAGTGACTTTATTAGCAGCGGGTGTTTTAGCTGCTTGTTCAGGGGGGGCAGGTGCTAAAGGTGAGCAGACCTTTGCCTTTACTTATGAGACTGAACCAGATAATCTCAACTATTTGACAACTGGTAAGGCAGCGACTGCCAATATTACTAGTAATGTGATTGATGGATTGCTTGAAAATGACCGCTATGGGAATTTGATTCCCTCTATGGCAGAGGACTGGTCTGTTTCTAAGGATGGTTTGACTTATACCTATAAAATTCGTAAAGACGCCAAGTGGTACACGTCTGAGGGAGAAGAGTATGCTCCTGTTAAGGCTCAGGACTTTGTGACAGGACTTCAATATGCGACAGATAAGAAATCTGAAGCTCTTTACTTGGTACAGGATTCAATCAAAGGTTTGGATGCATACGCTAAAGGGGAAAATAAAGATTTCTCTCAAGTTGGGATTAAAGCTCTGGATGACCAAACAGTCCAATACACTTTGAACAAACCTGAAAGTTTTTGGAATTCTAAAACAACCATGGGTGTGCTTGCGCCAGTCAATGAAGAGTTTTTAAACTCAAAAGGGGATGATTTTGCCAAGGCTGGGGATCCAAGCAGTATTCTCTACAATGGACCTTTCGTTTTGAAATCTCTAGTAGCGAAATCATCTGTAGAGTTTGCGAAAAATCCTAATTACTGGGATAAGGACAATGTGCATATTGACAAGGTCAAATTGTCATTCTGGGATGGGCAAGATACCAGCAAACCAGCAGAGAATTTTAAAAATGGTAGTCTTACAGTAGCTCGTCTCTCTCCTACAAATGCAAGTTTTGCAGAGCTTGAAAAAACGATGAAAGACAATATTGTCTATACCCAACAAGACTCGACTACGTATCTAGTGGGAACAAATATTGATCGTCAGTCTTATAAATATACTTCTAAGACTAGCGACGAACAAAAGACTTCTACTAAAAAGGCTCTCTTAAACAAGGATTTCCGTCAGGCTATTGCCTTTGGTTTTGACCGTACGGCCTATGCTTCACAAGTGAACGGTGCCAGTGGTGCAAGCAAAATCTTGCGTAATCTCTTTGTGCCACCAACATTTGTTCAAGCAGATGGGAAAAACTTTGGCGATATGGTCAAAGAAAAATTGGTAACTTATGGGGATGAATGGAAGGATGTCAACTTCGCAGATGCTCAAGATGGTCTCTACAATCCAAACAAGGCTAAGGCTGAATTTGCTAAGGCTAAGACTGCTCTTCAGGCAGAAGGCGTGACTTTCCCAATTCATTTGGATATGCCAGTTGATCAGACAGCAACTACAAAAGTTCAACGTGTCCAATCTTTCAAACAATCGGTTGAAGAAACCTTGGGTACAGATAATGTTGTCATTGATATTCAACAGCTACAAAAGGATGAAGTAAACAATATTACCTACTTTGCTGAAACAGCAGCTGGGGAAGATTGGGATATTTCAGATAATGTCGGTTGGGGTCCAGACTTTGCCGATCCATCAACCTACCTTGATATCATCAAACCATCAGTTGGTGAAAGCACTAAAACATATTTAGGATTTGACTCAGGGAAAGATAATGTAGCTGCTAAAAAAGTAGGTCTATATGACTACGAGAAATTGGTTACTGAAGCTGATGATGAGACTACAGATGTTGCTAAACGATATGATAAATACGCTGCTGCCCAAGCTTGGTTGACAGATAGTGCCTTGATTATCCCAACAACATCACTCACTGGTCGCCCAATCTTGTCTAAGATGGTACCATTTACGATGCCATTTGCCTTCTCTGGTAACAAGGGGACAAGCGATCCGCTCCTATACAAATACTTGGAACTTCAAGACAAGGCAGTCACTGTAGATGAATACCAAAAAGCTCAAGATAAATGGATGAAAGAAAAAGAAGAATCCAATAAAAAAGCGCAAGAAGAACTTGCAAAACATGTGAAATAAGATAAAAAGAAGTTAGTTATTCGCTAACTTCTTTTGGTTTATCGAAAATGAGTTGAAACCTCTCTTCACTTTCAAAGATTATGAAACTAATTTTTTTGTAGAAAAAATCCTGAGTTTTTATTCTCAGGATTTTCTTTCATCTCACTGTTGTGGTTGCTGTTGAACTTGTGGATTTTGTGGCGTTGGCTGTGTTGGCTGTGTTGGTTGTACTGGTTGTGTTGGATGCACAGTCTGACCAGCTTGTCCTTGATTAGGATCAGTTGCTGGAGCATTATTGGGTTGTTGACCAACCGTCGTAGTTGCCTGTGTAGTTGAACTTTCAGCTGTTGAGGATTGTTGAGTAGAGGGATCAGTCCATATTGGGCGAGCTCCATTTTTGAATACAAATTCCCCGTTTCTGAAAAGTCCGTCTGGCATCGTCCAGTCTTCTGGATGAGTATCTTCTGATAGATACGTTATCATTGAGCGATAAACTTTAGCTGCAACTAGGAAACGATCTCCAACGATAGGAGTTAAACGATTCGAATAACCTGTCCATACAGCCATAGAATACTTAGGAGTATATCCTACAAACGATTCATCTGGAGCTACGTAGCCAGTGTTTTTGATGTGTTTTTCAATCTCCTCATCCGTGTAGTTAGATGTACCCGTCTTACCTGCTTGTGGGAGCCAAGATATATAAGCGCCTCGACCTATACCAGAATATAATACTGTTTTCATCATTTCAGTCATCATGTAGGCGGTTGTTTCTTTCATGGCGCGTGTACCCTGATCAGAAAACTCTTTTGAACTACCATCACTAAAGATAACTTTATTGATATACATTGGTTTGTGGTAGATACCACCATTGGCAAAAGCAGCATAGGCAGCGGCCATTTTTTCACTGCTAGCACCATATTTTTTATTTGATTCAGTTGTATTACTTGAAATAGCGTTAGCATAGACCATAGTTGGGTAATCAATTCCTAGCCCATTTAAGAAAGTTTTAGCCTGGTCTAATCCGACCCTTTCAAGCGTTTCAACTGCTGTAACGTTACGGGATTGTTGGATGGCATATTGAAGGGTAATGTTTCCGAAATATGATTTATCCCAGTTGTGAAGAGGAATATTTGTACCTGGATAGTTGTAAGGAGCATCTTTAAGCATGTATGCTGTTGAGTCATAGATGCCATACTCAAGTGCGGGAGCATAGTCTGTGATTGGTTTCATGGATGAACCCCAGTCACGGTTGGTTTCCACCGCTTGGTTGGTACCAAATGAAACGTTACTTGCTTGGTGACGAGCTCCAAGTTGGGCGATGACTTTACCATTTGAAACATCTACGACCGTAGATGCGACTTGCAAATCATCGTCAGGGTAAGAGACGTATTGATCGGAGTTGTAGATATCCCACAGATGTTTTTGAGCTTCTTGGTCTACATTTGTGTAAACATCCATCCCAGTAGTTAGAAGGTTATAGCCAGTTTCTTGTTCTACTTGGTCGATAACTTCTTTGAGATAATTGTCCATATATGCTGGATAGCTATTGACTGATTTCAAACTTTGGAGTCCATCAGTAATAGGGGTATTGATAGCCTTCTCATACTGTTCGGCAGAGATGTAGCCTTGACCTTTCATCTCTGAAAGTACCAAGTTACGGCGGTCAAGGGCAGCTTCTGGATGAGAATAGGGATCGTATTGATTCGGAGCCTGTGGCATTCCTGCTAGTAGGGCAAGTTGAGGTAGTGATAGTTCTCGCAAATCTTTGCCGTAATAGTTTTGGGCAGCCGTCTGCATTCCATAGTTTCCGTTAGACATGTAAACTTTATTCACATAGTAGGTCAGAATTTCTTGTTTTGTTGCTTTTTGTTCTAATTGAACAGCCAACCAAGCTTCCTGGGCTTTACGTGAAATGGTCTGATCAGAAGTGGAAGTTGAGAAATAGGTCAACTTAATTAATTGTTGGGTAAGGGTTGATCCTCCCTGGAGGGAGTTGTTTTGTAAGTTACGTAAAAAAGCTCCTATAATTCGGATGGTATCGACACCGCGATGATCGAAAAAACGATGGTCTTCGATTGATACGATAGCCTTGACTAAATCAGTAGGAATTTCGTTGGCCTGAGCGTTTACTCGGCGTTCAGAGCCCAGATCGGCAATCAGTTCGTTTTTACTATCGAAAATCTTACTAGACGTGGTTGCGACTAATTTGCTCTCAGATAGGGCTGGGGCTTTGCTGACGTAATAGAGAAATATGCCTCCTCCCAGCATAACTGCTGTGATAAATAAAGTTAAGAAGCAGATACTCACATACTTAGCTATTCGCAGGATAGTTTGTTTGTTCATCTTGTTTTACCACCTAATAAATGTTCTTTGATAACATTGAGATAGGGAATTTGAGGGAAGGCGCCGGCCTTGATTTCATATCCATATTCTCGAATATATCCAAGTGGCATTGATTTTTGTCCCTTATCTTGATGATAGAAGCGAATCAAATCGAATGCCGGCAATAAGTAGGTTTCTTGCTGAGAAGAAAAGTGAAGAAGGACAAAGCAGATTCCTTGTTGGGCAAGGACTTGTTCCATATGCTGAATCTGATGTGGATGGAAATTTTTCATCGGAATCGCACGTTTTTGTTTTGTTTCCTTGGCTTCAAAGTCGATGTAATATCCCTTATAAACGCCAGAATAGTCCGTCGTTGAAGCTTGTCGAAAATAGGCTTCAACAATCTTGGCACGACTTCGTTGTGGATAGTCCACTCGTACGATTTGAATGGGAGTTGGTTTCTTGTGTATAACAGCCAAGCCCTGAGACAAATAGTAGTCGTTGGTAGCATTAATCATCTTTTCAAAAGACATTCCTCGATTTGCGAAATTTTTTGGTTGAGAAAGAGATGTTTGGCTTTTTTTTGATGAAATTTTATGAGGATAGTTGACCATATTTCTCCTTATTGGTACAATAACTTCACTCTATTATACCATAAAAATAGAAAGAAAGGTGTAAAAATGACTACAGCTTTAATTATGGGATATTCTAATTTTGACTTGGGTTTGTTTAATGAAAAAGATATCAGGTTAAAAATTATAAAGAAAGCCATTCGCCGTGATTTAGAAAGTCTAGCAGAAGAAGGGATTAAATGGCTGGTCTTTACAGGGAACTTGGGATTTGAATCTTGGGTGCTTGATGTCGCAAATGAAATGAAAGAAGAATATGATTTCAGCCTAGCGACCATTTTTGATTTTGAAACACACGGGGAAAATTGGAATGAAGCGAATCAGCTTAAACTTAGCCAATTTAAGCAGGTCGATTTTGTCAAATATGCCTATCCTAAATATGAACATATGGGGCAACTACGAGATTACCAACGATTTTTACTGGAAAACACGACTAGTTCCTATCTTTTTTATGATGAAGAAAATGAAACGAAACTAGCTTATTTTTACCAAAAGATGAAAAATCAAGAGGACTATTTTATAAAGAGATTAACATTTGATCGGCTAAATGAACTTGCTGAAAATTTTTCCGAAAATTGAAGCTTTGACCTTGATTTTTGTTTGGCTTTTTTTATATAATAATACTAGCAAGCGAGAATGGAGAGAGACATGTCAAGTATTATTTTTTCAGCGAAAGATATTTTTGAACAAGAGTTTGGGCGTGAAGTCCGAGGGTATAGTAAGGTAGAAGTTGACGAGTTTTTAGACGATGTCATCAAGGACTATGAAACCTATGCTGCCTTGGTCAAGTCACTTCGTCAGGAAATTGCAGATTTGAAGGAAGAATTAGCCCGTAAACCGCAAGTGAGTTCAGCCCCAAGTCCTAGTCACCCAGATCCAATTGATGTGGCAGCTTCATCTTCTATGACGAATTTTGATATTTTGAAACGCTTGAATCGTCTTGAAAAAGAAGTATTCGGCAAACAAATTTTAGACAATCCTGATTTGTAATTCAGGTCTTGTCACATGCAATTTTTGGATAATCGCGTGAGGAGAGTTGCTTCTCATGAGGAAAGTCCATGCTAGCACAGGCTGTGATGCCTGTAGTGTTTGTGCTAGGCGAAACCATAAGCCTAGGGACGAGTAATCGTTACGGCAGTTGAAATGGCTAAGTCCTCGGATAGGTCAGAGTAGGCTTGAAAGTGCCACAGTGACGGAGTCTTTCTGGAAACAGAGAGAGTGGAACGCGGTAAACCCCTCAAGCTAGCAACCCAAATTTTGGTCGGGGCATGGAGTACGCGGAAACGAACGTAGTATTCTGACTGCTATCAGCTAGAGCTATTAGTGGTAGACAGATGATTATCGAAGGAAGTGGTCCTAGTCACTTCTGGAACAAAACATGGCTTATAGAAAATTGCATATAGGTTGGGGCTGAGAAATTTTCTCAACCTCATTTTTTAAAGTGGACATATAGAAAGGTCTTGCAAGACTGTAACATGAAAAAAGAATTTAATTTAATCGCTACTGCAGCAGCAGGTCTTGAAGCTGTTGTGGGACGAGAAGTGCGAGAGTTGGGCTATGATTGTCAGGTTGAAAATGGACGTGTTCGTTTTCAAGGAGACGTGAGAGCTATTATCGAAACCAACCTCTGGCTTCGGGCAGCAGATCGTATCAAAATTATCGTAGGAACGTTCCCAGCTAAGACTTTTGAAGAGCTGTTTCAGGGAGTTTTTGCTTTAGATTGGGAAAATTATTTACCACTCGGAGCTCGGTTCCCGATTTCCAAGGCCAAATGTGTTAAATCTAAACTGCATAATGAACCCAGTGTTCAGGCTATTTCTAAGAAAGCTGTTGTCAAGAAATTGCAGAAACACTACGCCCGCCCAGAAGGTGTTCCTCTGATGGAGAATGGTCCAGAGTTTAAGATTGAGGTCTCTATTCTCAAAGATGTGGCAACTGTCATGATTGATACGACCGGGTCTAGCCTATTTAAACGTGGTTATCGTACCGAAAAAGGGGGAGCCCCTATCAAGGAAAACATGGCGGCAGCTATTTTACAACTTTCTAACTGGTATCCAGACAAGCCTTTGATTGATCCGACCTGTGGTTCGGGGACTTTCTGTATCGAGGCTGTCATGATTGCCAGAAAGATGGCGCCTGGTCTTCGTCGCTCCTTTGCTTTTGAGGAATGGAACTGGATTAGCGATCGCTTGATTCAAGAAGTGCGCACAGAGGCGGCTAAAAAAGTAGACCGTGAGCTGGAACTGGATATCATGGGCTGTGATATCGATGCACGCATGGTGGAAATTGCTAAGGCCAATGCCCAGGCAGCTGGTGTTGCAGGAGACATTACTTTTAAGCAGATGCGCGTGCAGGATTTGCGTTCCGATAAAATCAATGGTGTGATTATTTCCAATCCGCCTTACGGGGAGCGTTTATCAGATGATGCAGGGGTGACCAAGCTTTATGCTGAGATGGGTCAAGTATTTGCACCGCTGAAAACGTGGAGCAAATTTATCCTAACTAGTGATGAAGCCTTTGAGACCAAGTACGGCAGTCAGGCGGACAAGAAGCGCAAGTTGTACAATGGAACTTTAAAAGTTGATTTGTATCAATATTTCGGTCAGCGTGTTAAACGTCAGGAAGTAAAGTAGGAAGGAAAACTCATGAGTAAGAAAAGACATGATCGTCATATAACAGAACATCAAGAAGCGCAATTTGATTTTGATGATGCCAAAGAGCTAACGGTTGGAGAAGCCATGCTAAAAAATGAAGAGGTGGAAGCAGGTGTATTGCCTGGAGATTCTATCTTGGACAAGTATGTGAAACAACATAAAGATGAAATTGAGGCAGATAAGTTTGAAACGCGTCAGTTTAGCAAGGATGATTTAGTTGAAAAAGAAGGGATAGAAGAGATAGAGGAGACTCAGACTCTGGATAATTTACTTCAAGAGCTTCGTGAGGAAACAGGAGTAACTTCTCCAGCTTCAGAAGATGAATTGAGTCAGTTTGATGATTTAGAATTAACACGAGTTTCAGAAACTCCTCTTGTTGAAGCCTCTGAGACTGAAGATATTCCAACACTTTATCGAGTCACAGATAGTGAAGATGGAAAAAGTAAGAAGAAATGGGTGCTTTACGGTATTCTAGCAGCCTTAGTGGTTCTTATCCTTGGAACTGGTTATTATATTTATCGTCAGGTGGCTCGTTCGACCAAGGAAATCCAAACTTCTCAATCAACTACAAATACGCAGTCAGATGTGGAAGAATTCAATAATTTATATGATGCCTTCTATACAGATAGCAACAAAACGGCTTTGAAGAATAGCCAATTTGATAAACTGAGTCAACTGAAAACCTTGCTTGATAAGCTAGAAGGTAGTCGTGAATATACGCTAGCAAAATCTAAGTATGATAGTCTAGCGATTCAAATAAAGGCCATTCAAGATGTCAATGCTCAATTTGAGAAGCCAGCTATTGTAGATGGAGTTTTGGACACTAACGCTAAAGCTAAATCAGATGCTAAATTTACAGATATTAAAACTGGCAATACGGAGCTTGATAAAGTGCTAGATAAGGCTATCAGCCTTGGTAAGAGCCAGCAAACAAGTACTTCTAGTTCAAGTTCAAGTGAAACTAGTAGTTCAAGTTCAAGTCAAGCAAGCTCAAATACGACTAGTGAGACAAGCCCAAGTAGTTCAAATGCTGCCTCAAATGAAACTAGAAGTTCTCGTAGTGAAGTCAATATGGGTCTCTCGAGTGCAGGGGTTGCTGTTCAAAGAAGTGCCAGTCGTGTTGCCTATAATCAGTCTGCTATTGATGATAGTAACAACTCTGCTTGGGATTTTGCGGATGGTGTCTTGGAACAAATTTTAGCAACTTCACGCTCACGTGGTTATATTACTGGTAACCAATATATCCTTGAACGTGTTAATATCGTTAATGGCAATGGTTATTACAACCTCTATAAGCCAGATGGAACCTATCTCTTTACCCTTAACTGTAAGACAGGATATTTTGTCGGAAATGGTGCTGGACATGCGGATGACTTGGACTACTAAACAGTCGTTACAAAATTCTTTCTTTTCAAAAGTAAAAATGATAAAATAAAACAAATGAAACAAGAGGAGTGTCAAATGACAAAAGCTAACTTTGGTGTCGTAGGTATGGCCGTAATGGGTCGTAACCTTGCCCTTAATATTGAATCTCGTGGTTACACAGTTGCTATTTACAACCGTAGTAAAGAAAAAACGGAAGATGTAATTGCTTGCCATCCTGAAAAGAACTTTGTACCAAGCTATGACGTTGAAAGTTTTGTAAACTCAATCGAAAAACCACGTCGTATCATGCTTATGGTTCAAGCTGGACCTGGTACAGATGCTACTATCCAAGCCCTTCTTCCACACCTTGACAAGGGTGATATCTTGATTGACGGAGGAAACACTTTCTACAAAGATACCATCCGTCGTAATGAAGAATTGGCAAACTCAGGTATCAACTTTATCGGTACTGGGGTTTCTGGTGGTGAAAAAGGTGCCCTTGAAGGTCCTTCTATCATGCCTGGTGGACAAAAAGAAGCTTATGAATTGGTTGCGGATGTTCTTGAAGAAATCTCAGCTAAAGCACCAGAAGATGGCAAACCATGTGTGACTTACATCGGTCCTGATGGAGCTGGTCACTATGTGAAAATGGTTCACAACGGTATTGAGTATGGTGATATGCAATTGATTGCAGAAAGCTATGACTTGATGCAACACTTGCTAGGCCTTTCTGCAGAAGATATGGCTGAAATCTTTACTGAGTGGAACAAGGGTGAATTGGACAGCTACTTGATTGAAATCACAGCTGATATCTTGAGCCGTAAAGACGATGAAGGTCAAGATGGACCAATCGTAGACTACATCCTTGATGCCGCAGGTAACAAGGGAACTGGTAAATGGACTAGTCAATCATCACTTGACCTTGGTGTGCCATTGTCACTCATCACTGAGTCAGTATTTGCACGTTACATCTCTACTTACAAAGAAGAACGCGTGCATGCTAGCAAGGTTCTTCCAAAACCAGCTGCCTTCAAATTTGAAGGAGACAAGGCTGAATTGATTGAAAAAATCCGTCAAGCCCTTTACTTCTCAAAAATCATTTCATATGCACAAGGTTTTGCTCAATTGCGTGTAGCTTCTAAAGAAAACAACTGGAACTTGCCATTTGCGGACATCGCATCTATCTGGCGTGATGGCTGTATCATCCGTTCTCGTTTCTTGCAAAAGATTACAGATGCTTACAACCGTGATGCAGACCTTGCTAACCTTCTTTTGGATGAATACTTCTTGGATGTTACTGCTAAGTACCAACAAGCAGTGCGTGATATCGTAGCTCTTGCTGTTCAAGCTGGTGTGCCGGTGCCAACTTTCTCAGCAGCTATTACTTACTTTGATAGCTACCGCTCAGCTGACCTTCCAGCTAACTTGATTCAAGCGCAACGTGACTACTTTGGTGCCCACACTTACCAACGTAAAGACAAAGAAGGAACCTTCCACTACTCTTGGTATGACGAAAAATAAGTAGGTCTGCCATGGGGAAACGGATTTTATTACTTGAGAAAGAACGAAATCTAGCTCACTTTTTAAGTTTGGAACTCCAAAAAGAGCAATACCGAGTTGATCAGGTTGAGGAGGGGCAAAAAGCCCTCTCCATGGCTCTTCAGACAGACTATGACTTGATTTTATTGAATGCTCGTCTGGGGGATATGACAGCCCAGGATTTTGCAGACAAGCTGAGTCGGACTAAGCCAGCCTCAGTCATCATGGTTTTGGACCATCGTGAAGAATTGCAAGGTCAGATTGAGACAATCCAACGCTTTGCCGTTTCTTACATCTATAAGCCGGTTATTATTGAGAATCTGGTAGCTCGTATTTCAGCGATTTTCCGAGGTCGGGACTTTATCGACCAACACTGTAGTCAGATGAAGGTTCCAACGTCTTACCGCAATCTGCGTATGGATGTAGAACATCATACCGTTTATCGTGGCGAGGAGATGATTGCTCTGACGCGTCGTGAGTATGACCTTTTGGCCACTCTTATGGGAAGCAAGAAAGTTCTGACTCGTGAGCAGTTGTTGGAAAGTGTCTGGAAGTATGAAAGTGCGACCGAAACAAATATCGTGGATGTCTATATCCGTTATCTACGTAGCAAGCTTGATGTAAAAGGTCAAAAAAGCTACATTAAAACCGTGCGTGGTGTTGGTTACACCATGCAAGAATAGAAAAGCAGTTGCAGTTATGTAACTGCTTTTTTGAGAGTGTTCCATATGTTGACATATGGTTGGATCTTTGCTACAATCGGTTATGGAGGATAGGTCTAATGAAAATAATAAAAAAATTGATGCAAATTGCATTAGCAGTCTTTTTCTTTGGTTTGCTAGCAACAAGTGCAGTATTGGCGGATGATGCTGATTCAGAAGGCTGGCAATTTGTACAAGAAAATGGTAGAACCTACTACAAGAAGGGTGACATCAAAGAAAAGGCCTGGCGAGTGATTGATGGCAAGACCTATTATTTTGATCATGTATCAGGAGAAATGGTTGTCGGCTGGCAATATATCCCGTTTCCATCTAAAGGTAGTACAATTGGTCCTTACCCAAATGGTTTAAGATTAGAATCTATGCCAATGCCACAATGGTATTACTTTAATCAAGATGGTGTCCTACAAGAATTTGTTGGTAAGCAAGTTTTAGAGGCAAAAACTGCTACAAATACCAACAAACATCATGGGGAACAATATGATAGTCCAGCAGAGAAACGAGTCTATTATTTTGAAGATCAGCGTAGCTATCATACTTTAAAAACGGGTTGGATTTCTGATGAGGGACACTGGTATTATTTACAAAAGAGTGGTGGCTTCGATGCTCGTATCGACAGTTTAACGGTTGGGGAGCCAGTGCGTGGCTGGAACAATGATAACTCAACTTGGTACTATCTAGATCCAGAAACTGGTATCATGCAAACTGGTTGGAAGCAAATTGGCAATAAGTGGTACTACCTCCGTTCATCAGGAGCTATGACAACTGGCTGGTATCAGGAAGGCTCAACTTGGTACTATTTAGATGCTGAAAATGGCGATATGAAAACAGGCTGGCAATATCTCGGTAACAAGTGGTACTATCTCCGTTCATCAGGAGCGATGGTCACTGGTTGGTTCCAGGTCGGCAGTAAATGGTACTACGCCTATAGCTCAGGTGCTTTAGCAGTGAATACCACTGTAGATGGCTACTACGTCAATTATAATGGCGAATGGGTTCAATAATGAAAGAGGCGATTGTGAATGGAAACAATCGCTTTTTTTGTGAAAATATAATAAAATAGATAGGAGAGAAGCAATACTTGTATGATAAATAAGACGACTTTTTCGTCTAGCAAAAGGAAAACATGACAAAAAAAGTTGGTGTCGGTCAGGCACATAGTAAGATTATTTTAATAGGGGAGCATGCGGTCGTTTACGGTTATCCTGCCATTTCCCTGCCTCTTTTGGAGGTGGAGGTGACTTGTAAGGTAGTTCCTGCAGCGAGTCCTTGGCGTCTCTATGAGGAAGATACCTTGTCCATGGCAGTTTATGCTTCGCTGGAGTATTTGGATATCAAAGAATCCTGCATTCGCTGTGAGATTGACTCGGCTATCCCTGAGAAACGGGGAATGGGTTCGTCAGCTGCTATCAGCATAGCGGCCATTCGTGCGGTATTTGACTACTATCAAGCCTACCTGCCTCATGATGTATTGGAAATCTTGGTCAATCGGGCGGAGATGATTGCCCATATGAATCCAAGTGGTTTGGATGCTAAGACCTGTCTCAGTGACCAGCCTATTCGCTTTATTAAGAACGTAGGATTTACAGAGCTTGAGATGAATTTATCTGCCTATTTGGTCATTGCAGATACGGGCGTTTATGGTCATACTCGTGAAGCCATCCAAGCGGTTCAAAGTAAGGGCAAGGATGCTCTACCATTTTTGCATGCCTTGGGAGAATTGACCCAGCAGGCAGAGGATGCGATTTCACGAAAAGATGCTGAAAGACTGGGACAAATCCTCAGTCAAGCGCATTTACATTTGAAAGAAATTGGTGTTAGTAGCCCTGAGGCAGACTCTTTGGTTGAAACAGCTCTTAGTCATGGTGCTCTGGGGGCTAAGATGAGCGGTGGTGGGCTAGGAGGTTGTATCATAGCCTTGGCAGACAATTTGACACACGCACAAGAACTAGCAGAAAGATTAGAAGAGAAAGGAGCTGTTCAGACATGGATAGAGAGCCTGTAACAGTACGTTCCTACGCAAATATTGCCATTATCAAATACTGGGGAAAGAAAAAAGAAAAAGAGATGGTTCCTGCTACTAGCAGTATTTCTCTGACTTTGGAAAATATGTACACGGAGACGACCTTGTCATCTCTACCGACGGATGCGACAGCTGATGCATTTTATATCAATGGTCAGTTACAAAATGAGGCAGAGCATGTCAAGATGAGTAAGATTATTGACCGCTACCGTCCAGATGGTGATGGCTTTGTTCGTATCGATACTCAAAACAGTATGCCTACCGCAGCGGGCTTGTCATCAAGTTCTAGTGGTTTGTCTGCCTTGGTCAAGGCTTGTAATGCTTATTTCAAGCTTGGTTTGAATCGGAGTCAGTTGGCACAGGAGGCTAAGTTTGCCTCAGGCTCTTCCTCTCGGAGTTTTTATGGACCACTCGGTGCCTGGGATAAGGATAGCGGAGAGATTTACCCGGTAGAGACAGGCCTGAAACTAGCTATGATTATGTTGGTGCTAGAAGACAAGAAAAAACCAATCTCTAGCCGTGATGGGATGAAACTTTGTGTGGAAACTTCGACGACCTTTGACGACTGGGTGCGTCAGTCTGAGAAGGATTATCAGGATATGCTGGTTTACCTCAAGGCAAATGACTTTGCCAAGGTTGGGGAATTAACGGAGAAAAATGCCCTGGCTATGCACGCTACGACCAAAACAGCATCACCAGCCTTTTCTTATCTGACGGATGCTTCTTATGAAGCCATGGACTTTGTCCGCCAGCTCCGTGAGCAAGGGGAAGCCTGCTACTTTACTATGGATGCTGGTCCCAATGTCAAGGTCCTCTGTCAGGAGAAAGACTTGGAGCATTTATCAGAAATCTTCGGTCAACGTTATCGCTTGATTGTGTCAAAAACAAAGGATTTGAGCCAAGATGGTTGCTGTTAAAACTTGTGGAAAACTCTATTGGGCAGGTGAATATGCTATTTTAGAGCCAGGGCAGTTAGCCTTGATAAAGGCCATCCCCATCTATATGAAAGGCGAGATTGCTTTTTCTGATAGTTACCGTATCTATTCGGATCTGTTTGATTTTGCAGTGGATTTGACGCCAAATCCTGACTATAGCTTGATTCAAGAAACGGTTGCTTTAGTGGAAGATTTCCTGACTTATCGATGTCAAACTTTAATACCTTTTTCTCTAGAAATTCGAGGAAAAATGGAACGAGAAGGCAAAAAGTTTGGTCTAGGTTCTAGCGGTAGCGTCGTTGTCTTGGTTGTCAAGGCTTTACTGGCTCTGTATAATCTTTCAGTGGATCAGGAGCTCTTGT